>JAICLU010000044.1 GCA_025925195.1 Thermoleophilia bacterium
GATGCAGTAGACGCGGTGGTCGACGATCTCGTCGTACGGCCGGTTGAAGAGCTCGGCGAGGAAGCGCTCGGCGATCCCGAAGCCGACGCCGTTCGCGAAGCCCTGGCCGAGCGGACCGGTCGTCGCCTCGACACCCGGCGTGTGGTGCACCTCGGGGTGGCCGGGCGTCAGCGACTCCCACTGGCGGAAGCGCTTCAGCTCCTCGAGCGAGAGGTTGTAGCCGCTCAGGTGCAGTGCGCTGTACTGGAGGATGCAGGCGTGCCCGGCGCTGAGGACGAAGCGGTCGCGGTCCGGCCAGTGCGGATTCGCCGGGTTGTGGCGCATCACCTCCGTGTAGAGGAGGTACGCGAGCGGCGCGAGCGCCATCGCCGTGCCGGGATGGCCCGCGTTCGCCTGCTGCACGGCGTCGGCCGACAGCGTGCGGATGGTGTCGATCGACTGCTGTTCGATGTCAGAGTTCGTCACGGAGCACCTCGTAGAGCCGCTGCTGTCTCTCCCGGGCCGAACGATATGCGTCTGCCCGCTCCTCCCGGGGGTGGAACACGTCGCCGAGCGGTGCGTCGGCCGGATCGTCGAGCACGGCGACGGCCGCTCCGCGGAGCGAGGCCTCCTCGACGGCCGAGAGTGTGACCGGCCTCGCGAGGGCGTCCGCCATGATCTGGACCCACGCGCGGTCCTTCAGCATCGCACCGCCGGTGACGACGATCTCGTCCACCTCGGGCAGCAGATCGGCGATCGCGGCGAAGCGGAAGCCGACGCCCTCGAGCGCGGCGCGGCGGATGTCGCCGGGCGTCGTGTCGAACGTCAGGCCGAGAATCGCGCCGCGCGCGTCGGGATCCCAGCCGGTCGACCGCTCGCCGCCGAGGAACGGCAGGACGGTCAGGCCGTGGTCCTCGCAGCCGTCGGCGGCGTCGGCGAGCGTCGCCTCGAGCCACGCGTGCAGGTTGCCGCCGTCCGAGAGCGCGCCGCCCTCGATGACGCGGCGCTCGTCGTAGCGGTAGAGGAAGAGCCCGGGCCTCGGCTGTGGCCGCTCGGTCTCGTAGAGGACGCGCAGCGCGCCTGAGGTCCCGACCATCAGGGCCGCGCGTTCGGGACCGAGGCAGCCGGCGCCGAGGTTCGAGCAGACGGCGTCGAGCCAGACCGGCTGGTCGACGATCCGCGGCAGCCGCTCGGCGTCCAGGCCGAGCACCTCCAGCAGCTCGGTGTCCCAGTCGCTCGTCGTCAGGTCGACGAGCCCGGTCGCCGACGCGATCGAGACGCTCGTCTCCGGGCTGCGGCGGAGGTAGTCGCAGAACGAGACGAAATGGGCGGCGTCGCGATAGACGTCGGGGTGCTCCTGCGCGAGCCACGCGAGCTTCGCGGGCCAGAACGACGGGTGGAGGTAGCCCCCGGTGCGCGCATGGACGGCCTCGGGATCGAGCCGGCGCGCCAGCCATTCCGCCGCGTCGGCGCTGCGCGTGTCGCGCCAGCCGAGGAGCGGCGTCAACGGCTTCCAGCCCGCGTCGACGGCGACGAGGCTGTGCGCAAAGCACGACGTCCCATCGGGCTCGCCGCCGTCGAGCACCGTCCGGCACAGCTCGGCGATCGCGGCGGGGTCGCGCGTGTCGTAGCGCTCCTGACGCAGCTCGCCGTCCGGCTCGGCGTGCTCGTCGAAGCGCCGGGCGCGCACGGACGAGCTGCCGATGTCGAGCGCGAGCACGCTCACCCGCGAAGCGCCTCCGCCGACGCGGCGAGCCACCTGCGGGCGCGGACGACGTTCGGCCCGTCGGGGGCAAGCGTCACGGTCTCGAGCGCAAGCTCCGTCAGGATGAGGATGTCGTCCTCGGCGAACGCGGCTTCCAGGCGCTCGGCGAGGCGGGCCGGCTTCGTCGCGAGCGGTTCGAGGCGAAGGGCGAGCCGCTTCAGCGTCGGCTCCCACACGCGGTTGACGGCGAAGACGATCCGGACGATCCGCTCGGCGTCGCCCACCATCCGCTGGACACGTGCGATGCGCTCGCCCGGGCGGGTGATCGTCAGGATGCTCTCGGGCGCGTAGCCGCCCCACGTCTCGGCGGCGGCCTCGATCCGCTCGCGTGCAAGCTCCTCGGGGTAGTGGCGCAGCCGTTCCTGCCACGCCGTGGCGCGGCCGCTCGTCCGGACCACGATGCCGTTCGCGATCGCCTCCGGCGCGGTCTCGATCCGTTCTTCGGCGAGCTCGCCCGACCACCAGATCTGCTCGATCGGGACGCCCTCGCGGTACCCGAACACACGGTGCCACGCCGTCCCCTGAGGGCCCCAGGACTGGGGCTCGGGCAGCCCCGACATCGCAAACGCCTCGTCTCTCGTCACCTGCTGCGAGGTCACGACGAGCATCTCGATGT
The DNA here is from genome assembly GCA_025925195.1 of Thermoleophilia bacterium. Taxonomy (GTDB): domain Bacteria; phylum Actinomycetota; class Thermoleophilia; order Gaiellales; family Gaiellaceae; genus Palsa-739. The sequence continues at coordinate 2,361 of JAICLU010000044.1, forward strand.
CCGAGTGCTCGTCGGCGACTCCGCGCGAGACGCTGCCGGTGAGCACGACCTCCTCGACGGCCGGCGGCAGCTCGTCGGCAATGCGCTGCGCCAGCTCGCGCAGGGTCTCGCTCCTGGCCGTCGCCACGCCTCGAATCTACCCTGGGGTCATGGCGGTCGTCATCGCATCCAACCTCGCGAAGGAGTTCGCGGGCAACGTCCTCTTCGAGGGCGTCTCGTTCAGCGTCGAGCGGCGCGACCGGGTCGCGCTGTCGGGCCCGAACGGCGCGGGCAAGACGACGCTGCTGCGGATCCTCGCCGGCGAGACCGAGAAGCACGGCGGAGAGCTCGCGTTCGAGAAGGGAACGCGCGTCGCGCTGCACGACCAGCGCCCGCCGCTCGACCAGAATCTGACGCTGCGCGAGTACGTGATCTCGGGCGCGCGCGACCTCGTCGAGCTCGAGGAGGAGCTGACCCGGCTCGAGCAGGCGATGGCGGCCGGCGCCCACGACCAGGCGACGCTCAACCGCTATGCCGAGGCGCAGGCGAGGCTCGAGCACGCCGGCGGCTACAACTGGCGCGACCGCGCGACCGCCGTGCTGCGCGGCCTCGGCTTCGCGGAGGAGCACCTCGAGCGGCAGCTGCGCACGTTCTCCGGCGGCGAGCTGACGCGTGCATCGCTCGCGCGGGCGCTCGGCGGCGATCCCGACCTGCTGCTGCTCGACGAGCCGACGAACCACCTCGACGTCGCCTCCCTCGAATGGCTCGAGAAGGAGCTGCAGTCGCTCGACGCGGCGGTCATCCTCGTCGCGCACGACCGCTGGTTCCTCGAGGCGGTGACGACCGCGACGATGGAGGTCGTCGCGGGTCGCGGCACGTACTTCCCCGGCCCGTGGCACGCCTGGCGGCGCGAGAAGGCGGCGCGGCTGCTGAGCGCCCAGAAGGAGATCACGCGCGTGCAGGCGGACATCGCGCGCCTCGAGCGGTTCGTCGAGCGCTTCCGCGCGAAGAAGGACAAGGCGAAGCAGGCGCAGGCGAAGCTGACGCACATCGGCCGGCTCGAGGAGGAGCGCAAGCAGTCGGCGGAGCAGATCGCCTTGCTGGCCCGCAGCCGGCGCACGCTCGGGTTCGAGTTCCTGAAGCCGGCGCGCAGCGGACGGACCGTGCTCGACGTCCACGGGCTCGAGCTGACGATCGGTGGCGAAGGACGCGTGCTGCTGCACGACGCGTCGTTCGCGCTCGAACGTGGCGAGCACGTCGCGCTCGTCGGCCCGAATGGCTCCGGCAAGACGACGCTCCTCGAGTCGATCGTCAACGAGCGCAACGGCATCCATCTCGGCCACGGCGTGCAGGTCGGCTACTTCTCGCAGCAGGAGCTCGAGCTCGACACGCGCGGCTCGGTGCTGCAGTGCGTGCAGACGATGACCGGCCTGTCGCGTCCCGACGCGCAGAACCTGCTCGGCAAGTTCCTCTTCTCCGGCTGGGACGACCACGAGAAGCCCGTGACGGTGCTGTCCGGGGGCGAGCGGCGGCGGCTCGCGCTCGCCGTGACGGTCGCGTCCGGCGCGAACTTCCTCGTGCTCGACGAGCCCACGAACCATCTCGACCTCGAGTCGCGCGAGGCGCTCGAAGCCGCGCTCGAGGCGTTTCCCGGGACGGTGCTGCTCGTCTCGCACGACCGCGCGCTCCTCGACGCGATCGCCGAGCGGACGCTCGCGATCGAGGATCGAACGCTGCAGTCGTACGACGGCGGTTGGGCCGAGATGCTGCGCCGACGCGAGGAGCGCGCGGCGCGCGCGGCGGCTCCCGCCGCGCCGCCGAAGGTCGAGAAGAAGACGAAGCCGGCCAAGCCGCGGCCGAAGCGGCCGAGTGAGCTCGAGCGGCTCGAGACGGAGATCGCGGCCCGGGAGGCCGAGGTGGTCGAGCTCGAGAAGCAGCTCGCGCAGGACTGGTCGAACGTCGAGACGCTCGCCGCGCACAAGCGGTCGCGCGACGCGCTCGGGTCGTTGCTCGAGCGGTGGGAGGAGCTCTTCGAGCAGGCGTCGCAGCTGCCCCAGTCCTAGAGATCAGCCGTGCAGAAGGCGCACCTCGAGGCACCGACGGGAATCGAGCTGAGGCAGCGCGGGCAGTCCTTCGTCGGCCGCTCGACGGCGGGCTCTGTGCGGCGACGCTCCATCAGCCTGTTGACGGGCCTCACGACGAGGAAGAAGACGACCGCGGCGATGATCAGGAACGCGATCAGCGCGTTGATGAACGAGCCGTAGAGGAACTCGCTCCCGTTGACGCGGAACTTCAGCGACGCGAAGTTCGGCTGTCCACCGATTGCCGCGATCAGCGGCGTGATCAGGTCGGTCACGAGCGCCGTGACGACGGCGGCGAACGCGACGCCGATCACGATGCCGACCGCCATGTCGACGAGATTGCCGCGCAGCAGGAACTCCCTGAAGTCCTTCACCTGTCATACCTCCAGTCGCTTTTCGAAGCAGAGGCTGAGCACGCGCCGGTCGTACGGCGGGTAACAGGGAATCTGCTCATATCCCGACGAGCGATACAAGCCGAGTGCCTCGGGCTGCCGGTCGCCCGTCTCGAGCACGAGGCTCGTGTAGCCGAGCTCGCGGGCACTGTGCTCGAGCTCCGCGAGCACGCGCCGGCCGATCCCCCGGCCGCGTGCGTGCGGCACCACGTACATCCGCTTCAGCTCGCCGCGCGTCGCGTCGAATCGGGCAACGCCGCCGCAGGCGACCGCGCGGCCGTCGTCGTCCCGCACGACGAGGAACGTGCCGTCGGGCGAGACGAACATCGATGCGTCGCGCGCCGGCCCGATGTCGGCCTCGCCCTCGTAGAGGCCGAGCATCTCCGCCTGCTGCGCCGCGCACAACGCTTGGACGTCGGGCGAGTCGAACGGCTCAGCTCCAGAACGCATCGAACACTGCGTCGAGCGGGACGGCGGTGACGTCTTTCCACATGCCGTCGTGGAACCGGATGACGAAGGCCTGATCGACGTCCATGTCGATGCCGTTCCGCGTCCCCCAGGCGCGGTAGACGGCGAGGCCCCACTCGTCGTTCGCGAGCACGGTGTGCAGCTCCGATCCGTACGTGCCGCCGGTTTCGAGCCCGGTGCGGCGCAGGAACTCGACGACCTCCCGGCGCCCGCGGTACTCGCCGCTCATCGCGGTCGTGCCGGGGACGCGCCAGACGATGTCACGGCAGAGCGCGGCGGAGATCTGCATCGCGTCCTTGCCGAAGGCGCCGAACACGCGGCGCGTGAGTGCGGCGTTCGGATGCTCCGGCGTCATTCGCCGCCCTCGAGTGTCGCGACGACGGCTTCCGCGATCACCTTCAGCGGCCGCTGCGACACCTGGGAGGCGCGGCGCAGCCGCTGGAATGCCTCCTGTTCCGTCAGTCCTTCCTTCGCCATCAGCAACCCCTTTGCGCGTTCGATGATCTTGCGTGCCGCAAGCGCCTCGCCGAGCGACTCGGCCTCCTCCCGCAGCGCCTGCATCTCCTCGTGCCGCGCGCGCGCCGTGTGGATCGCCGGCAGCAGGTCCTGCTCGCGGAACGGCTTGACGAGATACCCGTAGACGCCGGCCTCGGCGGCGCGCGCGACGAGCTCCTGCTGACCGTACGCCGTCAGCAGCACGATCGGGATCGGCCGCTCGTCGAGGATCCGGCGCGCCGCCTCGATGCCGTCGAGCCGCGGCATCTTGACGTCCATCAGCGCCAGATCCGGCAGCTCGGAGCGCGCGAGGTCGACCGCCTCCTCGCCGTCGCGCGCCTCGGCGCAGACCTCGAAACCCGCCCGCTCGAGCAGGTCCTTGAGGTCGAGACGGATGATCGTCTCGTCCTCGGCCACCAGGATCCTCATGCTCCCACCCTGCCTCACAGCGTCCGTAGGACGTCCTTCGGCTCGGGCCAGTACAGGAGCTCGAGCGCCTCGTCGCGCGTGCACCAGCGGTAGTCGTCGTGCTCCCAGTCGAGCCGCGGCTCCCACCCGGGCGGCGCGTCGACGACGAAGTTGTGGACGAGAATCTCCTTCGTGCCGGGCGGCAGGCGGTGCCGGTAGTCCGGGAACTTGTCGACCGAGTACGTGTACGGCTCCGCGATCTCGACGGGCCGGGCGACGAGACCGACCTCCTCCTCGAGCTCGCGCGCGGCGGCGTCGGCCCACGACTCGCCTGCCTCGAGCGCACCCGCGACCGAGTGCCAGTAGGAGCCCTGCCGCTCCGAGCGGTGCAGCACGAGCAGCTCGTCGCCCCGCCGGACGAGCACGAGCACCTCCTCGGGGCGCCTCACGACGGGAACACGACCTCTGCGCGCGAGCCGGTCAGGTCGAAGCTCCCCTGCAGCTCGTCGCGGACGAGCGCCTGGACGATCGAGAGCCCGGTGCCGTTCGCGGCGCCGCCGACGCCGGCGCCTTCGTCGGCGATCGCGAGGACGACGTCGCCGTTGCGCTGCGCGAGCTCGATCTTCACCGCGCCGGCGCCGTGCTCGAACGCGTTCTGGAGCAGCTCGCTGAAGACGAGCGCGAGCGCCGTTGCACGCTGGCCGCCGAGCGACACCGGCTGGAGCGACGCCTCCACGTCGCGCCCGGCGGCGAGGCCCTGGACGAGCATGGCGCGCAGCCGGTCGAGCAGGTCGGCGAGCTCGACGTCCTCCTCGCGCTGCTCGGTCAGCACCTCGTGCACGGCCGCGATCGCGAGGATCCGGTTCACCGAATGCTCGAGCGCCTCGCGCGGGTCGACGCCCTCGGCGCGCGACTGCAGCCGCAGCAACGACGCGACCGTCTGGAGGTTGTTCTTCACGCGGTGGTGGATCTCTTGCGCGACGACGCCGCGCATGACGGCGCGACCGTGCTCGAGCGCGACGGCGGCGTGATGGGCGATCGCCTCGAGCAGCGCGCGGTCGTCGTCCGAGAACGGCGTGTCTCGATCCGCGACGAGCTCGCCGATCACACGCCGCTTCCAGCGCAGCGGCGTGCGGACCGCGTGCGAGCCGGCGCGCCCGCCCGGCCAGGCGATCCGGCCGTCCTCGAGGACGAGCGCCGCGCCCGTCGCCTGCACGGCGTCCATCGTCGTCCGGACGATCGCCTCGAGCGACTCCTCGAGGTAGAGCGACTCGGAGACCGCCTCGGAGATGCGCGCGAGCGCCTCGAGCTCGGCGACGCGCCGCTGTGCCTGCGCGTAGAGCTGCGCGTGCAGCAGCGACTGCGCGACCTGGTCGGCGATCGCGACGAGCAGCGCGATCTCCGTCTCGTCGTATGAGCGCTGGGTGCGCGTGCGGACGTTGACGGCGCCTGCGAGCGTCTCGCCGCGCGCGAGGATCGGCACGGCGAGGATCGACTCGTACTCCTCTTCCGGCAGGTTCGGGAAGAGCTTGAAGCGCGGATCGAGATGTGCCGCCGACGGGATCATCACCGGCGCGCGCTCGGCGGCCGCGGTGCCCGTGATGCCCTCGCCGGGCCGCATCCGCGGACGGCGCGTCATCTCGGCGACGCTCGTTCCGTGCGTCGCGCGCAGCACGAGCTCGTCCGTGCGCTCGTCGTAGAGGTAGACGAAGCACGCGTCGGCGCGCAGCGCTTCCGCGACCTTCTCGGCGACGAGGTGCAGCACCTCCTCGAGGTCGAGCGTCGAGTTGACGGCGGCCGTCGTCTCGGTCAGCAGCCGGAGGTGGCGCTCGCTTGCATCCACGCGAATATCGTACGGCCGTGACCGCGTACCACTGGCTCCTCTTCTTCCATCTCATCGGAGCGTTCTGCTTCTTTGCCGGCGCGGCGATCGCGGGCACGTTGCAGATCGGTGCGATGCGACGCGAGCGGCCGAGCGAGATCCTGACGCTGCTGCGCCTGACGCGCGTCGGCGTGCTCGTCGTGGTGGTCGGCGCGCTGATGACGGTCGCCTTCGGCTCCGCGCTCGCCTCGAACGTCGGCTACGGATTCAAGCCGGCGTGGATCCAGGCGTCGTACGGCCTCTGGCTCGCCAGCGTCGTGCTCGGCGGAATCGGCGGCCGCACCGCGCGGCACGCGCGCTACCGCGCGGAGGAGCTGGCGGCGGCCGGCGACCTGCCCGACGACGGGTTGAACGCGCTCGTCCGGCACCGCCCGTCCTTGATCCTGAGTTACGTCAGCAGCATCCTTTTGGTCGCGATCGTCGTTCTGATGGTGTGGCGACCGACGTAGCGAGGATTAACAAAGGCTTTACGGACGGATTAGGATTTTCGTCGCAGGGCGGGAATACGGTCACCACTGTGAGCGCCCTCGCAATCGACCTCCGCCGCACGACCGGCTACATCGTGGCCGATCGCCAGGGCCGCCTCGTCGGCAAGGTCGAATGCCCGATGTACGGCACCGCCCCGGACGTCCCGGATGCGCTGTCCGTGAAGTCGGGCCTCTTCTCGCGCCGGCGCCGGCTCGTCCCGGCCGACACGATCGACCAGATCGACGGCACGAGCGGCGTCATCGGCCTCCGGGTCGACCGCGAGAACATCCGCTCGTTCCTCTAGCGGAAGCACCCTCCCTTTGTCATGATCGGCACGGCTCGCGTTCTGCGGACGCTGAGCCCAACTGACGGCCGATCGCGGGGTGCGAAAGCACCCCGTGGTCGTTGTCGGGCCGGCCACTACGGCCCTACAGCACCGCGAGGTACTTCTTCATCTCCCAGTCGGTGAGCTGGACGCGGTACTCGTCCCATTCCTTGCGCTTCAGCTCGATGTAGCGGTCGAAGATGTGCGGGCCGAGCGCCTTGCGTGCGAGCTCCGACTGCGCGAGCGCGTCGATCGCCTCGCCGAGCGTCTCGGGCAGCGAGACGATCCCCCGCTCGCGGCGCTGCTCGGCCGTCAGGTGGTAGAGGTTCGTCTCCATCGGGTCGGGCAGCTCGTAGCCCTGCTCGATCCCCTCGAGGCCCGCGTGCAGCAGGCACGCGAACAGGAGGTACGGATTGCAGGCGGGATCGGGGCAGCGGATCTCGGCGCGGGTCGCCTGCTCCGAGCCGGGCTTGTAGAGCGGGATCCGGATCAGCGCCGAGCGGTTGCGCTGCGACCAGGCGACGTAGACGGGCGCCTCGTAGCCGGGCACGAGCCGCTTGTACGAGTTCACCCACTGCGCGAACACCGCCGCGATCTCGCGCGCGTGCCGCAGCTGCCCGGCGATGAACGCCTTGCCCTCGCCGGAGAGGTGCCAGCGGTCGTCGCCGTCGAAGAAGCGGTTGCGCCCGTCGGTGAAGAGCGACTGGTGTGTGTGCATCCCCGACCCGTTCTCGCCGAAGAGCGGCTTGGGCATGAACGTCGCGTGGTAGCCGTGCTGCTTCGCGACCTCCTTCACGACGAGCCGGTACGTGAGCATGTAGTCGCCCATGTCGAGCGCGTTCGCGTAGCGGATGTCGATCTCGTGCTGGGAGGGCCCGACCTCGTGGTGGTGGTATTCGACGGGGATGCCCATCGACTCGAGCGCGCGGATCGTGTCGCGGCGCACGTCGGTCGCCGCGTCCATCGTCGTCTGCGCGAAGTAGCCGCCCTCGTCGAGCGTCTCCGTCCCCTTCTCGTCCCGGAAGAGGAAGTACTCCGCCTCCGGGCCGACGTTGAAGGTGTCGAACCCCATCGAGGTCATCCGCTCGAGCGCCCGCCGCAGCACGTGGCGGGGGTCGCCCTCGTACGGCTGCCCGTCGGGGGTGACGATGTCGCAGATCATCCGGCCGGTCTTGCCGTCCGGGAGCACGCGATAGCTCGTCGGATCGGGGATCGCGACCATGTCGGACTCCTCGATCGCGTTGAAGCCCGTCACGGAGGAGCCGTCGAACCCCATCCCGTCGTCGAGCGCGCTCTCGAGCTCGCGCGTCGTGATCGAGAAGCTCTTCAGGTGGCCCTCGAGGTCGGTGAACCAGAGGAGCACGTCCTCGATGCCCCGCTCCGCGACCTGCTCGAGGACGCCCTTGCGCGCCTGCGGCTCCGAGGTCGCGCGATTCTTGCTCTCGATCTGCGCCACGGCGACACACTAACCTAGGCGGATGCGGTTACTCGTCTCGGGCGGCGCCGGCTTCATCGGCTCGCATTTCGTCAAGCGGCTCCTGGCGGCCGGCGAGGACGTCGTCGTCCTCGACAAGCTCACGTACTCCGGCAACCGGGCCAACCTGCCCGACGGAGTCGACCTGATCCACGGCGACATCGCCGAGCCGGCGGACGTCGCGCGCGCGGCCGAGGGCTGCGACGCAATCGTCAACTTCGCGGCCGAGACGCACGTCGACCGGTCGATCCTCTCGGCGGAGGACTTCGGCCGTACCGAGTTCCGCGGCACGCAGGTGCTGCTCGAGCACATCCGCGACTCCGGCGTGCGGCTCGTGCAGGTCTCGACCGACGAGGTCTACGGCGACCTCGAGGCCGGCGGCTCCTCGAAGGAGTCGGATCCGCTCAACCCGTCGAGCCCGTACAGCGCGGCCAAGGCGGCCGGCGAGCTGCTGATCCCGGCCTACGTCCGCACGTTCGGCGTGAACGCCTCGATCACCCGCGGCTCGAACACGTACGGTCCGAACCAGTACCCCGAGAAGTTCATCCCCCTCTTCGTCACGAACGCGCTCGACGGCGCGCCGCTGCCGCTCTACGGCGACGGAAGGCAGGTGCGCGACTGGCTCCACGTCGAGGACCACTGCGCCGGGATCGAGAGCGTCCTGCGCAACGGACGGCCGGGCGAGGTCTACAACGTCGGCGGCGACAACGAGCGGCACAACATCGACGTCGCCGAGAAGCTGCTCGAGCTGACGGGCGCCGACCGCTCGCTGCTCCGCCGCGTCGACGACCGTCCGGGCCACGACCGCCGCTACTCGCTCGACACGGCGAAGCTGCGGGGGCTCGGGTGGGAGCCCCGCATCCCGTTCGACGAAGGCCTGCGGACGACCGTCGAGTGGTACCGCGACAACCGCGCCTGGTGGGAGCCGATCAAGTCCGGGGAGTACCGCGAGTACTACGAGCGCCAGTACGGAGAGCGGCTCAGCACGTCTTCGCCTGTTTGAGCGCGTCGTGGACTTCCTTGCGGCCGGGTTGCAGCTCCTTCGACCGCTCGAGATAGGGGATGGCGTCTCCGCAACTGCCGAGCTGCACGAGCGTGTAGCCGAGGTTGTAGTCCGTGTACGCCTCGGCGAGGCTCCCCTGCCCGTCGAGTTGCTGCTGCGCGTCCTGTAGGAGCGGCAGCGCGTCCGAGTAGCGGCCGGCCTGCATCAGCGCCCACGCGCGGTTGTTCTCGTCGACCGGGTCGCCGCCGACGCTCGGCGCCGCAGCCGTGGTCGACGTGGTCGGGGTCTCGGTGCTCTGCGGAGGCGGCGGCGCGGTCGTCACCACCGTGCTGACGACGGTTTCGGCCTGGCTCGTCACGGTCTTCACGGTCGTCCTGATCCGCACCGGAGCCGGCCGCGCGGCGCTCGAGCCGTCTCGCGTGACGGCGTACGCGATGCCCGCGCCGACGAGCCCGAGCACGAGCAGCCCGAGCACGGGGACGAGCCAGCCCGGCCGCGTACCTCGCCCGCCCACCGGCACGGGCGCGGGCGCCGCCGCGGCCGCGCGGCGCGGTCTCGGTGCCGGGGCGACGACCCGGGTCGGCCCGGCTGCGCGCTCGAGCGCCGCGCGGAGCGCGGCGACGAACTCCGCCGCGCTCCCGTACCGCCGACCCGGCTCCTTCGCGAGCGCGCGCTCGAACACGGGATCGAGCTCGCGCGGCAGCGACGGCTCGACGTCCGAGATCGCGGGGATCGCGGAGGCCACGTGCATCGCGGCCTCCGCGGCGACGCTCTCGGCCACGAACGGCCGGCGTCCCGCGAGCAGCTCGAACGCGACCACGGCGAGCGAGTACACGTCGGTCGCGGCCGTCGTCCGCTCGCCCTTCGCCTGCTCGGGCGAGAGGTAGGACGCGGTGCCGAGGACGGTGCCCGTCTGGGTGAGCGAGTCGAGGCCGATCGCCGACGCGATGCCGAAGTCGGCGACGTGGATGCGCCCGCCGCGGTCGATCAGCAGGTTCGCCGGCTTGACGTCCCGGTGGACGACGCCGGCCCGGTGCGCGGCGTCGAGCGCGTGCGCGGTCTGCTCGAGCCAGTCGAGCGCCTGCGCCACCGGCACGGCGCCCCGGCGCAGCCGCTCCTCGAGCGAGCCGCCGTCGATGTGCTCCATGACGATGAACGGCCTGTCCTGCCACTCGCCGACGTCGTAGATCGTGACGATGTTCCCGGTGCCCGAGAGCCGGGCGGCGGCGAGCGCCTCGCGCGTGAAGCGCGCGCGGACGTTCTCGTCCCGCGCGTAGCGGTCGTCGAGGACCTTGAGCGCGACGGTGCGCCCGAGCGTCGTGTCGGTGGCGCGGTAGATCTCGCCCATCCCGCCCCGACCGATCCGCTCCGCTCCGGCGTAGCGGTCGGGGAGCAGGCCCTCCGTGACAGACATCGGGAGGGCGATTCCCGCCCGGGGATGAAACGAACACCCGACCGAGAAATACCTCTGGTAGCTTGGTTTTCCGCGTTCCCGCGGTGCTCATGACGCGTCTTCGCCCGCTCGCCCTCGCCATCGTCCTCCTCGTGCTCGCCGCCCCCACGGGCGTCGCCGCGGGCGCCTCGGTGTGTGCGATCTCGTGCTTCCAGGCGCCGGCCGGCTCCGGGGCGCTGCTCGTCTTCAGCGGGCACGGCTGGGGGCACGGCGTCGGCATGAGCCAGTACGGCGCCTACGGCTACGCGCAGCACGGGGCGACCTACGACGAGATCCTCGCCCACTACTACCCCGGCACGACGCTCGGCCCGGCGCCGGCGAAGACGATCCGCGTCCTCCTCGCCGACCGCAAGAAGAAGGTGATGATCGCCTCCGACGCGTCCTTCACCGTCCGGGACGGCGACGGCGGGCGGCATGTCGTCGCCGCCGGCAGGCACACGTACACCGCCGACCTCGACTGGCCGGCACCGCTCACGTTCACGCCGTCGGGACGCTCCCACCTCACCCTCGGCCGGGCGTACCGGGGGAAGATCCTGCTCGACGTCGTGGACGGGAAGCTCCGCGCGATCGGCCTCGTCGGGCTCGAGCAGTACCTCTGGGGCGTCGTCCCCGCCGAGATGCCCTCGGGGTGGGCGCCCGAGGCGCTGAAGGCCCAGGCGGTGGCCGCGCGCTCCTACGCGCTCGCGACGCGCGCCGTCGGGGCGCCGTTCGACGTCTATTCCGACACGCGCAGCCAGATGTACCTCGGCGTCTCCGCCGAGTCGTCGGGCGCGACGGCGGCGGTGAACGCGACGAAGGGGACGGTCGTGCTCTACGACGGCAAGGTCGCGACGACGTACTTCTCCTCCACCTCCGGCGGCCAGACCGAGTCGAGTGCCGACTGGTCGGGCGTCGCCGTCCCGTATCTCGTCTCCGTCACAGACCCGTACGACGCGCTGTCGCCCTACCACGACTGGGGCCCGGTGCCGGTGACGGCGCAGTCGCTCCTGAAGGCGCTGAAGGCCAGGGGCCCGGTCACCGACGTCTCGACGACGCCGAACCCGGCCGGCCGGGTGGCTCAGGTGAAGCTGACGACGCCGGCTGCCGCACTCGCCGTTCCCGGCACGAAGCTGCGCGCCGCCGCCGGGCTCCGGTCGACGTGGTTCACCGTCGGGCTCCTCTCGCTGACGCCGCCGCAGCCGACGGCGCCCGTCGCCTACGGCAGCAAGGTGACGCTGACGAGCGTCGTCCGGGGCCTCCCGGGCGCGACGCTCGAGCAGCGCCCCGTCGGGGGGGCCTGGCAGTCGCTGCGCACGGTGGCGCCCGGCGCCGGGCAGATCGGAGCGACGCTCACCGCGCCGACCGACTACCGGCTCGCGACGACGACGGTCGCGGCCGGCTCCGTGCGCATCCGCGTCATGCCCGCCGTCTCGCTCACGGCCGCCTCGTCGCTGGAGACGGACGGAACCGTCGAGCCCGTGCTCGCGGGCGCCTCGGTCGACGTGCAGCAGCAGAACGCCGACCTGACGTGGACGAGCCTCGGCACGGGCACGACGGCGGCCGACGGCACGTTCGCCGTTCCCGTCACGGCGACCCCGGGGGCGACCGTCCGCGCCGTCGTCAGCGCCGGCTCGGGCTGGGCGCCCGGCACGAGCGCCACGCAGATCGTGAGCGGCTGATGCGCCGCGCGCTGCTGCTCGCGGGGCTCGCGGCGCTCGCGCTCGCGTCCTCCGCTGCGGCGTTCGTCCCGACCGACCCGCTCGCCACGAACCAGTGGTATCTCGCCGAGGACCACGCCTTCGACACGTGGGCGGAGCCGCCGACCGGCCTGGCGCCGGTGAAGGTGGCGATCGTCGACTCGGGCGTGGACGACACCCTGCCCGACTTCAAGGGCCGGATCCTCGACGCCCGCAGCTTCGTCGGCGGCAGCCCGTACATCGACACCGAGGGGCACGGCACGTTCGTCGCCGGCGTGATCGCGGCGAATCTCGACGGCCAGGGAATCGTCGGGATCGCCTACACCGCGGAACTGCTCGTCGCGAAGGTGGTGAAGCCCGACGGGACGATCCCGCTGGACGCGGAGGTCGCCGCGATCCGCTGGGCGGCCGACTCGGGCGCCCGCGTGATCAACCTCAGCCTCGGCGGCGTCCGTGACCCCGCGAACAGGAAGCGGGACACGTACTCGCCCGCCGAGGCGGCCGCGGTCGCGTACGCCTACGCGAAGGGCGCGCTCGTGGTGGCCGCGGTCGGCAACGCGGACGAGGCGTATTCGACGCCGTGGCCGTACGCGAGCTATCCCGCGGCGCTGCCGCACGTGATCGGCGTGAGCGCGCTGACGCAGTCCGGCAACGTGCCCGACTACTCGGACCGGGATCCCTACTACAACGACATCTCGGCGCCGGGCTCCGGGATCTTCTCGACCTTCCCGTCCACGCTGACCGCGCTGCGGCCGACCTGCACCGACCAGGGGTTCTCCGACTGCGGCAGCGACGACTACCGGACGCCCGAGGGGACGTCGTTCGCGGCGCCGCAGGTGAGCGCCGCGGCGGCCGTGCTGTTCGCGCTCGACCCCTCGCTGACGAACGGCCAGGTCGCGGCGGTGCTCGAGCACACGGCCGACGACGTGAACGCCGGCACCGGCTGCGCGCGGTGCGCGCTCCTGCGCGACCCGCTCAGCGGCTGGGGCCGCCTGAACGTCGCGAACGCCGTGGCCGCGCTCTCCGGCCCGCTCCCGCCGGTCGACAAGTTCGAGACGAACGACGACGCCGGCACGCAGGCGAAGACGCTGTGGGGGGGCTCCCAGCGCTTCGACGCGACCCTCGACTACTACGACGACCAGGTCGACGTCTACCGCGTCGCGCTGCGCAAGAAGCAGCGGCTGAGCGCCTCCGTCGCCGCGACGTGGACGGGCGCGAACGTCGCGCTCGAGCTCTGGCGCCCCGGTACGAAGAAGGTCGACGAGCCGGCGACCGTCCGCAGGCTGCGCGCGGCGCAGTCGACGCGGCAGGGGGCGCGGCAGCACGTCGGCTTCGTCGCGCCCGAAGCCGGCTGGTACTACGTCGAGGTGAAGGCGACCTCGCCCGGGTTCGGCACGTACACGCTGAAGCTGTCGAAGCGGTAGCCGCTCGACCAGGCGCGGTTCCCGCGAGGGCGTGCGCGCTCGCGGAAGGCAGGAACTCCGTGCAGTCGAGCTCGTCTGTCGGCCGACGGACTCATTGCGCGCCGTCGGCAGGGGCTACGACGACGCTCTCACACCGCGCTCGCTACGCATCTGCGTAGCTCGCGCCCGGGCGGACGCGATCCTCGATTCTCGTTCCGCTGCTGGGAGGCGAGTCGGCGCTGGGCGCTATTCGGGAGCGGCGTCGGGCGGAATCGGCTGACCGTCATTGCGCCGAAAGACCCGGATCAATCTGCCCTTCGAGTCGTCATATGGAGCTTCAGACCAGGGAGGTTCCGTCATCGCCAGCACCCGCCCGTTCTCACCCTCTTCCGGGTACTCCACGATCTCAGGCATGTTCATCGTGGAGACGATGAGCACCCGCGCCCCTGTCTCCGAGTCGTTCGCGAGCCGGTGAGCACCCGCGCGTCCACGTGGACACGCGACCACATCCCCTTCTTGGAGCGTCCGCGCACCCTCCAGGGTGTGAAGAGTCGGCGAGCCTTCGAGGACGATGATCATTTCCTCGTTTGCGTGATGCACGTGCAGATCTGCCCATCGAGCCTGCGGCGGGATCCAATACACCGACGCACCCAACAGCTCCGCGGCGGCGTGCTTTCCCACCTGCTTCATCGCGACGCCGTCAGGAAGCGTGAAGTCGGGTTCCCCGAAGAAGTTTGCTGTGTCACTCACGGCTCGGATGTTCCCTCACGGCTTACTCGGCGGCAAGGACGAGTGAGACCCTGACGCGGGAATCGAACCGCCGTTCGCGTCCGCGTTCTTTTCCGCCCGCCGACGTACCCCCGGCCGGAGGCGAGGGCGACGCGCAGCGAGACCTCGCCGGAGGCTTCCGGCCGTCGGCCCGGCCGCAGGCCGCGCCGCCCGGGCGCCATTGGCCAGGACAACAGGAGCAAGCCCGACAGCGCGAAGCGTGCGGGAGACCGCGCTCTCCCGCACGCGCAGCTCCGTCTCCGCGCGAGCTCCGCGCTAGCGGAGCGAGCGCGCGCGAGCTACCGCCAGATGTCGAGCACGCCGCTCGTCGCGTGGTCGTTCGCGTTCCCTTCGGGGAGCGCGATCCGGCCGTCGACGACGATCGGGCTGTTCCAGTGGCCGCCGCCGCACGCGAGCGTGGCGACGCGCCGCCCGCTGGTCGTGTAGACGTTGAGCCCGCCGTTCGGGTCGTACACGTAGACGAGGCCGCCGGCGACGATCGGGCTGGTGCCGCCGGTGCCGTTGCGCCACATCACCTGCAGCTTCGAGTTCCGGACGCGGTAGGCGGCGGTGCCGCCGTTGTCGCCGGCGAAGAGCCACACGCCGTTCTTCGTGTGCACGACGGCGGGCGCGGTGAACAGATCGGTGCCCGACGGCGTCGAGACGATCGACAGCTCGCCGCCCTTGTGCGGGCGCGAGCCGGCCATCCGCCGCTGCGACAGCAGCCGGATCTTCCC
>JAICLU010000174.1 GCA_025925195.1 Thermoleophilia bacterium
ACGCCTCGCCGACTTCGTCGACTGGGACGGGCCCGCACGACTGCGGTTCCGCCACGACCTCGTCCACGCGGCGGCCTACGACGGCCTGTCGTACGCGAAGCGCAGCGAGATCCACGCGGTCGTCGGGAACGCAATCGAGCGCCGGTCGTTCGACGCCGCGATGGACGCCGACGTCCTGTCGCTGCATTTTCTCGCCGCGGGCGAGTGGACCAAGGCCTGGCGTTACTCGGTGAGGGCGGGCGACGACGCGCGCTCGAAGTACGCGAACATCGACGCCGCCACCTTCTACGAGCGCGCGCTCGCCGCGGCGGGCGGGCTCGAGCCGGGGGCGGAGGAACTCGCTCGCGTCTGCGAGGCGCTCGGCGACGTGCGGGAGCTCGCGGCCCGCTACGAGGACGCCGACACGGCGTACGAGCGGGCACTCGCCCACGGCGGCCGTCGCGCCGGGCTGCTCCGGAAGCGGGGCGTGCTGGCCGAACGCCAGGGACGCTACGACGACGCGCTCGCGCTCTACGACGACGCGGAGAGCGTCGGCGACGCGTCCGACCGCGTCGCGGCCCAGCTCGGCCGCGCGATCGTGCTCTACCGGCAGGGGCAGATCGACGACGCGGCGGACGCGGCCGCGGCGGCAGCCGAGGCGGCGGTCGCGCTCGGCGACCAGGCGGCGCTCGCGGACGCCTACTACATCCGCGCGGCCGCCGAGGGCGACCGCGGCGGCCCCGCGGGGGAGTTCCTCGACCTGGCGCTCCCGATCTTCGAGGAGCTCGGCCTGCTGAACCGGCAGGCGACGGTGCTGAACAACATGGGCGTGCGCGCGTACTACGAGGGGCGCTGGGACGACGCCGTGGCGCTGTACCTGCGCTCGGAGGAGGTCGTCCGCCGCGCCGGCGACGTGCTCACAGGCGGTCATGCGACGAACAACCGCGCCGAGATCCTGATCGACCAGGGGCGCCTGGCCGAGGCGGCGGAGCTGTTCGACCAGGCGCTCCGCACCTACCGGGCGGCGAAGTTCCCGGTCGGCGAGGCGTTCGCCACGATGTGCCTCGGCCGCATCGCGGCGGAGGAGGGCCGCTTCGACGACGCGCACCGGCTGCTGGACGACGCGCGCTCGCGCTTCGAGTCGCTCGGCAACGAGAGCCTCCTGCTGGAGGCCGACGCGCGGCGGGCGCAGGCGTTCGTGCTCGAGGGCCGCCACGCCGACGCCCAGGCGACCGCCCGGGCGGCGCTCGACGGCACCCGCGCGATCGGCGAGGTCGGGGTGAGGCTCGCGCTGCTCGAGCGCCTGCTCGCCGTCGCGGCGGTGCAGGCGCGCGCCGCCGACGCCGCGCCCGAGCACTTCGCCGAGAGCCTCCGCATCGCGCGCGAGCTGGGCGCCGACTACGAGGTGGCGCGGACGCTGCAGGGTAAGGTGCTGACGGGCCTCGCCTCCGACGAGGAGCTCGAAGAGGCGCAGGCGATCATGGAGCGCCTCGGCGTCCGGTCGCTGCCGGACGTGCCGCTGCCCTAGCTCTTGAGGACGAAGTACTGCTTCTCGGACGAGGCCAGGATCACGTCTCCGAGCGAGACCGTGATCGTGACGTAGTACTTGCCCTGCGAGAAGCTCTTCGTCTTCTGGTTGTAGACGTACTGGAAGTCCGGGGAGCCCGTCCAGCGGAAGACGCCGCCGCTGTCGGAGGTGGCCGACGAGATCACCACCTCGCTGCTCGACGAGTCGGTGCTCGAGCTCACCCTGACGAGCGTGAGCCTCGCCGTGCTGCCGCCGGGCGGCGTCGTCATCAGCTTCGTGCGGGCGCCGTCGAGATACATCTGGAACTTCACCGGGAGCGTGCTGCCGATCTTCGAGACGCTCAGGTCCGTTGCGTTCGGGTCGGTCTGGTCGCCGCTCTTCGCGGCGAGCGGCGCCAGGATGTCGCCGCTCTTCAGGCCGACGACGTAGGTCACCTGGGACGTGCTGCTGTGACCCGCGCCGTCCGTCGCCGTCGCGGTCAGCGTGTGCTGCCCGTAGTCGCTGCTGTAGCCGGTGACCTCGCACGTCGCGCCCGACACCGCGTCGAGGGCGGTGCAGCCGATCGCGCTCGCCGGCGGCAGGTCGGCGATCGGGTACGTCCTGCCGTCGACGATGCCGGTCACGACGGGCTTCGAGGGCGGGCTCGAGTCGATCAGGTAGACACCCGTCGCCGACGCGCCGTCGGAGCCGTGCGCCTCGAGGATGTGGACGCCGTCACCGGAGACCGGCACGGGGTTCGCGGTCACCTCGGCGCCGTCGAGCGTCACGGTCACCTGCTCGGCGTTGCTGCTCGTAACGGTGACGTCGAGCGCGCCCGTGTAGAAGCCGCCCGCCGGGAGAGGCACGCTCGGCGCAAGCGTGATCGTGCCGCCGCCGGCGGGGAGCGGCGCGGCGTCGAAGTAGCGGCCCTTGTTGGAGCTGAAGCCGCAGTTGCCGGCGTCGTCGCAGGCCTCGACGAAGAACTGGACGTGCGCGCCGCTGAACGCGGCGCCGCCCGTCCACGAGCCGCCCGCCTGCTGCTGCAGCGGCAGGGACTTCCAGGCGCCGCCGTTGTCGACGTCGTACACGACCTGCGCGAGCTTCACGCCCGTGCCCGTGTCGCTGAAGCTCCCGGAGAAGGCGACGTGCCCGTTCGAGACGAACGCGTCGATCGAGTCGATCTGCGGCGGGTCGAAGTCGTTGCTGTCCGAGTAGACGACGCGACCGGAGATGTGCGTCCAGAGCCGCTCGACGCCATCGTGCGACGCGGTGTCGGTGAAGAACTGGCCGGTCGCGAGGTTGAGGCTCTGGTCGACGCCGAGCGTGTCCGAGAGCGTGACGAGCGTCGGGACCTTGGTCGGCCACGCCTCGTCCGCGAACTGCGGCTCGGGCTCGTTCGCCGACAGGTCGAGCGTCGGCCGCACGTTGTCGGGATCGAACGGCGTGTGGTCGGAGCTCGTCAGCCCGTCGATCAGGACGCCGTGCGCCGTCGTGCCGGCGCGGGTCGCCGGCAGCGTCACGTACGGCTGGAGCGGCCGGTAGTTCGGCGCCTGGACCTGGCCGGCGTTCGTGTAGTACTGGCCGTGGTCGCCGTTCTGCGGGCCGCTGAAGTCGGGCACCGCGTCGAACGAGGCGACCTTCGCGCTCGTGCCGGCAAGGGCGGCGAGCGTCCCCTCCGACGGGCTGGTCGAGCTCGAGGTGCCGGTCACCGGGTCGGGCGACGGCGACGCGAGCGGGGCGGCCGCGAGCGCAGCGGGCGACGTGCCCACGCCGTACATCGGCAGGCCGTAGAGCTCGGCCTCCGAGAGCGTCTTCTCGTCGTACGAGCCGAACGCGGTGCGCGAGAGGTAGTAGTCGCGCTTCGCCTGCGTGAGCGCCTCGCCGATCGAGAGCGACCCGTCGAGGTGGCCGGCGAGATCCGCCATCAGCTCCTCCGAGAACGCGACGCTGTCGGTGTTGCCGATCCCGAAGCCCGTGTTGCCGACGAAGCCTGTACCCGTGCCCGCGAAGTACTCGGCCCAGTCGAGCTTGTCGGGGGCGGCGAGGCCGACGATCGCGTCCGTCGTCTGGAAGCCGGCGTGGCAGCCCATCGTGAAGAAGATGCCGCCGTCGAAGGCAGGCGAGTCCGCGGTCGAGATCAGGTTCGAGTGGTCGCCGTTGGCCGCGAGGGCCTGGTGATTGTCGTAGTGGCCGTTCCAGTCGTTGATGTCGGCGGGGCCGCCGCTCGGGAACGCGGCGCCGAACAGGTCGGACTTCGACCACGTGTCGTTGATCAGCGTGCGGACGTTGCCGCTCCCGAGCGTCGAGGCGAGGCGGCTCTGCACGAGCGCGCTGCCGTCGCTGACGAAGTCGTAGCCGGACACGAAAGCCGTCGAGCTCTGCAGCGTGCCCTGCGAGTCGACGAAGCGATCGACGGCGGCGGTGATCTGACCCGGCTTCTCGACGAGGCGGCCGCCGACGAGGTCCGGAATGAAGAGCTGCCGTCCGCTCGCCGGGACGGGCCGGGTGTCCAGGTACGGGTTGTCGGTCAGGAGGTCGCCGCTCGCGAGCGCGCCGAAGTACTCGTTGTCGGCGAAGTCCGAGGCGAAGCCGGTTTCGTTCGCGATCAGCGACAGGTCGGGGATCCGGAAGAACGGGACCTGGTCGTCGCCGCCGACGAAGACCACGTACTTCAGCGAGGTGTGCGCGGCCTTCTGCGTGTCGACGTAGTTCGCGATCGTGTTCGCGACGGCGTTCGCGGCGTCGACACTGCACGGGTTCGCGTCCCACGCGTCGTACTTCGCCTGGGCTCCCGCCACGCTCTCGACGGGGACGACGGCGCCGCTGACGCCGAGGTCCGACCGCCCGGCGAGCGCGTCCAACTTCGCGACGACGTCGGACTCGGCCTGCGCTCCGTAGGTGTCGCCCAGCCGCTTCTCCGCGACGAGGAACAACGTGTTGACGTTCGCCGGCAGCGTCGGCAGCGTGCCGGCGGCCCCCTGACCAACGTGGGCGAAGCTCCGCGGCACGCAGTCGAACGCCTGCGGCGCCCGGGTCGTCACGCGCAGCGTGTACGGCTGCGGGCTGGAGGCGCCGTTGTAGCCGAACACGGCGATGTACGCGAAGCCGGCGCCCGGCGAAACCATGCCGACGTCCTCGTCGTCGGTGCCGCGATTCGACGACACCTGCACCGCGGGGATGCCGGGATCGGGGACGTCCTGCAGCGCC
>JAICLU010000139.1 GCA_025925195.1 Thermoleophilia bacterium
CGGGCGCGGAGCGCGCGCCGGGGTCCGTTCCATCTGCATTCCGAGCAACATGACGGGCGCGAGGATATCAGTCGGACGACGGAATGTCGAACATCGCGACGATGCCCTTGTCGGCGCCCTCGGGCACCTCGAACGGGCTGCGCGTCGCGACGGCGACCTTGCCGAGCTCCGGATAGACCACGACCTCCGGCTCCACCTTGTTCGAGATCGCGAGGATCCGCGCCGGCTCGTCCGTCGGGTTCGTGAACGTGTGCAGGCCGCGCAGCCCCGGCAGCATGGACACGACGTCGCCCGGCTCGAGCTGTTCCTCGCCGTCGCCGGTACGGAGCGTCGGGCGCCCGCTCAGCACGACGAACAGCTCCTCCATCCCGTAGTGCGCGTGCAGGTTGAAGCCGGTCGATCCCGGCAGCAGCTCGTGCACGCTCGCTCCGAGGGCCTCGGCGCCTGCGTTCTTCGCGACGAACGTGCTGCGGACCCGCATCTGCTGGGCCTCCCGATCCCACGGGCCGTCGGCGTAGACGTTCGGCCTGCTCACTGCTCCTCCGCAACGTCGTGGACGAAGAAGATCCCGTGCTTCGACTGGCCGGTGACCTGCTTCAGGTCCGGGTACTCGACCACCTCCGGCGAGACCCGCGTGCCTGCCATCACGTAGCGAACGGTCTCGTCGGTGTCATTGCGGATGCCGTGCGCGCCCGCCGGGCCGGCCGCGAAGTGCACGACGTCGCCCTCGTCGAGCTGCCGCTCCCCGTCGGGCGTGCGCAGGGTCGGCCGGCCACGGAGCACGATCAGCAGCTCCTCCGAGCCGTGGTGCGCGTGGTAGATCACGAACCTTCCGCGCTGCAGCTCGTAGAGCGACGCGCCGAGGAACGGGCCGCGTCCGACGAGGCGCTTCGACAGCGCGCCGCCGCCCGACCAGTCTTCCTCCTGCTCACCCCAGTCGTCGTCCCAGATGTTCACGGGCTAGTCGACCCACCAGTCGTTGATCATGTCCGCGTCGCCGGTCGGGTTGCCGCCGATCGCGAGGATCGTCATTCCGCCGGAGCCGGACTCGAGCGCCCGGGTGATGCCGCCGGGCACGCGGATCGCATCCCATTGCGCGAGGTCGACGATCTCGTCCTCGACCTTGATCCGACCGCTGCCCTCGAGCACGAGGTACACCTCCTCCTGCTCGGAGTGCACGTGGCCGAAGGGCTGGCGGAAGCCCGGCTGCAGCTTCTGATAGCTGAATCCGAACTGCTCCAGCCCCATCGCCTTGCGCGCAAAGCGGGTCTCGAGCTTGTCGCCGAGCCCGAAGCCCTCGGCGGCGTTGTCCAGCTCCTTGATGTTCGTTTTCGTGTAGTTGCCCATCCGTCTCCTTCGCTATAGTGCCGCCCAGATCGCCGCCGACGCAGGCGCCGATCGAGGCAATGAGGCCTCACGACTTTCGAAGTCGTGGGGCCTTTTTTCGTGGTCCAGCTGCATGAGCCCAGCACCAGTCAGGAGAGAGACGATGGCAGAGATCGAGAAGGAACTGCGGCATTACCTCGCAGGCGGCGTCGAGCCGCGCGAGATGTTCGGCTGGGCGCGTGAGACGAGCGCCGCGATGGTCGACCTGAAGTTCTGCGACCTGCTCGGCAGCTGGCAGCACGTGTCGCTGCCGATCGGCTCGTTCGACGAGTCGGCGTTCGACGAGGGCCTCGGCTTCGACGGCTCGTCGATTCGCGGCTGGCAGGGGATCGAGGAGAGCGACATGATCCTGATGCCGGACGCGTCCTCGGCGATCCTCGACCCGTTCGCCGAGGCGCCGACGCTGTCGCTGCTCTGCGAGATCGTCGAGCCGGGGACGTACGCGCCGTACGCCAAGGACCCGCGCAAACTCGCGCGCCGCGCCGAGGAGTACCTCGTCTCGACCGGGATCGCCGACACGTGTCACGTCGGCCCCGAATGCGAGTTCTTCGTGTTCGACGAGGTCTCGTACACGAGCAGCGAGAACGAGGCGCGGTACAAGGTCGACTCGAGCGAGGGCCACTGGAACTCCGGCACGCCGGGCCTCGGCTACACGATCCGCGAGAAGCAGGGGTACTTCCCGCCGGCGCCGCACGACACGCTGAGCGACCTGCGCACGCGGATGGTGCTGACGCTCGAGCGGCTCGGCGTCCAGTGCGAGTTCCATCACCACGAGGTCGCGTCCGCAGGCCAGTGCGAGATCGACCTGCGCTTCGAGTCGCTCGCGCGGATGGCCGATCAGGTGATGCTCTACAAGTACGTGATCAAGAACACGGCGCGCGCCGCGGGCAAGACCGTGACGTTCATGCCGAAGCCGATCTTCGGCGACAACGGCTCGGGCATGCACTGCCACCAGTCGCTGTGGAAGGAAGGCACGCCGCTGTTCGCCGACAAGTCCGGGCCCGCGGGGCTGTCACAGCTCGCGCGCAGCTACGTCGCGGGCCTGCTCGAGCACGCGCCTGCGCTGCTCGCGCTCTGCGCGCCGACGACGAACTCGTACCGGCGCCTCGTGCCGGGCTACGAGGCTCCGGTCAACCTGGCCTACTCGTCGCGGAACCGCAGCGCGTGCATCCGCATCCCGACGTACAGCGAGTCGCCCAAGGCGAAGCGCATCGAGTTCCGCTGTCCCGACCCGACCGCGAATCCGTACCTCGCGTTCTCGGCGATGCTGATGGCCGGTCTCGACGGGATCGAGCGCGGCCTCGACCCGGGCGAGCCGTGCGACTTCGATCTCTTCCACGACGACCGCGGCGTCGCCCAGGTGCCTGGGTCGCTCGACAAGGCGCTCGACGCGCTCGAGTCCGATCACGAGTTCCTGCTCAAGGGCGGCGTCTTCAGCACGGGCCTGATCGAGACGTGGATCGCGTGGAAGCGCGAGCACGAGGTCGACCCGGTCCGGCTCCGCCCCCATCCCCATGAGTTCGCCCTCTACTACGACTGCTAGCTCCGTCGAGACGCGCGACCTTCGGCCACCGGACTGGCCGGAGGTCGAGCGGATCTACGCGGAGGGGATCGCGACCGGCGTCGCGTCGTTCGAGACGGAGTCGCCGACGTGGGAGCGCTGGGACGCCGCGCACACCGAGATCCGCGTCGTCGCAGAGCTGGCGGGGCGCGTCGTCGGGTGGTGCGCACTGTCGCCCGTGTCCGACCGGTGCTGCTACCGCGGCGTCGCGGAGGAGAGCGTGTACGTCGCCTCGTGGGCGCAGGGGAAGGGCGTCGGGCGGGCGCTGCTCGAGGATGTCATCGGCCGCTCGGAGGCGGCCGGCATCTGGACGCTGCAGGCCGGGATCTTCCCCGAGAACAGCAGCTCGCTCCGCCTGCACCTCGGCTGCGGCTTCCGGCTCGTCGGCGTGCGCGACCGGCTCGGCGAGGCGGACGGTCGGTGGCGGGACGTCTTGCTGCTCGAGCGTCGCTCCGAGGTGGTCGGGTCATGAGAAAGGTCGAGACGGTCGTGATCCGTGAGCGGATCGAGATCGTGATCGACGCCGTCGAGGAGGAGACGGGCCACGTCGGCGTGACGGTCATCGAGGCGGTCGGCCACGGCCGTCAGCGCGGCGTCACGCACGAGTATCGCGGCCGCGTCTTCGAGTCGCGGTTCCTGCCGAAGGCATTGCTGATCTTCGTCGTCGACGACGACAGGGCCGACGCGGTCGTGCGCGCGATCGCAGCCGCCGCGGTCAGCGGCAACGAGTCGGGCGACGGCCTCGTCTGGTCGACGCCGATCGAGAACGTGACGCACAACCGAACCGGGCGACGGGAGGCGACGTGACGAAGCACGACCTGCTGATCGCGGCGAGCACGATCTGGGTGGTCGTCACGGCTGTGCTCGTGATGTTCATGCAGGCCGGCTTCGCGTTCCTCGAGGCGGGGCTGACGCGGATGAAGAACGCCGGCCACATCGCCGGGAAGAACGTCCTCATCTTCGGGCTCTGCTCGGTGCTCTACTGGGCCGTCGGCTTCGGCATCGCGTTCGGCGACGGCGGCTGGTTCAGCGGCACCGCAGGCTTCTTCCCGTCGGTCAACGAGCTGATCTCGGTCGGGCAGAAGCCGTTCGACTTCTTCGCCGAGGTGCCGGGCGCCGCCGGCTACCTCTTCGAGGTCGTGTTCGCCGGCGTGTCGCTCGCGATCGTCTGGGGCGCGATGGCCGAGCGCGCGAAGCTCTGGGTCTACTTCGTCTTCGGGACGTACTTCACGATCACGTATTCGATCGTGTCGCACTGGGTGTGGAGCCCGCACGGCTGGCTCTTCTCGCTCGGTATGCAGGACTTCGCCGGCTCGACGGTCGTCCACTACCAGGGCGCGCTCGCCGGGCTCGCCGGCGCGTTGATCCTCGGCCCGCGGATCGGGAAGTTCGGCCACGACGGTCGCGCAAACCCGATCCCCGGGCACAACATCCCGTTCGCGGTCCTCGGGACGCTCATCCTCTGGTTCGGCTGGTTCGGCTTCAATCCGGGGTCGACGCTCGGCGTCGATCTCGGCGGCTTCGGGTACTTCGCGTATGTAGCGCTGATCACGAACGTCGCCGCGGCGACGGGCGCGGTCGCCGGGATGCTGATCGCGTGGCTCAAGCTCGGCAAGCCCGACATCTCGATGATGCTGAACGGCGCGCTCGGCGCGCTCGTCGCGATCACCGCCGCGTCGGGATTCGTCGCGCCCTGGGCCGCGATCGTGATCGGCGCCGGCTCGGGCGTGATCGCCGTCTTCGGCGTCATCTTCGTCGAGCGGATCGGCATCGACGACCCGATCGGCGCCGTCGCCGTGCACGGCATGTCGGGGGTCTGGGGCACGCTCGCGTGCGGGCTCTTCGCGGCACCGGTGCTCGCGCACAACCTCGCGACCGGCCACAAGGGCCTCGTCTACGGCGGCGGCTTCCACCAGCTCGGCATCCAGGCGCTCGGGGTCGTAGCGGTCGGCATCTTCAGCTTCAGCACCTCGTACGGCTGCCTCTGGGTGTTGAACCGCGTCTGGGGGATCCGCGTCGAGCCGACGGTCGAGACGCAGGGCCTCGACGTCCACGAGCACGGCATGTGGGGCTATCCCGAGTTCTACATCCCGGTCCCCGGCGGCTACGGCACGGAATCGCACGGGCACATGGGCGGGCTCGGCCATGCCCATGCCGCCGCGAAGCCGGCCCCCGTCGCGATCTCGAAGGAGGTGACGGTATGACGGCGACCTTCACGAGCGCCAAGAGCTGCGGGTGTGAGACCCCGATCCCGGTCGAGCGCGCGGAGCGCAAGGGCGCGTCGGTGACGCAGTGCGCGCACTGTGGGCTGCCCGTGCCGCTGCGGCTCGCGCGGTAGAACGGAACGTCCGTTCCCCTCGCTAGCCTCGACCGGTGACATCACGTGCGACCACTTCGAGGGACGTTGCGGCTGCGGCCGCCGCGTTCTGGCAGCGCGAGTGCGCACGGTACGACGTCGATCCGACCGACCCGAAGCTCGTCGGCGCCACTGCTCCCCTTCGTTCCGGCGGCGAAGAGATTCTCGGAGACGCTCCAGCCGGAACGGCCGGAGCGGCGTGGCTCGGCGACCTGCACCTGTCGTCGCTCGCCCGAACCGTTCGCTCGCAGCACGGCCGCTTCTACACGCCGCCGGCGCTCGCGTCGGCGCTGGCCGCGCGCGCGCTGTCCGAGCGCGATCTCCCGGCCGGATCGATCGTCGATCCAGCGTGTGGCGCGGGCGCGCTGCTCGCCGCCGCCGCCGAGCATCTGGTTGGCAGTCTGCCCGCGCGGGCCGCGGTCGACGAGATCGCGTGCCGGCTGCGCGGCACCGATCTCGATCCCGCTGCCGCGCGGCTGTGCGACCTCGCCGTGCGGGTTGCGCTGCTGCCGGCCTGGGCGGAGCTGCGGGACGCCGACCGGCCGGAGTTGCCGCAGTTCGCGCGGGTTCGTAACGGCTTGACCGACGCGGCGGCCGCGGCGGTGGTCCTTGCGAACCCGCCGTTCGGGCGTCGTCCAATGTCGCCGCGCGAGCGCGACCGGCACCGTGCTGTCCTCTACGGGCATGCGCACTGGCCGACGCTCTTCCTCCACACGGCCGTCGAGCGTCTCGTACCGAACGGCGTCGCCGCGTTCGTGCTGCCGGCGTCACTCGTCGGCGGTGCGTACTACCAGCGGTTACGCGCGTATCTCGCCGAGCACGCACCGCCGGAATGGCTGGGATTCGTGGATCAGCGCGACGGTGTCTTCGCCGGCGGCGTGCTGCAGGAGACGCTGCTCGCAACGTTCGTGCGTGGAAGGATGGTCGCCGACGTGGAGGTCGAGCGAATCGGCGATGAGCTCGCCGCGTCGTCGTCGCACGTCTTCTCGGCGCGCGCCTGGAGGCGCAATCGATCGTGGCTCATCCCGCGCGATTCGATGGACGTCAGCCTTGTCGCCGCTGCGGCGGAGCGGCGGATGCGACTGTCCGACTACGGCTGGTCGGTGTCGACCGGCCCGCTCGTCTGGAACAGGCACCGGGAGCAGCTGTTCGACGATCCTGGCCCCGGTCGCGTGCCCGTGGTCTGGGGCAGCGACATCCGAGGCGGAGCCATCGACCTGTCCGAGGCCCGGTCGCGCCGTTTCGTCGTTCCGCGAGCCGATCAGCCGTGGCTCGTTCTCGACACACCCGCCGTGCTGATCCAGCGGACGACGGCGCCGGAGCAGCCGCGTCGCCTCGTCGTCGGTCAGCTCGATGCTGCGACGCTGGCCCGCGCAGGCGGTCGCGTCGTCGTCGAGAACCACGTGAACGTTTGCCGGTGGAACGGCGCCGGTCCCCTGACGCCCGGACTGCTGGTGGCCTACCTGGGGACGGAGGAAGCCGACCGCCTGTATCGCTGCATGACTGGTTCGGTCGCCGTCTCGGCGTTCGAACTGAGGCAGCTGCCCCTTCCCGACCCCTCAGAGCTGTCGGCGGCAAAGGTCGCCGAGACACGCGCCGCGTAGTGCTTGGCGCGAGCATCGCGGAGATCAGAGCGAGGCTCGGCCTCTTGTTTCCGGAGGGAGTCCCGTCGCGGAACTTCCTCACGCGCGAGCTTGCTGCGAAGACGATCGCGACGTTTCTCTTTCTGGACGCGGTGGGCGATCC
>JAICLU010000157.1 GCA_025925195.1 Thermoleophilia bacterium
CGTGTGCAGAAGGCACTCGACGAGCAGGGGATCGACTACAAAATCGTCAAGGGACCGATTCGTCCCGGCAAACGCACGGAACTACAGCGGATCTCCGGGCAGAGGCTGTATCCGGTGGTCGAGTTCGAGGATGGATCGACCTACCGCGAAGAGTCGGCCGACATGGCCGCGACGATCCGGGCGGGCAGGCTCGACGAGAAGCGCAGCCGCGAGAGCGCTTGACGAACGAGAGTCGAGAAGAGACGACCGCTCGGGCGATCCATTACCGCCAAAGGTGCCATCCATGAAGGCAGGCACCGAAGGGCCGGCTCTATCCCACGCTACGCGGCGTCGCGCGCGCCGACCGGCAGCTCGATCGTCTGCGGCGGCTGCGCGGCGATCTCGATCGGCTCGAGCTCGGGGATCTCCTTCTTCGGCGTGATCCCGTGCTCGGTGAACTTGCGGGCGCTCGGCAGGACGCGGCGCTCGAACGAGCCCATCGTCTTGTTGTACTCCTGGACGGCGCCGTCCAGGCGGTCACCGAGCTTGTCGAAGTGCTCCGTCATCGTCGCGAGGCGCTCGTACAGCTCCCGCCCGAGCTCGCCGACCTTCTGCGCGCTCTCGGCGACGCGGGCGTCGTTCCAGATGCAGGCGATCGTGCGAAGCAGCGTGATGAGCATCATCGGGCTGACGAGGATGACGCGCTGCTTGCCGGCGAGTTCGAGCAGCGACGGATCGCGTTCGATCGCGGTGCGGAAGAAGCTCTCGCCCGGCAGGAACATGAACACGTAGTCGGGCGAGTCGCCGGCAAACTGCTCCCAGTACGCCTTCTCGCTCAGCTGCTTCGCGTGCTGGCGCACCTGGCGGACGTAGTCGGCGAAGTGCCCGTCGCGCTCGGCCTCCGGCGCTGCGGCGGCATCCTGCAGCGGCTTGAGCGGCGTCTTCGCGTCGATCACGATCTTCCGGCCGCCGGGTAGCCGGACCACCATGTCGGGGCGGAGGGAGCGGCCGTCGACGGAGGTGTGCACCTCTTCGAGGAAATCGCAGTAGGCGAGCATCCCGGCCGTCTCGACGGCGTTCCGTAGCTGCATCTGCCCCCAGGCGCCGCGCACCTCGGAGGAGCGCAGCGCGGTGGAGAGGCTGGCGGCCTCGACGCGGATGCGCTCGTTGCTCTGGACGAGCGTCTCGACGCTCTTCGTCAGCGCCCCGTAGTCCTGCCGGCGCGACTGCTCGAGCAATTGCACCTCGGTGCTCATCTTCTTGAGCGACTCCTCGATCGGCCGGACTTTGCCCGAGGCGAGCTCGAGGAACGACTCGTTGTTCTTGCGGAGCGCGTCGGCGGCGAGGGCGTCGAAGCGCGCGACGAAGTCCTGCTCGGTCTTCCGCAGGAGCGCCACCTTCTCCTCGCTCCGGGCCCGCTCGTGGGCGAGCTCGACGCTCAGGGCGAGGGTCTGGCTGCGGCAGTAGAGCCAGGCGCCGAGTCCGCCGAGGGCGAGACCGAGGATGAGACCGGCGAGCAGGAGCATGGCCGGTGAACGCTAGAGAGGGCGTCGGACGGAGCCCCGCCAAGCCGACTCTGCCGGACCAAAGAAAATGCCGCCTCCAACGAACCCGTGAGTCCATCGGAAGCGGCACGCGAGAGACTACGGCTGAGCAGGCCGCCGGTCAAGCACGAAAAAGCCGCAAATAGCGAAGATCTAACCGGTGGCGGCGTCGAGCGCCGCTTCGGTCTGCGCGAGATCCGGGACCGTGCCGTTCGAGCCGACGATCTTCGGCTTCGTGCCGTTCTTGCCGACGAACACGGTCGGCGTGCCGGTGACGTTCTCGGCCTGGGCTGCGTCCGCGACGGCCGCTGCCTCGCTCTTGATCTCGCCGCTGTTCCGGTCGGCGAAGAGCTTTTTCACGTTCAGCCCGTCGATCGACGCGGCTGCCTGCGCGACCATCGCGTCGTCGAGCCAGCCCGTGTTCTCCGTCTTCTGGTTGTAGTAGAGGATCTCGGCGAAGTTCCAGGCCTTGTTCTGCTTCGCGGCGGCCAGCATCGCCTTCTGGCCACGGACCGAGTCCGGCCCGATGAACGCCCACGGCTCGACCTTCACCCGCACCTTCCCCGTTCGGACGTACTTGTCGACGATCGTCGGCATGACGGTCGTCTCGTAGTTCTGGCAGAACGGGCACTGGAGGTCGATGAACATCACCATCTGGGCGGGGGCGAGCGGCGAGCCGAGATAGAGGCCCTGCTGCGGGATGCCCTTGAAAAGATCGCGGACGTCGCTGCAGCCCGGGAGACCCGCGGTGGCGCAGTTGCCGACGGCCGGCGTGCCCTTCGGGATGCCGCTGCCGCCGCTGCCGCGCGTGAAGACGACGGCGAGCACGATCGCGACGATCACGACGAGTGCGATACCGCCTGCGATCGCGAGCACCTTCGGGTCGGCCTGGCGGCCGCGACCGGGCGTTCCTTTCGACCGGACGGGCGGCGGCGCCGACGCGGCGGCGCGCCGCGCCTGCTTGCTCTTCTTGCCGCTAGCCATCCGCGGGAAGCGTAGCGACGGCTTCGGCGCGTCCCGGCAGCGACAGCGCTAAGAATCCGATGAGCAGCACGAACGCGGTGAGGGCGAGCGTCGGGATCGTCATGTAGCCGAAGTAGTCGATCCACTTGACGGTGCAGCCTGCGCCGACCTCGCAGGCCGCCGGTGTGGCGACGACGTGGTTCTCGATCAGGATGTGGTAGACGGACACGGCGCCGCCGATCACCGGGAACGGTACGAGGTAGCGCGCGGCGCGGTTGTCGCCGTGCGCCGCGAGGAAGAGCAGCAGAAGCGACAACGGGTACATGCAGATGCGCTGGAACCAGCACATCTCGCACGGGACGAAGCCCGCGACCTGCGAGAGGAAGAGGCTGCCGCCGGTCGCGACCGCGGCGACGACGAAGGCGGCCCAGAGCTCGTAGCCCCAGAGGAGCCGCCGTACGGCGTCCCGCGCGACGAGCCAGGCGACGGCGAGGAGGACGACGAGCGCTTGCCCCACGACACCGAGGACGGCGAGCGCCGAGACGACACCGTGGGTCATCGGAAGAGAGGCTACCCTGCGCCGATGACGGTGCAGCGGCGGATCCTGGTCCTGGCGGCGTGTCTGGCCGCCTGCGCGGCGGGCGCGGGAACCGCGGCGGCCGCGCAGATCCCGTGGGGGAAGCTGCCCGGCCTGCACAGGAGCCCGGTGCCCTGGACGAACGACTCGTCGTCGCTCTACCGGCGCCTCCGGCCGCTCGACCTGCACGCGCTCGGGCAGGAGGGCGCCGCCGTCCACATCCACGCGCACCTCGACGTCTACGTCGCGGGGCAGCACGTCAAGGTGCCGGCGCTCGTCGGAATCGACGTCGTCCGCCAGTTCATCACCGAGCTCCACACGCACGACACGAGCGGGGTGCTGCACGTCGAGTCGCCGAGCATGCGGACGTTCACGCTCGGCCAGTTCTTCGGCGAGTGGGGCGTGAAGCTGTCGCCGTCGTGGGTCGGCCCCTACCCCGGGCCGGTGCTCTGGTGGGTGAACGGGAAGCTGCGGAAGGGCGATCCCGCGGCGCTCGTCCTTCGCGCGCATCAGGAGATCGTGGTCGCGGTCGGCGTGCCGCCGCTCCACGTGCCGAAGTCGTACCGGTTCCCGCTCGGGGAGTAGCGATACCCTCACCCGGCCGGGGTGGCGAAACTGGTCAGACGCGCCCGACTTAAAATCGGGTGACCCTCGGGTCATGCGGGTTCGAGTCCCGCTCCCGGCATGGTGCAACCGCTCCTGGACATCGCAGCCGAGCTCGAGGCCCGCGACGAGCGAGTCGCCGACGCGCTGGCCGCGATCGAGGAGCTGCAGGCCGCCGTCGACGAGGTCCGCACCCAGGCGGCGGCGGTGAGCGCCTTCCTCGCGGCGCTGCCGGCGGCGCTCGCCTCGCATGCGGAGGACGAGGAGCGCGCGGAGTCCGAGCGGCTCGCGGCACAGGCGCAGCTCCGGGAAGCCGAGACGCAGAAGGAGTCGCCGCTCCGCGACCTCGCCGTCCACCGGGCGAAGGACGCGATCCTCGACGCGGACCGGCGCGCCGACCGGGCGCGCGAGCACCAGGCGGCGCTCACGCTGGAAGGAACCGAGCGCGCCGCCGAGGCGGCGCGGCTCCAGCAGCGGGCGCAGGTCCTCCACGGCCGCCTGCGCGCCGTGGAGTCTCCGGCAGCGGGACTCGACGGGACGATTGCGTGGGCGTCGCAGGCGCGCGGCGCGCTCATCGTCGAGCATTCGGGGCTCGCCCGGGAGCGCGAGGACGTCGTCCGCGAAGCGAGTGAGCTGCTCGGCTCCGTGCTCGGCGACCCGCTCGCGGCGACCTCGGTGGCGGGGCTTCGCGACCGCCTCGCCCGCGCGCTTCCATAGACTCTCTCGGCCGTGGCTCACGTCCAGGCAGAAGAACAGACGCTCGAGTGGGATTCGCCCCTCTTTCTGATGGCGCGCGCCCAGTACGAGCAGTCGCTCCCGTTCGCCGACGTCTCGGACGACGTCGCCGAGCGGCTCGCGTTCCCCGAGCGTGCGCTGATCGTCTCGGTGCCGCTCCGGCGCGACGACGGCTCGATCAGGGTCTATGCGGGCTACCGCGTCCAGCACTCGAGCGTGCTGGGCCCGACGAAGGGCGGCATCCGCTACGACCCGGAGGTCTCGCTCGGCGAGTGCGCGGCGCTCGCGACGTGGATGACGTGGAAGTGCGCGCTGCTCAAGCTCCCCTACGGCGGCGCGAAGGGCGGCATCCGCTGCAACCCGCGCGAGCTGTCGCAACGCGAGCTCGAGAAGATGACGCGCCGCTTCACGCAGGAGCTCATCCGCGAGATCGGCCCGCAGACCGACATTCCGGCGCCCGACATGGCGACGAACGAGCAGACGATGGCGTGGATGATGGACACGTATTCGATGCTGAAGGGGCATGCCGTCCCCGAGGTCGTGACGGGCAAGCCGATCTCGGTCGGCGGCTCGATCTTCAGGCGCGAGGCGACCGGGGCCGGCGTCGTCATGACCGCGGAGCGCGCGTGCGCGCGGCTCGACATGCCCCTGCCGCAGCAGCGCTGTGTCGTGCAGGGCTTCGGCAACGTCGGCGGCGTCGCGGCGACGGAGCTGCACGAGAAGGGCGCGACCGTGATCGCCGTCTCCGACATCTCCGGCGGGGTGCACGCGCCCGCAGGGCTCGACATCCCCGAGCTCCACGCGTACGTCGCGGAGCATGGCTCGCTCGAGGGCTACGACCGGTGCGAGCGGATCTCGAACGAGGAACTGCTCGAGCTGCCGTGCGACGTGCTGTTCGTCGCCGCGCGCGAGGATCAGCTGACCGGCGAGAACGCTGCGCGCGTCCACGCGCGCCTGATCGTCGAGGGGGCGAACGGCCCGACGACGCTCGAGGCCGACGCGATCTTCGCCGAGCGCGGCATCCACGTCGTGCCCGACATCCTCGCGAACGCCGGCGGCGTCACCGTGTCGTACTTCGAGTGGGTGCAGGATCTCGGGCGGCTGTTCTGGGACCGCGACGAGATCCGCAACCGGCTCGCCGACAAGATGACGGATGCGTTCGACCGTGTGTGGTCGGTGTC
>JAICLU010000141.1 GCA_025925195.1 Thermoleophilia bacterium
CACATACAGTCTCCGACCATGGACGTCGGCATCCACATGATCAACTTCACGCTTCCCGGCGGGCCGGGAGCGCTGCGCGACCACGTCGCGGGAACCGCGGAGGCAGCCGAGGAGGCCGGCTGCACGCTCTTCACCTTCATGGACCACTACTTCCAGATGGAGGCGTTCACGCGCTCCGAGGATCCGATGCTCGAGGGGTACACCGCACTCGGCTTCGTCGCAGGCCGCACCGAGACGATGGAGCTCGGGCTGCTCGTCACCGGCGTCACCTATCGCTACCCGGGCCTGCTCGCGAAGATCGTCACGACGCTCGACGTGCTCTCCGGCGGCCGGGCGATGCTCGGGCTCGGCGCCGCGTGGTACGAGCGCGAGCACCTCGGCCTGGGCGTTCCATACCCGCCGATCGCCGAACGCTTCGAGCGGCTCGAGGAGACGCTGCAGATCTGCCTGCAGATGTGGAGCGACGACGACGGCCCGTACGACGGAGCCCACTACCGGCTCGCCGAGACGATCTGCCAGCCGAAGCCGGTGCAGCAGCCTCGGCCGAGGATCATGGTCGGTGGCGGCGGCGAGAAGAAGACGCTGAAGCTCGTCGCCCGCTACGCCGACGCGAACAACCTGTTCGCCACCTCGCCGGACGAGGTCAAGCACAAGCTCGACGTTCTGGCGGAGCACTGCGAGCGGGAGGGCCGCGACCCCGCCGAGATCCAGAACACGACGCTCACGCGGGTCGCGATCGACGCCGACGTCGACGAGCTCGTCGCGACGATGGCGCAGTACGCCGCGATCGGCATGCAGCACGTGCAGATCGTGCCCCTCGGGCCCGATCCGGCGGCCGTGGTGAGGCGCGTCGTCGCTGAGGCCGTGCCGCGGCTCGCAGAGCTGTCGACAAGCTGACAGTTACTTGTTGACAAGCAAGTATCTCTAGACGATCGGGCCTCCCGCTGGTACGGTCCGGACCTTCAGGGGCGGAAGGATCGGGAGGATTTGAGCTCAGTAGCTGAACGCACGGCGGCGCTCGAGGTGACGGGGCTCGAGGTCGGATTTCCAGGACAGGACGCACCCGTTCTCGACGGGATCGACCTGCGCATCGAGCGCGGGGAGTTCGTCACGGTCGTCGGCGCGAGCGGCAGCGGCAAGACGACACTGCTGCGCGCGATCCACGGCCTCCTGCCGGCTGCCGCGGGGCACGTCCAGGCGGGCGGCGAGACGGTCAAGGGCCCGAGCAGATCTCGCGGCTTCGTCTTCCAGGCCGACTGCCTGCTGCCGTGGCGGACGGTGCTCGACAACGTCGCCTACCCGCTCGAGCTGCGAGGCGTGTCGCAGAAGGAGCGCCGCGACGCGGCGCGCGAGCTGCTCGAGCTGACCGGCCTCGCCGCTGCGGCCGACAAGTTCCCGCGGCAGATCTCGGGCGGCATGCGCCAGCGCGCCAACCTCGCGCGCGCCCTCGTCGGCGACCCCGAGATCCTTCTGATGGACGAGCCGTTCGCCGCCCTCGACGCTCAGACCCGCGAAGTGCTGCAGGCCGAGCTGCTGTCGATCTGGGATCGCCGGCAGAAGACGGTCGTCTTCGTCACCCACCAGCTCGACGAAGCGGTCTATCTCGCAGACCGGGTCGTCGTGCTGGCGGCCAATCCTGGCCGCGTCAGGAAGGTCGTCCCGATCGACCTGCCGCGGCCGCGCACCCTGGACATCAAATACACGAGCGAGTTCGCCGCCACGGTCAACGTGCTCTGGCAGCTCATCAAGGACGACGTCGTCCATCACGCAGAAGAGGAAAAGGAGTAGTAGCGGCATGAAGAGAACGAAGCTGTTCCTCGCCGCCGGGGTCCTGTCGGTCGCGGTCGTCGCGGCCGCGTGGGGACTCGGCAGCGCGACCGCGGCGTCGAAGCCGGCGGTCAAGATCGCCTTCTCGGCGGCGACGCCGCAGGTCGAGAAGATCCCGACGATTCTCGCGTCGGACGACCTGAAGGCGCAGGGCTATCCGGTGTCCCTCACGTATCTCCAGACGTCCGAGGATCCGGTGCAGGCGGTCGTCCGCGGCGACGCCGACTTCGGCTCCGCATCGGCGAGCACCGTCCTCCAGGCGATCTCGAAGGGCGCGCCCGTCACGGCGATCATGTCGGCGAACTCGCCGGCGTACCAGATCGTCGCGCCGACGAGCGTGGCGAGCCCCGCCGATCTCGGCGGCAAGCGCGTCGGCATCCACGCCGCCGTGTCGTCGACGACCCTCTACACGAACCTCATGCTCGCGAAGTACCCGAACGTGAAGCCCCAGATCCTCGTCGTCCCGGGCTCGGCGAACCGCATCCGCGCGCTCGTCGCCGGTCAGCTCGACTCGTCGGCGATCCAGCTGTCCGACATGCCGACGCTGAACCAGCTCGCGCCCGGCAAGTTCCACGTCATCTACGACGTGGCGCAGAAGTACTCGTTCCTGATGGACGCGGTGATCTTCGTCCGGACGTCGTTCCTCAAGACCGACCGGCCGCTGATCAAGACCGTCCTGCAGGCGATCCTCAAGGAGCAGAAGGCGGCCTACAACAATCCGGCGCAGCTCGCGGCCGGGATCCAGAAGTACGTGCCGAACGTCGACGCCGCGCTCGCGACGCAGGACGCGAACACGTACACCGCCGACAAGGTGTGGGCCACAGACGGCGGCTTCTCGAAGAAGGACATCCAGTACACGCTGACCGCGATGCAGTTCGGCGGCTTCCTCACCTCGCCGCTCTCGATCAGCCAGTGCTGCGACACCTCGATCGTGCAGTCGATCAACGCTCCGACGGCCGTGGCGGCAACGCTCAACGGATCGAAGAGCTCGCTCCGCCCGCGCCTGCACTTCCAGCCCGGGACGTATCAGTTCACCGTCAACGACCGCTCGAAGACGGACGGGTTCCGGTTCGCAGGCAAGGGGATCGCGAAGCAGACCGGAGTCAAGTTCCGCGGCAAGGCGACGTGGAAGTTCACGTTGATCGCCGGCA
Source organism: Thermoleophilia bacterium (assembly GCA_025925195.1). GTDB lineage: Bacteria > Actinomycetota > Thermoleophilia > Gaiellales > Gaiellaceae > Palsa-739. Next base: position 2,979 of record JAICLU010000141.1, read on the forward strand.
AGTACACGTACGGGTCGTCGCTGCACGCGAAGCTGCGGCATACGATCGTCGTCGCGGCGAAGTAGCGCGGCGCACGACGCGTGACCGAGCTCGACGCCTACGAAGCCCAGCCCGGCGAGATCGCCGGGCTGGGCGAGTCTCCGCCCGAGGCGGAGGCCGGTCTGCCGCCGCCTCGGGTCGGCCGGCGTGCCCTGCGCCGCCGTTCGCGCCGCGCGCTTGCGGTGTGGGCGATCCGCCTCGTCGCGGTCGCCGTCGTCGTCGGCATCTGGGAGTGGCTCGGCCGTCGCGACGGGGGCGTCTTCGTCGCGCCGTTCTCGACGACGGTGCGCCATCTCGTCGACCTCTGGCGGAACGGCTCGCTCGGAACCGCCATGTGGCGGAGCAACGAGGCGCTCCTGATCGGCTTCCCGATCTCGGCCGTCGTCGGCCTGCCGCTCGGCTTCCTGCTCGGCCGGGTGCGCCTCGCCGACCGCGGCCTCAGCTATTTCCTCGACGTCGCGCTCGTCATACCGATGATCGCCATCGTCCCGGTGATCATCGTCGCGCTCGGGCTGACGCTCACCGCGCGCGTCGTCGTCGTCATCGCGTTCGCGCTCCCGATCGTGGCGCTGAATGCCCGCGCGGCCGTGCGGATCGTCGAGACCCATCTGATCGAGATGTCGGGCGCGTTCGGCGCGTCGCGCCTGCAGGTGTGGCGCACGGTGATCGTCCCGAGCTCGTTCGCGCCGGTGTTCACCGGGTTGCGCGTCGGGCTCGCGCACGCGATCTCGGGGATGATCGTGATCGAGCTGACGCTGATCCCCGCCGGGCTCGGCGGCCTGATCGTCCAGTTCCGGTCCGAGTTCGCGGCCGGCGACCTGTACGCCGTGACGCTGATGATCCTCATCGAGGGGCTCGTGCTCGTCGGGGCGGCGCATGCGATCGAGCGGCTCGTCGCAGACCGGTTGGGGAAGACCGATGGGTAGGCGCCTGCTCTCGTTCTGGCCCCAGGCGCTCACGGCCGCGGCGCTCGTCGGCGTCTGGGAGATCGACGCCTCGGTCGCAAAGCCCTACTGGCTGCCGAGCGTGCAGTCGGTCGCGTCGAGCTGGTGGCAGCTCGCCGAGGGGGGTGCGTTCCGCGTCGCGACCACGAGCCTCAAGACGCTCGGGATCGGTCTGCTCGTCGTGCTCGTCCTCGGCGCAGTGCTCTCGGGCCTGCTCGCTCGCTCGCGCCTGCTCGACGACGCGCTGAGCCCGCTGATCAACGCCGCGATGTCGACGCCGACGGTCGCGCTCGTTCCCGTGTTCGTGCTCATCTGGGGGTACAGCGACACGACGCGCGTGATCGCCGTCGTGTCCTTCGCGTTGTTCCCACTCGTCCTGCAATGGGTCGTCGCGCTGCGCGACGTGCCGGCGGACCTGAGCGAGATGTCGCGGTCGTTCGCCGCCTCGCGGCGCGCGTACGTGCGGACGATCGTGCTGCCCGCCGTCGCGCCGCTGCTCCTGAACGGCGCGCGCCTCGCCGTCGTGCAGGCGATCAAGGGCCTGATCACCGCCGAGATCATCATCGGCGTCGTCGGCATGGGCAAGCTGATCGTGACGGCGTCCGACACCTTCGACATGCCGCAGCTCTACGCGGTCGTGCTGACGGTGATCGCCGCGTCCGTCGTCTCGTACGTCGTGCTGAGCGGCGCCGAGGCACGCGCCAGCCGGTGGGCGGAAGCATGACGACCCGCATCTGGGACGCATATCTGAGCGAGCGCGATCGGGAGGTTGCGGCCGCCGCGGGCCTCGGCGAGCGCGCCGGCTACGGCGCGCGCCCCGCGCTGCTCGTCATCGACGTCACCGTCAACTTCTGCGGCGACCGGCCCGAGCCGATCCTCGACTCGATCCCGCGCTGGCGCAACAGCTGCGGCGAAGCGGCGTGGGCGGCGCTGCCGGCGATCCGGCAGCTGCTCGACGCGGCGCACGCGTCCGGGGTGCCGGTCATCTACTCCGCGGGGCTCGACACGCCGCCCGACGCCGTCTATCACGGCCGCTGGGCCGACAAGAACCGGCGGCGCAACGAGGACACGACCTCGGCGCGGGCCGGCGGCAACGAGATCGTCGAGCCGATTGCGCCGCAGCCGGGCGACATCGTCATCCGCAAGACGAAGCCGAGCGTCTTCCACGGCACGCCGCTTCTGTCCTATCTCGTCGACCTGCAGGTCGACACGCTCGTCTGCTGCGGCACCGCGACGAGCGGCTGCGTCCGCTCGACCGTGCTCGACGCGTTCTGCAACAACTACCGCGTCGCGGTCGTCGAGGAGGCGACGTTCGACCGTCTCGACGTGTCGCACGCGATCGCCCTGTTCGACATCGAGCAGAAGTACGGCGACGTCGTGTCGCTCAGCGACGCCACGTCCTATCTGTCCCAATCAACCGCGTTCCGGAGGCCCTCGTGACGAAGTTCGGTGTGCTCCTGCTCCATTTCGGCCATACGGCGAGTCGCGAGAGCGTGATCGACCAGGCTCCACAGCTCGAGCGCTGGGGCTTCGACTCCGTGTGGGTGCGCGACCATCTGATGTTCCAGCCGCACGGCTTCGAGAAGCCGAGCACCGTCTTCATGGAGCCGTTCTCGACGCTCACCGCGATCGCGGCGATCACGACGAAGCTCGTCGTCGGAACCGCAACCATCATCCCGTTCCGCCATCCACTCGTGACGTCGCAGCTCTTCGGCGGCGTCGGCATGGTCGCCGGTCCGGGGCGGTTGATCGCCGGCATCGGCGCCGGTGCGCCGCGCAAGCCGTTCGAGGCGACGGGCCTCGCGTACGAGGACCGCTTCGACGCGACGAAGGAGATGGCCGAGATCCTCAAGCTGACGTGGAGCACGGAGAAGGGGAGCTACCACGGCCGCCTCTACCAGTTCGAGGGGATCACGATCGACCCGCATCCGCCTGCGGACACCCCGATCTGGTACGGCGGCTCGACGCCCGCCTCGGTCCGGCGCGCGCTCGAGTACTGCGACGGCTGGTTCCCCGGCCGCTGCCCGCTCAAGACCTTCGACAAGTACGTGCAGCGCGTTCGCGACGGGGCGGAGGAGCAGGGGCGTGCGATGGGCGTGGGGATCATCCCGGTCATCTCGATCGCGAACAGCCGCGAGGAGGCGCTCGCCAAGGTCGACGTCGAGGGGCTGCTCGGGGAGGCGAACGAGCGCAAGTTCTGGACCGGCCCGTTCGAGTCGGCCGACGACCTGGAGGGGCTGCTGATCGCGGGCACGCCGGACGACTGCGCGGCGCAGATCGACGAGTACGTGCAGCGCGGCGTCGACCAGCTCGTCTTCGACTTCCGGATGCGGCCCGACGACTACGAGGAGCAGGTGGCGCGGCTCGCGGAGGAGGTCCTGCCGCGGGTGCAGGTGGCCGCGTGAGCGAGCTCCGGCGCGAAGACGTCTCGTACACGAGCGACGGCGACGAGATCGCCGGCTGGTTCTACCCGGCGGGGGACGGCGCCTCCGCGCCGGCGATCGTGTTCTGCCCCGGTTTCACCGGCACGCGGCAGGCGGCGTTCTACCAGCCGTACGTGGCGCGGTTCGTCGAGGCCGGCTACGCGGTGCTGCTCGCCGACTACCGCGGCTGGGGGGACAGCGGCGGCCCGCGCGGCGAGATCGTGCCGCTGCGGCAGGTCGCCGACGTGCGCAACGCGCTGAGCTATCTCGAGACGCGCGACGACGTCGACGCCGCCCGGCTGTCGGTCGTCGGCGTCAGCTTCGGCGGCGGCAACGCGCTCTACGCAGCGGCGGTGGACGAGCGCGTGCGCTGCTGCGTCGCGATCTCGGCCGTCACCGACGGGCGTGCGTGGATGCGTGCGATGCGGCGCGAGCACGAGTGGCACGAGCTGCTGGACCAGCTCGCCGACGATCGCCGCGCCCGCGTACGGGGAGAGGAGCCCGCACTCGTCGA
>JAICLU010000024.1 GCA_025925195.1 Thermoleophilia bacterium
CGCATCCTTGCGCGAACAGACGGCGGCCTCCGCCACCTCCTGGTGGTCGACGAGCGCCGACTCGACCTCGATCGTCGAGATGCGGTGGCCCGACACGTTCATCACGTCGTCGACGCGGCCGAGCAGCCAGAAGTCGCCGTCGCGATCGATACGGGCACCATCGCCGGCGAAGTACACGTCGTCGTACTTCGACCAGTACGTCTCCTTGTACCGCTCGGGATCGCCGAAGATCCCGCGCAGCATCGACGGCCACGGCCGCTTCAGCACGAGATAGCCGCCCCCGCCGGGGCCGACCTCGTTGCCCTGCTCGTCGAACACGCCCGCGTCGACGCCCGGGAACGGCTTCGTCGCCGAGCCCGGCTTCGTCGTCGTGATGCCCGGCAACGGCGTGATCATGATCATCCCGGTCTCGGTCTGCCACCACGTGTCGACGACGGGCGTGCGGTCGCCGCCGATGTGCTCGCGGTACCAGATCCACGCCTCGGGGTTGATCGGTTCGCCGACCGATCCGAGCAGCCGCAGCGACGACAGGTCGTGCTTCTGCGCGTACTCCGGCCCCCACTTCATGTGCGAGCGGATCGCGGTCGGCGCGGTGTACAGGATCGTGACGCCGTAGCGCTCGATGATCTCCCACCAGCGGTCCTTGTCGGGGAAGTCCGGCGTCCCCTCGTACATCACCGACGTGGCCCCATTGCAGAGCGGCCCGTACACGATGTAGCTGTGTCCGGTGATCCAGCCGATGTCGGCCGCGCACCAGTAGACGTCGGTCTCCGGCTTGAGGTCGAAGATGTAGTGGTGCGTCGACGAGACGCCGCAGAGGTAGCCGGCCGTCGTGTGCACGATCCCCTTCGGCCGCGCGGTCGTGCCGCTCGTGTACATGAGGAACAGCAGGTCCTCGCTGTCCATCGGCTCGGGCTCGCACTCGTCGTCGACGCCGTCGATCGCGTCGTGCCACCAGACGTCGCGTCCATCCTGCATCGCGACCTCGTTGCCGGTGCGACGAAGGACGACGCACGTCTTGACGTTCGGCGCGTCGTCCATGGCATCGTCCGCGACCTTCTTCAGGCCGACGGTCGTGCCGCGCCGCCAGGCCTCGTCCTGGGTGATCAGCACCTCGCACTGCATGTCGACCATCCGGCCGGAGAGCGAGTCGGCCGAGAAGCCGCCGAAGACGACCGTGTGCGGCGCGCCGATCCGCGTGCACGCGAGCATCGCGACCGGCAGCTCGGGGACCATGCCCATGTAGATCGCGACCGGCGTCCCCTTCTTCACACCGAGCTTCTTGAGACCGTTCGCGAACCGCGCGACCTCGCCCTGCAGATCGGCGTAGGTGATGGCACGGCGCTCGTCGGCCGGCTCACCCTCCCAGTGGAACGCGACCTTGTCGCCGCGCCCCGCCTCGACGTGCCGGTCGAGGCAGTTGTACGACACGTTGAGCTTGCCGCCGAGGAACCACTTCGCGAACGGCGGCTCCCACTCGTAGAGCTTCGAGAACGGCTCGTACCAGCTCAGCCGTTCCCGGCCCTCCCGCTCCCAGAACGACTCGAAGTCCTCGTCGTAGATCTCCGGTTGCGCGTTCGCCTGCTTCGCGAACTCCTCGTCGGGCGGATACGTCCGCTCCTCGAGGAGCATCGTCTCGATCGCGTGGTGCGATTCCTCGGCGGCCATTGCGTTCCTACCCTTCTGCCCGTCTGGGCATCGGCGAGCCGATGCGGCCGATCGGCGCTGCGCCGACCGGGAGCACCGGCGTGGGCGACATCCCGTTCACGACGCCCGCAGCGGAGGCATACCACGCGGCCGCGGCCGTCACGATGCCGGCCCAACCACCCGCGTGGAGCCACCACGGCGTGCCGCCGTGCGCGAGGTTGAAGAAGCCGATCACCAGCAGGATCTCGGTTATCTCGAGTGTCAGGAAGACGACGAACACCGCCCCGCTCACGCGCATGCTCCACAGCAGCATGTACGTGTTGAAGATCGCGAAGGCGAGCAGGAACCACGCGAGTCCGGAGTCGACGTCGGTGATCCCCTTCCCGAGCGCGGTCGTGCTGATGAGCACGACGAAGATGCCGAGCCCGAGCCAGAAGCCACCGTACGTCGAGAACGCCGTGGCGCCGAACACGTTGCGGTTCCGGAACTCCCACATCCCGGCGAGGAGCTGCACGAGCCCGCCGTAGAACAGTGCGGGCCCGATCCAGATCACGTCTGGGATGAAGCTCGCGTTGTGCCCGCTGAGCAGGAACGTCGTGAGCGCGAAGCCCGCGAGTCCTAGCGGTGCCGGATCGGCCGCCGGGACGCCCTCAACGAGCGTCACAAGCCGTTCCTGGACAACAGCCATCTGTCCGCCTCCTCTGTCGTCTGACCCCGGCGGCAGCTTCCCTGATGCAGACCCCGCTCGTCAAGCGGACCGCGATGCGTGACGAACGCTACGGCTCGAGGTCGTACGGGTACTGCGTGACGACCTCGGCCCCGTCGTCGGTGACGAGGAGGATGTCCTCGAGCCTGACGCCGCCGTAGCCGGCCCGGTAGAGGCCGGGCTCGAGCGTGATCACGTCGCCCGGCACGAGGTCGTCGCCCGAGCGGCTGAGCGCCGGCTTCTCGTGCACCTCGAGACCGACGCCGTGGCCGAGCCCGTGGAAGAAGCCGCTGTCGAGCACCTCGCCCGGCTCCTTGTGCAGCTGGGTCTTGTGGCCGTGCTCGGCGAAGAGGTCGCACGCGATGCGCATCAGGGCCTTGCCGTTGACGCCGGGCTTTGTGGCCGCCGTCGTGCGCTCGAGCGCCTCCCTGCAGAGGCGGTGGTACTCGAGCAGCTCGTCGCTCGGCGCGCCGACGACGTAGGTGCGCGTCATGTCGGAGTAGATGCCGGTCTCGCGGTCGCGCGGGAAGAGATCGAAGACGATCGGCTCGCCGGGCTTCAGCGTCCCGCTGCCCATCTCGTGCCCGACCGCGGTCTGCGCGCCGTGCGAGACGATGAACTCCTCGCCGACGACGCCGTGCTCACTGAACACCCGCTCGATCTCGAGCTTGATCCGCTCGACCGTGAGCGCCTCGCCCTCGAGCATCAGCGTGTCGTCCTCCGCCGCCGCGTCGCGCAACATCGCGCGGGCGACGTCGAGCGCCGCCTCGCACGCGGTCTGCGCGCGGCGGAGCCCTTCGATCTCGCGTGGCGTCTTCCGGCGGCGGCGCTCCTCGAACAGCTCGCGGTCGACGTGGACGTCGATGCCGTTCGCGCGGAGATGGTCGGCGAGCTCGAGCGGGAACGCCGGCGGCACGGCCGCCTCCGTGACGCCGAGCTCGTTGCACGCGCGCACGTACGTCTCGAGCTCCGCCTCGTCGCGGCCCATGCCGCGTTGCAGCAGCTCGTCCACGCCGTAGGCGTCGGGCGAGCGCGTGACGATCTCGGGATCGACCTCCCTGATGCGCTGCATCTCGAACGCGCTGCAGACGACGGTGCGCGTTCCGTCGTGCTCGACGTAGAGGAAGGGATCGGGCACCGGTAGCGGCACCGCGTGTCGCATGTCCGGCGAGCGGATCGAGTCCGCGAAGACGAGCACCGTCGGCACGCCGCGGATCCTATAGTCGGGCCGATGCCGCTCTTCAAGGCCGACGACGAGGTGCGCGTGCGCGAGGCGCTCGGCGGGCTCGACCGGCCGGTCGAGCTGCTCGTCGCGCACGGGCCGGAGGAGACGCCGCTACCGGGCGCAGGCGACATCGACTTCGGCGCCGAGACCGAGCGGGTCGCGAACGGGCTCGCGGAGCTGTCGCCGCTCGTGTCCGTACGCGTCGAGGAGCAGCCCGACGGCTTCGCGAGGTACCCGGCGGTGGCCGTGCTGCCCGAGGGGCGGGACGTCGGTCTCCGCTACTACGGGCTGCCGTGGGGGTACGAGCTCGGGTCGCTGATCGGCGCCGTCCTCGAGGCGGGGCGGGCACAGTCGTCGCTGAAGCCGGCGTCGCTCGAGCGGCTCGCGTCGGTCGAGCAGGAGCTCGCGATCGACGTCTTCGTGACGCCGACCTGACCGCACTGCCCGCCGGCCGTGCTGCTGGCGTACCGACTGGCGCTCGCCTCGCCGTGGATCCGCGCCTCCGCGATCGAGGCGACGGAGTTCCCGGCGCTCGCCGACTCGCTCGACGTGCAGGCGGTGCCCCGAATCGTCGTGAACGGCGTTCCGCAGTGGGACGGCGCGGTCCCGGAGTCGGTCTTCGTCGACCGGATCCTGGCACCCGCGTTCGAATGACGTCACATCCACGAAACGGGGCCTGGCCCCGGACGTGGCCCGTCGGGACGAAATGCCTGCACGCGCGGCGACGGCAGGGGCCAGGCCCCGTTACGGAACCGTCATGGAAATCACACGCGTGGGTAGATTCGAGCCGGTGAGCGAGCCTCTCGAGCGCGCGCAGGAGCTGTTCGCCTCGTTCGAGGCGCAGCTGAAGGACGAGCTGCCGGCGCAGGCGGACGTCTTCGACGCGCACACGCACCTCGGCAACGACATCGACGGCATGTCCGGCAGCCTCGACGAGCTACTCGCGATTCTCGACCGGTACGGCGTCTCGCGCGCCAACATGTTCTGCCTCGACGAGCCCGACCGCCACCCCGGCTTCCGCGCCGGGAACGACCGGACGCTCGAGTTCGCCGAGCGCTCGGACGGCAAGCTGATCCCGTTCGTCCGGCTCGACCTCGCCGAGGGGCCGATCGAAGAGGCCGAGCGCTGCCTCGACCGCGGCGCGCGCGGCATCAAGCTCCACCCGCGCGCCCAGAAGTTCCTGCTGGACGACGAGCGCCTGACGCCCGTCTTCGCGATCGCGGCCGAGCGCCGCGTCCCCATCCTCATCCACGGCGGCCGCGGCCTGCCGCCGATCGCCGACCATCTCGCGCACCTCGTCGAGCGCTATCCCGACGCGCAGTTGATCATCGCGCATGCAGGCATCGCCGACCTCTCGGGGCTCGCCGGCAACTTCGCCGGCAAGGCGGGCGTCTTCTTCGACACCTCCGTCTGGAGCCCGGTCGACCTGCTGAGCTTCTTCCGGCTCGTGCCGCCGGAGCAGATCCTCTACGCCTCCGACTATCCGTACGGCACGCAGCCGCAATCGCTGCTCAACACCCTCCGCACGGCGCGCAGCGCCGGCCTCGAGGAACCGCAGATCCGAGAACTGCTCGCCGGGAACGCGAACCGGATCGCCGACGGCGAGCCGCCGCTCGAGCCGTCGCAGCCACAGGGTGCCGACGTGCTCGCTCAGCCGATGACGCTCGCACGCATCCACCAGTACCTCTCGATGGCGATGGCGTCGCTCTTCGCGCGGCAGCAGGACTCGTTCGGCGCACTCGGCCTCGCGCTCAACGCGACGAACGAGCGGAACGGCCACCGCGAAGAGCTCGACCAGATCCGCGAGCTGCTGCTCGCCGCGCGCGACGTGTGGCGCACGCTGCCGGAGGCCGAGGACGACGACGACGCGCGCACGATCGCGCGCACGAGCTCCCGCCTGCTGCACCTCGCCGACGTGCTGGCGGTGACGAGTGGCGAGTGAGCTGATCGTCAACGGGCACACGTACGAGGTGCGTGCGCCCGTCGGCGCATCGCTCGCGCACGTCCTGCGCGAGGAGCTCGGGCTGACCGGAACGAAGATCGCGTGCAACGAGGGACACTGCGGCGCCTGCACCGTGCAAATCGACGGCGTTCCGGCGCTCTCGTGCATCACGCTCGCACACGCCGTTCGCGGCGAGGTGACGACGATCGAGGGGCTGCGCGACCATCCGTTGGTCGACGCGTTCGTCAAGGCGGATGCCGTCCAGTGCGGCTTCTGCACGCCCGGACAGGTTGTGTCGGCCGCCGCGCTCGTCGCGGCGAACCCGGAGCCGACGAGCGAAGAGATCAGGCATCACATGGCCGGGAACATCTGCCGCTGCGGCACCTATCCACGCATCGAGGAGGCGATCCTGCATTGGCGAGGTTGATCCGCACCGAGAAGGAGGTCGAGGGCCGCTTCGAGGAGGTCTGGCTCGTCGTCGAGGAGGACGCGCTCGACCAGTGGCCCGTGGGACCGTTGACGACGGTCGGCCGCGACGCCGAGCGGAAGGACGCGCCGGAGCGCGTGCGCGGCGAGGTGCGTTACACGGCCGACATCACGCTGCCGGGCATGCTGCACGGCGCCATCCTGCGCTCGCCGCACGCGCACGCGCGGGTCGCGAAGATCGATCTGTCGCGCGCGCTCTCGGCACCGGGCGTTCACGCCGCGATCGGGCCTGGCGACGCCCACGGGCTCGAGGAGGAGGCGGGCTGGCTCGGCGCGCCGGTCGCGGCGGTCGCCGCCGACACGGCCGCGCAGGCCCGGGCCGCGCTCGAGCTGGTCGACGTCGAGTGGGAGGAGCTCGAGATCGTCCTCGATCCCGAGGCCGCGGTGGAGCGCGAGCTGTTCACGGCCGAGCCGACGCGCTACGAGCGCGGCGACTTCGACCGGGCGCTCGCGGAGGCCGACGTCGTGGTCGAGGGGACGTACCGCACGTCGGTCGTCCTGCACAACTCGATGGAGACGCACCAGTCCGTCTGCGAGTGGGTCGGCGACACGCTCAACGTCTACATCTCGACGCAGTACGTCTGGGGCGTTCGCGACGAGATCGCGACCGAGCTCGGCATCCCTCGGGACAAGGTGCGGGTCGTCTGCGAGTACATGGGCGGCGGCTTCGGCTCGAAGAACGACGCCGGCGAGTACACGTTCGCCGGCGCAGAGCTGGCGAAGCGCACCGGCCGGCCGGTCAAGTGCGCGCTGACGCGCCGCGAGGAGAACACCGCCGCCGGCAACCGCAACGCCACGATCCAGAAGCTGAAGGTGGGCGCGCGTGGCGACGGCACGATCGTCGCGCTCGGCGGGGAGTTCGTGAACGCCGTCGGCTGGACCGGCTGGTCGGCGATGACCGAAGGCCCGATGCAGATGCTCTACGCGTGCGAGAACGTGCGCACCGTCCGGTATGGCGCCCAGATCAACACGCCGCCGATGAAGGCATTTCGCGCGCCCGGCTTCGTCGAGGGGACGTTCGGGCTCGAGTGCCTGATCGACGAGCTCGCCGCGAAGCTCGACGTCGATCCGCTCGAGCTGCGCCGCAAGAACTACGCCGACTCGAACGACGGCAAGCCGTTCTCCTCGAAGAACCTGATGGAGTGCTACGCGCTCGCACAGGCGCAGTGGGACCGGCGGCACGACGTGCGCGCGCGATCGACCGACACGTGGAAGCACGGCGTCGGCATGGCGTCGCAGATCTGGTTCGGCGGCGGTGGGCCGCCGTCGTACGCGTGGATTCGCGTCGGCTCGGACGGCCGCGCGCAGGTCGTGACCGCGATGCAGGACATCGGCACCGGCTCGCGCACCGCCATGGCCCAGATCGCCGCGGAAGAGCTCGGTTTCCCGCTCGACCGTGTCGAGGTCTCGCTCGGCGACACCTCGCGCGGGCCGTTCGCGTCGATCTCCGCGGGCTCGTCGACGATCCCGTCCATGGGCCCGGCGGTTCGCGCCGCCGCGGCGGATGCGAAGCGGCAGCTGATCGAGATCGCGGCGCAGCGCTACCACCTCGAGGAGCGCGTGCTCGACATCGTCGACGGCAACGTCGTCTCGGCCGACGGCAACCTCTCGACGCCGGTCGAGAAGCTCGTCGAGGTGCTCGAAGACGCGCAGATCCTCGGCAAGGGGGCGCGCGGCCCGAACCCGACCGGAATGAGCGTCCTCACGTTCGGCATCCACGTCGTCGAGGTCGCGGTCGACATCGAGACGGGCGAGATCGTCGTCGACCGCGTCTACGCGGCGCACGACGTCGGCCGGATCGTCAACACGCTCGGCGCCCGGTCGCAGGTCGAGGGCGGGATCATCCAGGGCATCGGCCACACGCTCTCGGAAGTGCGGCTGCACGACCCGGCGAGCGGGCGGATCCTGACGACGACGCTCGACGCGTACCGAATGCCGACGATCGCCGACGTGCCGGAGATTGTCTGCGAGTTCGTCGACCAGCCTGACGAGCACCTGACGAACCTCGGCTCGAAGGGGCTCGGCGAGCCGCCGATCGTGCCGATCGCGGCGGCGATCGCCAACGCGATCCGCGACGCGACCGGCGCCGACGTGCACGAACTGCCGATCTCCCGCGAGGAGATGCTGCGCGCGCTCGAGGCCGCGAAGAAGAAGGAGAAGCGTGGAGCTCCTGCGGCCGTCTAACGTCGACCAGCTCGACGAGGGGGTCTACATCCACGGCGGCACCGAGGTGGTTCCGCTCCTGCGCGACGGCATCCTCTCGGGCGAGCGGCTCGTCGACATCCGCGGCCTCGTGCCGCGCGGAGTGCGGGACGCGACGATCGGCGCGGGAACGACACTCGCGGAGTTGGAGGTCGACCCGCAGATCCCGGCTGCATTGCGAGAGGCGTGCCGGCTCGCCGCGTCGCCGCAGCTGCGGAACATGGGCTCGATCGGCGGCAATCTCCTGCAGGCGACGCGCTGCTGGTACTGGCGGCTGAAGTACCCCTGCCGCCTCCACGGCGGCGACACGTGCTTCGCGCGCGAGGGCGAGCATCGTGAGCACGCGATCGTCGCGAACGACTTCTGCGCGTCGGCGCACCCGTCGGACGTCGCGGCCGCGCTGCTCGCGCTCGATGCGCGCGTGCGAACATCCCAGCGGGAGCTCCCGCTCGCCGAGCTGTACCACGTGCCCGACGAGGCCGACCGCAACGTGACACGGCTCGCCGCGGGCGAGGTGATCCTCGAGCTCGAACTGCCGCCGGTCGAGGCGAGCGTCTACCTGAAGGCGATGGACCGCAAGAAGTGGTCGTTCCCGCAGGTCGGCGTCGCAGCCGCGCGCGCCGGCGGGGAGACGCGGATCGCACTCGCAGGCGTCGCGCCCGTCCCCTGGCTGCTCGAGTCGGCCGACGCACTCGCCAGTGGCGACGAATGGGCAACGCCGCTGCCGCGCACCGAGTGGAAGGTGCCCGTCGCGCGCGCGCTCGTCCGGCGCGCCGTGGCCGCGCTCGGTTGATCGTCGCGGTCGTCCTGGCGGCGGGCGCGTCGTCGCGGTACGGCGCGTCCCCACCGAAGCAGGCCGTCTTTTTGCCGCACGTGCTCGAGGCCCTGAGTCGAAGCAGCGTCGACGACGTGCTCGTCGTCACGGGAGCGCACGAGGTGGGTGCGGCGCCGCGCGTCGTCCACTGCTCCGACTGGCGGCGCGGGCCGGGCGCGTCGCTCCGCTGCGGCCTGGCGGCGCTGCCCGACGAGGCCGAGGCCGCCGTCGTCGTGCTCGCCGACGGCCCGGAGCTCGACCCCCGGGCGATCGACCGGATCGTCGCGTCCTGGCGGGCCTACGGCGGTCCTGCCGTCGCCGCCACCTACGGCGGGGTGCGGCTCCACCCCGTCCTGCTCGCGCGGGCCGTCTGGGCCCAGATCCCCGACGAGGGGGCCCGCGGAATCGACGCCCGGGCCGTCTCGTGCGACGATCTCACCCCGCCCGGCGATGTGGATACACGAGAGGGCTGACGAGGAAGACAGCGAATCGAGTTATCCCATGCAGCAGGCGAGAGTCCTCGAGCCCGTCCCGAATCCCGGCGAGTCGCCGCTCGCGCGTGCACGCCTGCACCGGCAGCTGACGGTCGAGGAGGCTGCGAAGCGGGCCGACCTGTCGCCGGAGGAGGTGCAGTGGCTCGAGGAGGGGCGTCTCTACCGCTTCCCGACCACCGACCGGGCGCTCCTCGCGTCGCTCCTCTACGCGACGGCCCTCGGCATCGACCATCGCGAGGCCCAGGAGCTCGCCGGGCTGCCGGTGCCGCCGAAGCCGCTCGTCGTGAACCCGTTGCGCCGGTTCGGCGCGATCACGGCGTTCGCCGCGCTGATCCTCGCGGCCGTGCTCGCGGTCGCGTTCGCGCGCTCCGAGTCGAAGCCGTCGTCGTCGCCGTCCGCGTCGCCGGCAGCTGCGTCCGGCCTGCCGGCGCCGTGGGCGATCAAGGTGGTCGTCCTGAACGGCAGCGGCGACATCGTCTTCACGCGGTCGGTCGCGTCGCGGATTCAGGCGCTGTCGTACCGCGTGACGCATGTCGGCCGGGCGGCGAGCTTCACGTATCCGCAGACGCAGGTCTACTTCCCACCGGGCGGCGAGGCGATCGGCGTGCGGCTCGCGAAGCAGCTCGACGTGCCGGCGCAGCCGCTCCCGGGCGGCACCGATCGGCGGCGGCTCGTCGTCATCGTCGGCCCCGAAAAAGCGGTCGGAAACTAGTCACGCCTTTGCAACGGGGGCAACCCCCGTTGCAAAGGCGTGACGTTCGTAGGCGCGCGTCAGTTCAACGGAATGCGCAACGCCGCGAGCTTGCGCTTCAGCCCGTCGGGCATCGGCTCGTCGGCGGCCTGGCGGACGTAGATCCGCAGGCTCTCCTCGAACCGGTACCGGCGACGGCACCAGTCGCACGCGTCGAGATGCGCCTCCGCCTCGACCCGCTCGTCCTCCGTGAGCGTGTGGTCGAGATACGGCTGCATCATCTCCTCGCAGTGCGCGCATGGATCCTTCTCGATGCCGGTCATTCCGTGTCGACCTCCAGGACGGAGTCTGCAAGCTCCCGCTTGAGGATGCGCCGGCCGCGGTGCAATCTCGACATGACCGTCCCGATCGGGACGTCGAGGATCTGCGCCGCGTCCTGGTAGCTGAAGTCGCCGATGTCGACGAGCACGATCGCGTCGCGGAAGTCGTGCGGCACGGCCGACAGCGCCGAGACGATGTCGTCCTGCGACAACCGCTCGACGACCCGCTCCTCGTCGGGCGGCGTGCCGCCCGCGTCGACGCCGTCCGCGGCGAGCTTGTCGTACAGGTAGTAGTCGTTCGCCTCGAGCGCCTGCATCTGGGGAGCGCGCTGCGTCCGGCGGCCGCGGTCGATGTTGAGGTTCGTCAGGATGCGCAACAGCCACGCGCGCAGGTTCGTGCCCGGCGAGTACGACCTCCAGCTGCGGAAGGCGCGCGCGTAGGTCTCCTGCACGAGCTCCTCGGCGTCCTCGCGGGAGCCGGCAAGATGACGGGCGACCCGGAACACCTGGTCGGCGAGGGCGAGCGCCTCCTCCTCGAAGCGAACGCGGTCACGCGCCTCCGTCGCTATCCGAGTCGCGTCCTCCGCCATGGCGAGCACCGTAACGGAACGAACGTGTGCCGCCACCGTGTCATTCCCGTCACCGGGGGTACACGACCTCCATGAGCGAACTCGTGGGAGAGAACTACGGCGACAACCACTCGGAGGAGGACGTTCCCGAGCAGCAGGGGACCCGGCCCGGCGAAGGCCGCCTCGACCAGCCGGCGACGACCGGGACGCACCGCGGCTGGGGCGATCCCCAAGCCGGAGAGCCCCAGACCGAAGAGCAGCAGCAGGAGGACGAGAGCTAGACGGGCGCGACTTCGCGGAAGCCGGCCCTGGCGAGCACGGCCACGAGATCGTCGCGCGTCGTCTTCTCGTCGTCCCAGGCGAGCGTGACCTGGCCCATGAGGTTCGCGTTCGCGCCCTCGAGCCCCTCGAGACCGTCGAGCGCGGTCGCGAGCCGGTTGACGCAGCGCTCGCAGCGGATGCCGTTGACCTGGATCGTGTCGGAAACCGTCGCCACGTCAGAACCGTAGCGTCCGGGCCACGAGCTCCGCGGCGCCGAGCAGCTCGGTCGCTTCGGGCTGCGGCGGCTCGACCCCCAACCACTCCCGGGCGAGCTCCCGGGCGGACGCGAGCCGCGACCCGTCAGGATGGATGAGCTCGGCGTCGAGCCCGTGCCGCGCGGCGGCCCAGCGGTTCTGCGCATAGTCGGCGCGCAGCGTCCGGCGAGCGGGAGCGTCGACGACGAGCGCGTGCACGAGCCGCGCGACGAGCGCCGTGCGGTCGAGCAGCGTCGGCTGGTCGGCGACGCGGATCTCGAGCGTCCCGAGCCGTGGATGCGGCCGGACGTCCCACCAGATGCGCGTGTAGTCCGGCATCAGGCCGAACGAGACGAGCCGCTCGACCCACGCCTCCCATTCCGCGTATGAGGCGAACTCGGGCGGGCTGCCGCCGCGCGGCAGCTCCGAGAGGATCCCCGCCCGGTTCGAGAGCATCCCCGTCGCGACCCCGTCGAGGAAGGGAGAGTTGCACGAGACCGCGAGCACGACCGGCAGCCACCCGAGCACCGACTCGAGCCGCTCCCAGCATTCGTCACCCGAGCCGACGCCGACGTGCACGTGCAGGCCGTTCACCTCCTGCCGCCGTGCGGCGAGCCCGAGCGTGCGGATCATCGCCTCGTAGCGCTCCTCCGACACGACGGGCAGTGACCCGAGCGGGGCCGTAGGGTGGCCGCCGGCCGCGGCGATCGCGAGACCGTTGGCGGCGGCCAGCTCCGCCGCTGCGCTTCGCAACACCCGGAGCGCCTCCACCGCCTCGTCGACGTCGGCGCACACACCGGTCGTCAGCTCGACGACCGAGGCGTGCAGCTCGGTCTTCAGCGTCCCCGCTCCGAGCTCGCGCACGAGCAGGTGCGACGCCGCCGCCGGCTCGAGCGTCGCGGCGTCGAGGATCATCAACTCCTCCTCGATGCCGATCGAGAACGGCGCCGACTCGCCGAACCCGGCTTCGATCACGCCGTGCTGCGAACGCCGTGCACCGGCCGCCCCGCGGCCTCCCAGGCGTAGTACGACGCGCTCGGGCCGTACGAGGGCACGTAGGAGACGACGCGCGGGTTGCGCCCGACCTCTTTCGCGCGCTGCGCGTGTCGCAGGAGGTTCGGGTCGTCGTTCTCCTGCCAGACGAGCACCAGGTGCGCGGCGGTCATGAACTCCGCGACGAAACCGCAACCGGCCGCGGGACACGGAAACGGATCGGTGCGCACGCAGAACCAGCCGGCATGCGACCCGTCGTCGTCGCCCGTCCACAGCTCTTCGTCGACCTGCGGATCCGCGCTTTCGACGACGCCTGCGCGCCCACGGTGGAGCTCCTCCCGTTCCACCTGCCCAAAGGTAGCGATCAGGCGGGAGGGCCTTGCGGGGCCGGCCTCGCGATGCGCTTCAGGACCCGCGCGCTCGCCTCCGCCGCATGGAGCGCAAATCGGCGCTGAGCAGCCGTATTCGGGCCGAAGCTGTAGACGCCGGAGAGGACGTTTCCGAGTCGCTGGTACACCGCGTAGGAAACCTGGTCGAAGCGCTTCCCCTTGACGGTGGCCACGGTGCGCACGCGGACTGCGACGGCGCCGTGCAAGAGCTTCGCGTCGTGCAGGCGCGTGATCGTGAACCTCGCGCGCGGCACCGTCGGATCGCCGGTCGCGATCGCGTGCGCCGGGCAGCCCGACACGTGCTGCGCGACCTCGCGCAGAGCGCGCGCCGCGCCGCCCGGCTTGTAGCGCACGACCTCGTTCGACAGCCCGAGCGGGCTCTTCTTCTTCAGGTAGTTGACCTGCAGGCGGTCGACGCGCAGCTTCTCGCTGCCGTACCCGCTGCGCCCGCAGAGGTCGAGCGTCGGCGCAGACTTGACGCCGAAGCCGTCACTGCGCGCGTAGACGCCGTAGCCCTTGCCGACCTGCGCCGGCGGCACGATCGCGTTCTGGAGAGCGGGCGCCGCCGTCGTGGCGAGAAGCGCCGACGCGGCGAGAGCGACCACGTTCATGCGCGAATGCTACTTGTCGAATTCACCGCCGACCCCGCCGGCGTCGTGGTAGTAGCCGGCGAATCCCATCTCGATCCCGGAGAGGATCATGAAACCGATCGAGGCGGCGAGCGGCGCGAGCGGCCAGGCGATGTTCGGGCTCGCGCCCCAGCCGACGAGCGCCCCCAGGGCGAGGCCCGAGGCCATCGAGAAGATGCTGATCGCCGTCCCGAGCGCGACCACCTCGCTCGGCTCCCGCGGCAACCGCTGCGTGAACCAGTGCGTGACCGTGGCGTTGACGAGCGCGAACGCCGCGCCGGCGCCGACGATGAAGAGGAAGGCCTGAGTGAGATCCGGCCCGCCCCCCTTGTCGTGCTGGAGGACGCCGAACAGAGCCGTCGTCATCGCCGAGTACGAGTACGCGACCTGGTTCTGCCGCAGAGCCGTGCCGAGGCCGCGACGGTAGTGCTCGTGTGCGCTCATCTTGAGGTTCGTGATCGCACGCACGCGGTGACGAGAAACCCATGGCGAAAAACCACGGCAACTCGGTCAAGGACGACGAGCAGTACGAAGCCCTCCGCCGCGAGGGCGCGAGCAAGGAGAAAGCGGCCAGAATCGCGAACGCTGGCAGCCGCAGCGAGACGGGCCGAAAAGGCGGCGAAGCCGAGAACTACGAGGACCGCACGGTCGACGAGCTGCGCGAGCGCGCAGCCGAGATCGGCATCGAAGGCCGCTCGGACATGAACAAGGACGAGCTGATCGACGCGCTCCGCAACCACTGAGCGCTTCTACCGCAGCGTGATCGCCCAGACTCCGCCCAGCACCGCCGTCCCCACCACCACCCACATCACGTAGTCGCCGATCACGCCCGTCTGCAGTTGCCGGAGCGGCCAGAGGACGGGCTCGAAGACGCGCGTCCGGGCCGCATCCGGCCGGCGGACGGCGAACGCCGCGAGAGCGACCGCGAAAACGAGCGCGGCGCTGCCGTAGATGAGGCTCTCGGTCGACGTGGGCTGCAAGACGACCGGGAGATGTGCGCTCTCCTTCATCGGGATGCCGTGCAGGACGCGGTTCGCGTAGCCGGCACGGTCTCGGAAGCGGTCGGCGCCTCGCACGACGCGCTGCGCGAGCCCCGGAACGACGCTGACCGCCGTCCCCAGCGCGACGAGGACGGTCGTGATCGTGGCGAGATACGGAACGGGGCCGTCGCGCCCCTCCTCGATCCCGTGGTCGTAGTCGTCGGCGAGCCCGAGGAAGACCTGCGCGCCGGCCCGGAGCATCGCGGCTCCGGCGAGCGCACCCGCGAGCCAGATGAGAGGCTGAACCCAGTGGCGTCCGAGCTCGACCGCCGCGTCGTCGATCAACGCGTGCCCCATGTAGACGCCGACGTACGGGGGCCCGATCAGCGCGATCGCACCGCAGAACCACAGTCCGGCCGTCCACCGGACGGGCTCGCGCACTCCGAGCAGCCCCGCCGCGAGGAACAGGCCACCGGTCGTGACCCCGTGCGCGAGCAGCATCATCGCCGCTCCCGCGACACCCTTCGAAGAGAGCAGCCCGAGACCCACCAGCATGATCCCGATGTGGCAGATGACCGAGAAGGCGAGCAGGCGCTTCAGGTGCTGCTGCACGAGCGCCATCGCCCCGCCGACGAGCGCCGTGACGATCCCCAGCCAGAGCAGCGCGTCGCCGACGAACCGCTGATGCGACCCGAACGGCGCATCGAACACCGTGAACCACACCCGCCCGACGCCGAAGAGCCCGATATCGGTGACGATGCCGGCGAAGATCAGGCACACCGGCGCCGGAGCGACGGCGTACGCGTCGCCCAGCCAGAAGTGGAACGGGACGATCGCCGCCTTGCAGAGGAACCCGCACACGATCAGCGTCATCGCGACGATCAGCAGGCCGCTCGGGTGCTGGCCCGAGAGCGTCCGTCCGATCTGGGCGAGGTTGAGCGCGCCGGTCCGCGCGTAGACGAGTGCGATCCCGATCAGGACGAAGTAGCCGCCGACCGTGTTGACGACCGCGAAGTTGACGGCCCCCTGCAGGGCGCTCATCCGCCGGATGTCGAATCCCGTGAGTGCGTAGCCGCAGACGCCGGCGAGCTCGAGCCAGACGAACATGTTGAACAGGTCGCCGCTGAGCGCAAAACCGCAACACGCCCCGCAGAGGACGATCACGAGCGCGTCGTAGTTGCGGGTCGCCGCCTCGATGTACGGAATCGAGTAGAGGAGCGCGGCAAGCGTCAGCGCGCACGCGAGCACGGCGAAGCCCGCGCCGAGCGGGTCGACGGCGAACCCGACGCCGATCGCGACGCCGCTACGCGGTGTCCAGCCGCCGAACCAGTGCAGCGTCTCGCCCGACATCGAATGGACGAGCACGATGATCGAGAAGCAGAGCCCGGTTGTGACAGCAACCAGTGCGATGGTCGTATGCAGCCACCTGGGCGTCACATGGTCGAGCGCCACGTTGACGGCAGCGCCGAGCAGCGGGATCACGACCGGCAGCGGGAGCATCCAGCTCATGCGCGCCCCCACCGCCGGCGGAGCCTGCTCATCCCTGCAGCTCCGCGATCCGGTCGGGGTCCATGGTGTCGAGCTCGTCGTGCACGTCGAGCGCCAGCGCGAGGATCAGCGCGAGCACGGTCACGCTGACGACGATGTCCGTCAACGTCAGCGACTGGACGACAGGGTCGACGGCGGTCGTCCCGAGCTTCACGCCCTTGAAGATCGGGGGGCCACCGCCCTGCACGTAGCCGACCGCGAGCAACAGGACGTACGTGGACGACTGCGTGACGGTAAGGCAGAGGGCGAGATGGATCAGGTGCTTGCTCGTGACGATCCCGTACAGCCCGATCACGCAGATCCAGCCGGCGACGAGGTACGGAAACACGCTCATCCCGCCGTGTCTCCAGCCGCAAGCGGCACGACGTACTCGTCGATGAATTCCGTGAAGAGGATCAGGTTCGCGGCCGCGACCTCCATCCCGGCGGACCAGTTGACGAAGGCGGCGCTGCCGCCCGACCACAGCGTCCCCGGTACGCCCGGCCCGAGCACGTTCGTCAGGAACGGCAGCCCGCCGATCAGCGCACCGAGCCCGATCACGACGTAGCCGCCGGCCCCGACGCCGTCGAATGGATCGAGCGCGTGATCCGAGGCGACGCCGCTCCACGCCTTGTGGCTCGAGACGAGGAAGACGAGCACGACGCTCGACGCGAGCGCGGCACCGCCCTGAAAGCCGCCGCCGGGCGTGACGAACCCGTACGCGATGAGCCAGAGAGACACGAGCACGCACGCGCCGACCGCGAGGACGCCGCCGATACGAACTCCGTCGCTACCCACCGAGTCGTTCAGCTCGTCCGGCTGTTCACGCCCGCCCTGGCGAAGCAGGAGCACGACGCCCAGCACCGCGGCGAAGAGGATGAACTCCTCCCCCATCGTGTCGAAGCCGCGGTAGTCGAACACGACGGAGGTCACGACGTTCGTCATGTGCCGCTCCGGCAGGGCGACCCGGTTGAGGAGATAGCCGTACGGCCCTCGGTAGTGCCCGAAGTCCGGGATCCCGACGAGCGCCCACGCGAGCAGGACGCCGAACAGCCCGAGCGCGGGTAGGAAGATCGCGACGCGGATGCGCCGGGTCACTTGGCGCGGCCCTTCGCGATCGCGATCAGCACGACGAGCGGATAGCCCACCGTCGACACCGCGAGCATCGAGAGCGCGACGTCCGGTGCGGCGAAGACGACGAAGAGGATGACGAGCAGGATCCCGTAGAAGCCGTTCACGACGATCTGGCGCTGCACGTCGCGCGTCAGCACGACCGCCGTCGCGGCGATCGCAACGAGGATGAAGATCGAGTACTGCAGCGGCTCGAGCGAGGCAACCAGCATGCGCTGCTAGTCCTCGCTTTCCTCGACGCGCTCGATCGCGCGCGCCGTCGCCGTGAGCAGGACCGGGAAGAGGAAGAAGATGAGCGCTATGGCGGCGATCGCCTCGATGCCGCCCGACGAGAGATGCTCGCGACAGAGCACGGCGGCGAGGATGCAGAACGCCGGCACGGTGGTCGCCGCGCCGACGTAGTGGAGCCGGTCGAGCGTCGTCGGCATGATCAGGACGCCGACGACGCACGCGAGCTCGAGCGCGACGCCGACGATCAGCAGCACGTCGACGGCGAGGTTCGCCGCGCTCACGTCCACCGCCCGAGGAAGCGTGCGAAGACGAGCCCGCTGATCGTCCCGAGCACGGCGGCCATGATCGGAAGCGTGTACTCGAACGAGCGGTGGAAGCCCTCGGCGAGGCACAGCAGCGTCGCAGTCAGGAGAACCCCGGACAGCTCGAGCGCGACGAGGCCGTCGATCGGCCGCCGCACGCACGCGACCACGAGCAGCGGCAGCTGCAGGATGGCGAGCGCCGTCGCGGCCCAGATGAACGCGTTCATGCCGGGCTCTGGGACTTGTCGTTCGGGATGAGGTGATGGGTGCGCGAGCGGCCGTCCTCCACGTCGATGACGAGGGCGTTCGGGCTCCAGTCGGCGACGATCGTCGCCCAGGCGCGGAACGGCTTGGTGTCGGGATGGTCGAAGGGCGTCTCGCGCACGACCCCTTCGCGACGACGCACGAGCGCATACATCACGATCGCGAAGTCGACGATGACCATGCCGAGCGCCGAGGGTGCACTTCGCAGGATCGCGAGGGGAAGCGGCGGCCTCCCCTGTGTCCGAATCGCAGCGACCTCTCCGATCCCGGCGGCGACGAGCGCTCCGCCGGCGGCGAACAGCCAGTTGTAATGGTTCCAGACGCCGGCCAGCGCCTGCCAGAGCCACCACAGGGCGACCGCCGAAACGAGAAACGCCGCCGCGTGCTTCACGCGGCGGCGTTTTTCCGGACTGCGTCTCGTTAGTCCTACTGGCCCATCTTGACGCCGGGCTCCGCCCAGTCGAGCTGGATGGGGCGCATGGGCTCGCCGCCCGGCTTGTTCGCTTCCTTGTTCATCTTGAACGCCGGCAGGATCGTGCGCCCTGCCGAGCCGAGCCACATCATCGCCGACGCCGCGTACCACGCGGACGCCGCCGAGATGACGAAGATCCAGCCCGCCCAGTGCTGCGTCGTCGTGCTGGAGTAGAGGAACCCGAACGCCGCGACGGCGGAGCCGGCAGACAGCGTCGCGAGCACGACGAGCAAGCCGCCGTTGCCCTCGAGCAGCGCACCGACCGCACCGGAGAACGTCAACGCGGCAAGGGTCAGGAACCAGAACCCGAGCGCGGAGTCGAGCGTGCCGCCCGTGTGGAGCACGTGCGTGGCCAGGAGGATCTGCAGGATCCCGTAGGCGATCCAGAACGAGCCCCACATTCCGTGCATCGCCGTCGCCACGCCGTCACGGGCGCGATAGGCCCACATGCCCGCGAGGAACTGGGCGATCCCGCCGAAGGTCAGCGCGAACGGGGCCAGATACGCCGGTGTCGACGCGTTCCCGTACCAGCCGGCGAGGTTCGCGGCGACGATGAACGTTGCGGCCGCGAACCCGAACAGCCCCAGGATCGACGGGGCCGCGATCGGCTGCAGGAAGACGCGCGGCTTCGCGAAGTCGCCGTACCACCCGTCCGGGTCGTGATTGAGCGCGACGCCCGCTGACGCCCGCTCCCGACGTTCGTCGATCGTGCTCATCCGATCATCTCCTTCGTCTTACGATGAGTGCCATCTGACTCATGTTTTCCCGCCATAAAATCGCTAGAAACCTTGACGTTTCCTGAGTCGACCGTCGCGAAAGACCGTTACGCGATGGGACTCGCAGACCTGCTCGAGCACTGGCCGGTCGTCCGGCAGCTCCGTGACGGCGACCCGCTCGGGCTCGGCCCGGCAGTCCAGTCGCAGCGCTCGAAGACGCTGACGCCGCGGATCGACGAGGCCGAGCACGTCGTCCAGTCGATCTGCCCGTACTGCGCCGTCGGCTGCGGCCAGCTCGTCTACGTCAAGGACGGCGAGATCACCCACATCGAGGGCGATCCGGCGAGCCCGGTCTCACGCGGGCGTCTCTGCCCCAAGGGCCAGGCGTCGCGGAGTTACGCGCAGAGCCCGCTGCGCGAGTACAAGGTCAAGTACCGGCGACCCTACGGCACGCAGTGGGAAGAGCTCTCGCTCGACGACGCGATGGAGATGATCGCGCAGCGGATCATCGACACGCGCGCGGCGAACTGGCAGGACAAGACCGACGACGGCAAGCCCGCCAACCGAACGATGGCGATCGGCAACCTCGGCGGCGCAACGCTCGACAACGAAGAGAACTACCTGATCAAGAAGCTGATGACCGGCCTCGGCATCGTCCAGGTCGAGAACCAGGCCCGCATATGACACAGCTCCACGGTCCCCAGTCTGGGGACCTCGTTCGGGCGAGGCGGCGCGACGACGTTCCAGCAGGACCTGCAGAACAGCGACTGCATCGTGATCATGGGCTCGAACATGGCCGAGAACCACCCGGTCGGCTTCCAGTGGGTGATGGAGGCGCGGGAGCGCGGGGCGAAGGTCATCCACGTCGACCCGCGCTTCACCCGGACGAGCGCCATGGCGACGAAGTGGGTCGGCATCCGGCCCGGCAGCGACATCGCGTTCCTCGGCGGCGTCGTCAACTACATCCTCCAGAACGAGCTCTACTTCCGCGAATACGTCGAGCACTACACGAACGCGCCGGTGATCATCGACGAGGCGTACGTCGACACCGAGGACGCCGACGGTCTCTTCTCCGGCTGGGATCCCGAGCAGGGTCAGTACGACGTCACGACCTGGTCGTACGAGGGAATGGAGACGCACGGCGCCGCCGGCCAGCGCGAGGAGGGCTACTCCCCGAAGGGCGAGCAGTCCGGTCACGGCGGCCACGGCGGCGGCCTCAAGCACGGCGAGCCGCCGTCGGAGGATCCGGAGCTCACGCATCCACGCTGCGTCTTCCAGATCCTCAAGCGCCATTACCAGCGCTACACGCCCGAGTTCGTCGCGGAGACGTGCGGCGTCTCGGTCGAGGACTTCGCGTACGTCTGCGAAGCGCTCGTGCAGAACTCCGGCCGCGAGCGCACGAGCGCCTTCTGCTACGCAGTCGGCTGGACGCAGCACACCGTCGGCGTGCAGTACATCCGCACCGCCGCGATCATCCAGCAGCTGCTCGGCAACATGGGCCGCCCGGGCGGCGGGATCATGGCGCTGCGCGGGCACGCGTCGATCCAGGGATCGACCGACATCCCGACGCTCTACAACATCCTGCCGGGCTACTTGCCGATGCCGCACACCGAGAACTACGGCAGCTTCGACAACTTCGTCCAGGCGAACGTCGCGCCGACCGGCTGGTGGGGCAACTTCGAGGAGTACTGGGTCAGCCTGATGTGCGCGTACTTCGGCCCGGAGGCGAGCTCCGAGAACGACTGGCTGTTCGACCATCTGCCGCGCATCGATGACGACAACTCCGTCTACTGGACGCTCGAGCAAATGCTCGACGGCAAGGTGAGGGGCTACATCGTCGCCGGCGAGAACCCGGCCGTCGGCAACGCGAACGGCAAGGCGCACCGTCTGGCGTTTGCGAATCTCGACTGGATGGTCGTGCGCGACGTCGTCGAGATCGAGTCCGCCTCGTGGTGGTACGACAGCCCCGAGATCGAGTCCGGGGAGCTGAAGACCGAGGAGATCCCGACGGAGATCTTCTTCATGCCCGCCGCGACGCACACCGAGAAGGACGGCTCGTTCACGAACACGCAGCGCCTTCTCCAGTGGCACTGGCAGGCGGTCGAGCCGAAGCAGGACTGCCGCTCCGAGCTGTGGTTCTACTTCCACCTCGGACGGATGATCAAGTCGAAGCTGAAGGACTCGCAGGAGCCGCGCGACCTCCTGATCAACAAGCTGCACTGGGACTATCCCACGCACTCCGCGATCCGGGAGCCGAGCGCCGAGACGATCCTCAAGGAGATCGGGGGCTACGAGGTCGAGAGCGGCGAGCCGCTGCCCGGTTACAAGAAGCTGAAGTCCGACGGCTCGACGGCGTGCGGCTGCTGGATCTACGCGGGCTGCTACCAGAACGGCATCAACCAGCCGGCGCGCAAGAAGCCGCACTGGGAGCAGGACACGCACGTCGCCCCCGAGTGGGCGTGGGCGTGGCCCGCGAACCGCCGCATCATCTACAACCGGGCGTCTGCGGATCCCGAGGGCAACCCCTGGTCGGAACGGAAGAAGTACGTCTACTGGAACGGCGAGCAGGAGACGTGGGAGGGCATCGACACACCCGACTTCGACGAGACGAAACCGCCGGACTACGTCCCGCCCGACGACGCCAAGGGCCCCGACGCGATCGCCGGCGACCACCCGTTCATCATGCAGTCGGACGGACGGTCCTGGCTCTACGTCCCGCAGGGGCTCGAAGACGGACCGCTGCCGACCCACTACGAGCCGCAGGAGTCGCCGTTCGACAACCCGCTCTACTCGCAGCGGGCGAACCCGCGGCGCCAGCAGCACAAGGACGCCGACTGGGATCCGTACAACCCGATCGAGGGCGAGCCCGGCTTCGAGCTCTTCCCGCACGTCCTGACGACCTACCGCCTGACCGAGCACCACACGGCGGGCGGCATGACGCGCTCGATCCCGTACCTCGCCGAGCTGCAGCCGGCGTTCTTCTGCGAGGTCTCGCCCGAGCTTGCCGAGGAGGCGGGTCTCGAGAACGGCGGCTGGGCGACGGTCTACACGTCGCGGTCGGCGGTCGAGGCGCGCGTGCTCGTGACGCGGCGCATGAAGCCGCAGACCGTGCGCGGCCGCGTCACCCACACCGTCGGCCTGCCGTACCACTGGGGGCAGCGGCTCCTGACGGCCGGCGACACCGCGAACGACTTGCTGCACGCCGCGCTCGACCCGAACGTTCACATCATGGAGACGAAGGCGCAGACGTGCGGGATCCGCGCCGGCCGCCGTCCCCGCGGCAAGGCCCTCACCGAGTTCGTCGAGTCGCTGCGCGCACAAACCGAGAAGACGCGCCCCGAGCCGGAGGAGACGCGCAAGACGTGACCTCGATCATGGAACCGTCCGGTGTGCCCGCCGGGTACGAGGCATGGGGCGACGACCAGCACGCGCGCGTCGGCTTCTTCACCGACACGTCGGTGTGCATCGGCTGCAAGGCGTGCGAAGTCGCGTGCAAGGAGTGGAACCTCATCCCGGCCGACGGGCAGGACTTTCTCGCGCAGTCGTACGACAACACGGGTGAGCTGAACTCCGAGACCTGGCGCCACGTCGCATTCATCGAGCAAGAGAAGCCGCTGCGCGCGGACGACGGAGCAGTCGGGTTGCGCTGGCTGATGGAGTCGGACGTGTGCAAGCACTGCACGCATGCAGCCTGTCTCGACGTCTGCCCGACCGGCTCGCTGTTCCGCACGGAGTTCGGGACGGTCGTCGTGCAGGAGGACATCTGCAACGGTTGCGGCTACTGCGTGCCGGCGTGCCCGTTCGGCGTGATCGACAAGCGCGACATGAAGTCGACCGCGAACATGGGCCACCAGCCCGACCTGCCGTCGTTCCTCGGCAAGAAGGAGGACGGGCGCGTCTGGAAGTGCACGCTCTGCTACGACCGGCTCAAGGGCGGCCACGAGCCGGCGTGCGCAAAGGCGTGCCCGACGAAGTCGATCCAGTTCGGCCCGCTCGACGAGCTGCGCGAGCGGGCCGACCAGCGGCTCGAGAAGCTGCAGGACGAGGGCTGGAACGGGGCACAGCTCTACCTGCGCGACCCCGACGACGGGATCGGCGGCGCGGGCGCGTTCTTCCTGCTGCTCGACGACCCCGAGGTGTACGGCCTGCCGCCCGACCCGGTCGTGACGACCGCGTTCCTCGGCCAGATGTGGACGAACATGGCTGCGGCCGCGGCGGCCCTCGCGGTCGGCGTGGTCGGCGGCTTCGTCTTCGGGGGACGGAAATGACCGACGCGCGCTCGTACTACGGCCGGCCGGTCGTCAAGGAGCCGACCTGGACGTGGGAGATTCCCGTCTACTTCTTCACCGGCGGCATGGGCGGCGCATCGTCGGTGCTCGGCCTGTCGGCCAAGCTCTTCGGCAACGAGAAGCTGTCGCGCACCGCCCTCTACATCGGCGCCGCGTCGGACGCCGTCTCCGCGCCGCTGTTGATCTCCGACCTCGGGCGTCCGGAACGGTTCCATCACATGCTGCGCGTCTTCAAGGTGACCTCGCCGATGAACATCGGCGCCTGGATCCTCACGGTTGCCGGTGGCGCATCGAACACGGCCGCTGCGCTCGAGCTGCTCGGGATCCTGAAGCCGGTGAAGCTGCTCGCCGAGCTCGTCGCGTCGGTCTTCGGGCCGCCGCTCGCGACGTACACCGGCGTCCTGCTGGCCGACACCGCGATTCCGGTCTGGCACGAGGCGCGGCACGAGCTGCCGTGGCTCTTCGGCGCGAGCGGCGCGGCTGCGGCCGGAGCGGCGGCGTCGCTCTTCCTCGATCCGGACGAGGCCGGACCGGCGCGACGGCTCGCGGTCGGCGCCGGCGCTGCGGAGCTGACGCTCATGCAGGTGATGGAGCAACGGCTCGGCGAGACCGGCGAGGTCTACAAGCGTGAAGAGGCCGGCAAGGCCGGTCGCGCCGCGAAGGCGCTGACCGCTGCCGGAGTCGCCGTGCTCGCGACGCGCGGCAAGGGCAGCCGCGGCGCGCAGGCGCTCGGCGGCGCGCTCGTCTGCGCCGGCAGCATGTGCATGCGCTGGTCGGTCTACAAGGCGGGGTTCCAGTCGGCGCGCGACCCGAAGTACGTCGTGAAACCGCAGCGCGAGCGCGCCCGCCGCGAAGGCACGAAGGCGTCGACGATGCCGGGCGAGTCGCGCGGCGCCGCCGACCGCGGCACCTGAGTTGGAGGCGCAGGACCAGGCGGTCGTCACGCTGACGCCGATCGCCACGCCGCTGCCACTGACGTTCGTCGGGTTGCTCGTCGCGTCGACCATCCTCAGCGCCGTCGAGCTCGGCTGGATCCCCAAGGCGCAGGTACACGAAGCGGGCTGGGTGCTGCTCGCCGTCCCGATCCCGCTGCAGCTCGTGGCGTCGATCTTCGGCTTCCGCGGGCGCAGCGCGACCGCGGCGACGGGCTCGGCCACACTCGCCGCGGCATGGCTCGGGACGGCGCTCGACATGATCACCGCACCGCCGGGCGCACCGACACCGTCGAACGCCGTCGGGATGCTCTCGCTCGCCGTCTGTGCTGCGCTCGTCATTCCGGCGCTCTCCGATGCGCGCGGCGGGTCGCTGCTGCCGGCGGCGACGCTCGGCGTCGCATCGGTGCGCTTCCTGCTGACCGGCATCACGGGGCTGACCCACGACGCCGGGCTGAAGCACGTCACCGGCGTGTTCGGCTGCGTCGTCGCCGCGGTCGCGCTGTACGCCGCGCTCGCGCTCGAGCTCGAGGGCGCGACGCAGACGCCCGTGCTGCCGACGTTCCGCACCGCGCGGTCGGCCGGAGCGCTCACCGCCCCGCTCGACCGGCAGGTCGACGAGCTCGAGCACGAAGCCGGCGTCCGGCAGGGCCTCTAGGAAGCTCTAGCTCCGAACCTTGCCGGTGTCCGGATCCTTGTCCGTGTAGGCATCGCCGCCGGGCGGCCGGCCGCTCTCCTCGTTTGGCTCGTGCGGCACCGGCTTGCCCCGGTCGGGCTGCACCTGCAGCAGATCCTCGACGACCGCGTCGAGGCTCTCGTACTTCTCGTCGTCCGGCAGCGACCGCAACCCGTCGAGCAACTGCGGCTCGGCGTGCTGCTGCACG
>JAICLU010000208.1 GCA_025925195.1 Thermoleophilia bacterium
ACGGCTACGCGTATGTATGGGCCGTGATCGTGCTCACGACCGCCGCACAACTCCTGTGGTTCAAGCGCAAGAACTGGTTCTAGACCCGCTCCGGGTCTACCGCATCCCGTTCTCGACGAACGTCGAGCGGGTCGCCCTCGCCGCGGGTCACAAGGAGCTCGCGGTCGAATGGATCGACGTCGACCCGGGCGACCGGTCGGCGGTCGAGGCAGCGAGCGGCCAACCGCTCGTGCCGGTGCTCGTGCACGGCGGCGAGGTCGTCTGCGACTCGCCGGCGATCCTCGACTGGCTCGACGAGCGGTTCCCCGACCCGCCGCTCTATCCGGCCGACCGCGCCGCGCGCGCCGAGGTCGCGATCTTCGTGCAGTGGTTCAATCTCGTCTGGAAGGGGCCGCCCAACGAGCTCGTCGCCGTCGAGGACGACGCCCGCGCCGCGACGCTGCGCGACAGGATGCGCGCTTCGATCGGCCTCTTCGAGGGTTTGCTCCACGACCGTGAGTACCTGTTCGGAGCGTTCGGGATGGGCGACGTGATCGCCTTCCCGTTCCTCAAGTACGCCGCGTTCGGCCTGCCGGCAGGCGACGACGAGCTCTTCCACCGGATCCTCGTCGAGCAGCTGCCGCTCGAGCCGGAGTCGCCGATCCACGCGTGGGCCCGGCGCGTCGACGCACACCCGCGAGGCTAACCTGGGAAGGCAGTGCCGCACTACATCTGCCCGAACTGCAAGCAGCGCTCCGTCGACATCGACGGCACCGAAGGGTTCGACGACCAGGCCGTCACCTGCCGCCATTGCGGCTTCGGCTTCCTCTTCGAGCTGATGGACGACTACTACCCGGCGCCCGCCACCGGCATGGTCGTCTGCGACAAGGAGAGCCGGATCCTCGCCGTCGGCCGCGGCATGTTCGAGCTGACCGGCTGGAGCGAGGGCGACCTGCTCGGCGCGAAGCTCGTCGACGGCCTCGGTCTCGCCGGATTCGAGGAGAGCCGGAACCCGGCGGCGCTCGCACTCGAATGGGGCGTGCGGCGGCTCGGCGAGAAGCTCGAGCTGCGCACGCGGGCGGGCCTGCGGAAGCCGGTGACGGGCGACTTCTTCCCGGCGTACGACGACGACGGCGGCCTGCTCGTCGCGCTGACCCCACGCACCGCCTGATGCCGAGCCTGCAAGGACAGCTGCTGATCGCGTCGCCGAGTCTGCTCGACCCGAACTTCAAGCGCACGGTGATCCTGATCACAGAGCACAACGCGGAGGGCGCCGCCGGCCTCGTGCTCAACCGGCCGACCGACGCCGAGGTCGCGGAGGTCGTGCCACCGCTCGAGCCGCTCGTCGACGACGGCGAGCACGTCTGGATGGGCGGGCCGGTGCAGCCGAACGGCGTGCTCGTGCTCGGCGAGTTCGCCGATCCCGACGACGCGGCCGTGCCGCTCTTCGGCTCGCTCGGCTTCCCGGCGCTCGACGAGCCCGAGGACGTCGTGCCGCTGACGACGCGCCGCAGAATCTTCGCCGGCTACGCAGGCTGGGGATCAGGGCAGCTCGAGGACGAGCTCGCGCGCGAGGACTGGATCCTCGAGGCGGCGAGCAACGACGACGCCTTCACCGAGGAGCCGGAGGAACTGTGGGCCGACGTGCTCCGCCGCAAGGGCGGCATCTACGAGCTCGTCGCCCGGATGCCCGAAGATCCCAGCGTCAACTAGCGGCGACTGCGAATCCGAGGTACAGCTCCGTCATGTACGGAAGCTGCGTCGCGTCGCGCGCGACCTCGCGCACGCGGCGTTCGACGTCGGTGCGCACCTCGGCCGGTGCGGCGGCGATGAAGCTCGTCGACAGCATCCGATCGACGACCGTCTGCTCGTCCACCGGTTGCGCGTACTCGAACAGCCGGCGGCTCGTCCGCTCGAACAGCGGACTTTCGGGCAACAGCGTCTTCCAGTCGCGCTGCTTGCGCCGCGGCGTGTCGCCCTCGAGCTCGTCGAAGATCTCCGACAGCGCGCGCTGCAACGGGTCGCGCTCGTCGCGCGCATTCCAGATCAGCGCGACACCGCCCCCCGGCTTCAGAACGCGATGGATCTCCCGGAGCGCGCGCTCCGCGTCGAACCAGTGGAACGCCTGGCCCACCGTCACCGCATCGACGAAGGCGTCGGTGAGCGGGATCCGCTCCGCCGTGCCTGCGAGCGTCGCGATGCCCGGCACCCGCCGCTCGAGCTGCTCGCGCATCTCGCGGACCGGCTCGACGGCGAGGACGTTCGCGCCACTCGGTTGCAGCAGGCGGGTGAGCTTGCCCGTGCCCGCCGCGAGATCGAGCAGCGTGCGCCCGGGCCGAAGCCCGAGCTCGGCAACGATCGCCGCGACGGCCTCGGCCGGGT
Source organism: Thermoleophilia bacterium (assembly GCA_025925195.1). Taxonomy (GTDB): domain Bacteria; phylum Actinomycetota; class Thermoleophilia; order Gaiellales; family Gaiellaceae; genus Palsa-739. Next base: position 2,362 of record JAICLU010000208.1, read on the forward strand.
AGTCGGGCCGGCCGCGCTC
>JAICLU010000180.1 GCA_025925195.1 Thermoleophilia bacterium
CTCGGCGGATGTTTTCAGCGCAGCCATGCGTGACAGGGTATCGAGCATGCCGACGGAAACGAGGCCGCCGTACACCGCCTACGCGGGGATCATGGGCACCTTCCTCGCCGGGCTCGGCACCGCCGGACTGCTCGCGAAGGCGCTCGGGCGCGATCCGCTCGAGCAGCGCCCGCTCGACCTCGTGATGCTCGGCGCCGCCACGTTCAAGGCGTCGCGCACGATCTCCCGCGACGAGGTGACGAGCTTCATCCGCGAGCCGTTCGTCGAGGGGCAGGCGCACGAGGGCGGCGAGGATCCCGTCCAGAGCGGCGGCCTGCGCCAGGCCGTCGGCGAGCTCGTGACCTGCAGCCGCTGCATCGGAACCTGGGTCGCCGCCGGACTGACGGGCACACAGGTGCTCATGCCGGGCTTCGGCCGCCTGCTCACCTGGACACTCGCCGCCGCCGGGATGAACGACTTCCTGCAGGCGGCCTTCGCAGCGCTGACGAGCAAGAGCAACGAGCTCGAGCAGCGGGTCGACGCGAGCTAACGGCCGAGCCGCTCCTCGGCGACGCGCTCGAGCGCCGGCAGCCCGCCGCAGACCGCGCACGCGTACGTCCGCACGGTGCCGTCCTTGCTCGCACTGAGGATCGTCCCGCCGCCCGGTGAGAACGCGACCGCCGTCAACCGGCCGGTATCGCCGCGAAGGTAGAAGAGCAGCCGCCCCGTCGAGGTGGGCCAGAGCCCGGCGCTGATCGGCCCGGCAGTGACGACCCAGCGGCCGTCCGGGCTGAAGGCGACCGCGGCGACGGTCCCGAAGTGGCCGGCGAGCACCCGCAGCTTCCGCCCGGTGGCGACGTTCCACAGGATGGCGTGCGCGTCGGTGCTCGACGTCGCGAGCAGCGTGCCGTCCGGGCTGAATGCCACGTCTGTCAAAGGCCCGTGATGCCCGTGCAGAACATGGAGGAGCTTCCCGCGATCGACGTCGAAGATCCGCGCAGTCCCGTCCGCGTCGGCGGTGGCAAGAAGACGGCGGTCTGTCGAGAGCGCAAGCCGAACGACCCCGCCGGGGACCGTGAAGGTGCGACCGTGGCCGAACACGTGCGTGCCGCGTCCAGCCATGATTCGCGTGCCGACGACGGCCACCGTCGTTGCGTCGGCGTAGACCGACGACCCGTTGCGGAGCACGTCGACGATGCCGTTCGACGTGACGCCGTACAGCGTCCCGTGGTCGAACGCAAGCTGGCGGACACCGTGAACGGGAACCGTCTTCAGGAGCCGGCGCGTCGTCGTCGAGTACAGGCGAACGCCGTCGGCCGCTGCAGCAGCGACACGCGAACGATCGAGCCACGTCGCGTCGGTGAAGCCACGGGCCGCGCGGCCGAGAACGCGAAGCCTCTGCTCCGGCGAAGCGTCCCAGAGCCTGACCACTCCGTCGTCGGATCCCGCAGCGAGCTGTGACCCGTCGGGCGAGAACGCGATCGCGCGCACGGCGTCGGTCGCGCCGGCGAGCAGTGCGACCTGAGCGCCGGCGGGCACGACGCGCGCCACGCCCCAGATGCGAACCGTCCGATCGGCGCTCGCGCTCGCGACCACCCGTCCGTCGGGGCTCCACGCAAGCGCCGTCACGGGGTTCGAGTGTCCGATGAAATAGAAGAGCCGCTGCCCGTTCGAAACCGTCCAGATGCGTACGCCGCTGTCCTGGTCCGCGGTCGCGAGCTGCGTGCCGTCCGGCGAGAACGCGACCGCGACCACCGGGCTGTCGACGTCGTGGAGCACGTGCACGCGCTTGCCCGTCCGCGGATTCCAGAGCGTCGCGTTGCCGTCGGCGCTCGCCGTCGCGAGCAGGCGGCCGTTCGGTGCGTACGAGATGCCGGTGATGCCCCGCTCGGGCAGGATCCGAACGAGTGCTCCGCTCGCGTCGAAGAGCCAGACGCGGCGCCGACCACCGCGATCGGCGACGATCGTCGCGACCGGCGCGCCCGGCGGGCCGACACGTGCGGCGGTGACGTGCGGCGCAAGCTTCGCGAGCCGGCCGCGGGCCGGCGTGAGAACCGTTTGCCCGCGCACGTCGGTGGCGACGAGCAGATGGCGCGAGGCGTCGAGCACCGCGCCGGTGTCGACGTTCCAGGCCCGGGCGCCGCCGCCCGGCCGCCCCGCGACGAGCGTCGTTCCGTCCGCCTCGAAGCCGAGCGACGCGACGGCCCGGTTCGCCTCGAGGGTCCGCAGCCGGCGTCCGGTTCGGGCATCGGCGACGACGATCCTGCCGTGCGGCGCTGCTGCCGCGACGACGCGGCCGTCGGGCGACCACGCGACGGCCCTGACCGCCCCGCCGACACGGACGGCGTGATGCAGACGGTCGGCGATCAGCGCCTGACGTAGCACCGACTCGGAGCCCGCCCCGGGCTCGAGCAGGGCAGCGGCCAGCGCCGAACGCACGCTCTGCCGGGGGTCGACGGTCAGTTGCTGCAGCGCCGTCGCCTCGAGCTCTCGGGCGCGTGCGTGACGTGCCTGCGACTGCGCCGTGCCTCGCTCGGCGAGCGCCCACACGGCAAGGCCGGCGACGACCGCGAGCGCCGCGAGCGCGGCGCCGGCGAGCGCCATCAGCCGCCGCTGCCGGCGCCGCGCCGCAGCGCGCTCGACCTCGACGTCACGCGCCGCGCGCCAGACGGTCAGCGGCTCGGCGAGGACGTCGTGGAAGATCTCGTAGCGGTCGGAGCCGTCGACGCTGCGAACGATGCGCTCCCTGCCGAGCCGCTCGAGCACGCGCGCCAGGCGCTGCTCGGGCACCGACGCGTACTCCGCGAGGTCGGGCAGGCGGTGCGCGATCTTCGTCCCGGACGGCGTCACGAGATGCTCGACGACGCTCGCGACGACCCGCTGCTGGTCCTCCGGCAGCGCCGCGAGCGCTTGCTCGACGTGGTCGCTGACGATGGTGGCGGCGCCGCCGACCTCGCGCAGCATCTCCAGGCGCAGCACGTCCGAGCCCGCCTCGCGTTCCGCATCCCAGATCCGCTCGAGCACGAGCTGCAGGTACGGCGCCTCGACGCGTCCGTCGGTGGCCACCTCGTCGAGGATCGCATCGACGAGCGCCGGCTCGATCGTCACCGTCTCGCCGGTCACCTCGCGCCAGCGCTCGAGCGGGCCGACGATCGCCGAGCGCGCCGCGGCGCAGTCGAGGTGGTCGAGGCGCAGCTGGTTCGCGAAGATCTGCGGGAGCGCCGCCTTGAAGACATCGAGCCGGGCGAGTGCGTCCTCTCGCAACGAGACGAGGACGTGGACGCGTGACGACCGCAGCAGCTCCGGCAGCTCGTCCAGCAGGCGTCCGTCCTCGTAGAGGAAGTACTCCTCGAACTGGTCGAGGACGAGGTATCCCTCCTCCGTCTCGCGGACGGCGGCGATCGCCTCGTCGGCCGGGAGCGACCACGCGTCGTGGAATGCGACCGCGGCGCCCGGGGCAGCGGCTCGCAGCGCGCGCAGGACCGCTGCACGCAGGAGCGACGACTTGCCGACGCCGCTCTCGCCGTACAGGACGGTCAACCGCGACGCGAGCAGGTTCGCGACGACGACGTCGCGCTCACCTGACCGGCCGAAGAAGAAGAGCGTGTCGAGATCCGAGTCGTCGAACGCGGCGAGACCCTTGTACGGCGAGCTCATGCGACGTACCGCCCCAGAGCCTGGACGTACTCGTCGAGCGGCTGCTGCAGCAGGTCGACGTCGCGGGAGCGCCAGAGCTGCCGCTCGAGCGGATCGGCCGCCGGAACGACCGCCCAGGAACGGTACGGATGCCCGTCGTTGCCGACGACGCGCGACAGCACGAGCCTGAGGTTCCAGTCGCGCATCCCGTAGCCGAGGAAGAGGAAGTGGCTACGGCTCAGCTTCGCCGCGAGGCCGACCGGGATCGCGGCCCCGACGTCGTAGGCGATGTAGTCGTCCTCGGTGACGACGAAGCGCTCGCGTTCCAGCCCGCCGTGCAGCTTCAGGATGACCGTGCGCTGCTCGAGCGACAGCTGCGACGCATAGGTGTTCGGCAGATCGATCATGTGCGTCTCTCCGCCGGGGGACACGTGCGCGAAGCGTCCGCGGTCACGACCGGAGACGACGTACGAGACGACGTCGAACTCCTCGCCTGCCGCGAGAAACGCCTCCTCGAGCGACAGGTCGTAACTCGTCGTCACGAGCAGTTGGTGCGGCGCGCCGCGCTCGCGGAGCAGCGGCGGCAGCGACGCGAAGAAGCGATGGACGGCGCTCGGCTCGGTTCCCACGGCGAGCAGCGCGCGCAGCTCGTCGTACAGTGGACCGGCCCCCTTCGTCATGGCGACGTA
>JAICLU010000034.1 GCA_025925195.1 Thermoleophilia bacterium
GTTCTTGAGCTGCGACTCGTTCGGGTTCAGCTGCGTGCCGATCACCGCCAGGACGACGGCGATCACCGTGCCGACGATCGCCACCGGTACCGGCCGGCGCAGCACGAAGCGCGCCCAGCGGCCCCAGACGCCGTCCTCCGGATGGCCGCGGTCGACGAAGCGCCTCGGCATCAGCCGCACGCTGTTGATCCGCTCGCCGAGCACCGCCAGCAGCGCAGGCAGCAGCGTGATCGCGGCGAGGACCGAGACGGCGGGGATCAACATGCCGCCGATCCCGATCGACCGGATGAACGGCAGCGGCAGGATCAGCATCGAGAGCAGCCCGACGGCGACCGTCGACCCCGAGACGATGACGGAGCGGCCTGCGTGCGTCAGCGTCTCGACGAGCGCCGTCTCGACGTCGGATCCGTCGCGCAGCTCGTCGCGGAAGCGGAAGATCATCAGCAGCGCGTAGTCGATGCCGACGCCGAGCCCGACGAGCGCGATCAGGAACTGCACGATGATCGACACGTTCGTGACGTACGTGAGCGCCCAGACGAGCGTGTACGTGTTGAGGATCGCGGCGGCCGCGACGACGATCGGCATCAGCACCGCCGGCAACGTCCCGAAGACGAAGAAGAGGATGACGAGCGCGCCGAGGCCGCCGATCATCGCCTCGAGCAGGAGGTTGCCGTTGCCGCCGCCGCCGGTCGAGCTCGCCTCCTCGAGCGGATCGTGCCCGGTGACTTCCACCGTCACGCCGGCCGGGAGCCCCGACGCTGCTGCTGCGCGCATCGCCTTGGCGTCGCTCTTCGAGGAGAACGTCGAGAGGCCGGGCGGATAGACCTCCATGAACGTCGTGTGGCGGTCGCGCGACACGTACATCGAGTCGTGCGTCGTGAAGTACGAGCTCGTGCGCGCGCCGGGCTCGGAGCCCGCGACGCGGAGCATCGCCGCGCGGATCGCACCGCTCTTCGTGGCGTCGCCCGCGGTGCGGAACACGACGAGGTTCGGTGGGCGGACGCCCGTGCCGAAGGCCTCGAACGTGCGCTGGTTCGCCTCGTAGGCCGGCTTGCCGGGAATCGAGAAGCTCTGGTACCAGCGCTTCGACACCTGGCCCGCCGCGAAGCCGCCGAGCAGCGTCAGCACGATCCAGAGGCCGATGATCTTCCAGCGGTGGCGCGCGATGACGTGGGCGAGGCGGGCGAGCACGGCATCAAACATACAGTCGCTGAAATCTTTCTGCAACTGTAAGCTGCGCGACGTGAGCCTGCGGGAGGCGAAGAAGCTCCAGACGCGGCAGGGCATCGCGAACGAGGCGATGCGGCTCTTCGCGACGCGCGGCTTCGACCACGTGACGGTCGCGGAGGTCGCCGAGGCGGCGGGCGTCTCGGAGAAGACGGTCTTCAACTACTTCCCGACGAAAGAGGACCTCTTCTTCGACGAGGTCCCGGCCCGCCTCGCAGCGCTCGCGGCGGCGATCCACGGCCGCAAGCCCGGCGAGTCGGTGTTCGCGGCCCTGCGGCACGTACAGGGGCGCGACTGCTCGCGCCTCTGCTCGCCGATGTTCGCGACGTTCGCGCGCATCATCGAAGAGTCGCCGACGCTGCGCGCGAAGGAGCTCGAGGTGATGGGGCGCTTCGCGGACACGCTCACCGACGCGCTCCGCGAGGAGCTCGGATCGTCCGAGCTCGACGCGCGCGTCGCGGCGAACGCGCTCGTCAGCGTGCACTGGCAGTTCTTCCGCAACGCGCGCCGCGAGGCGCTTGCGGGCCGGAGCGGGCCCGCGGCCGAGCGCAAGCTGCGCAGCGAGCTCAGCCGCGCCTACCGGCTGCTCGAACACGGCCTCGCCGCGCTGGAGGCGTAGCGCTTACGCCACGCGACCGGCGTGCGCCCGTAGCGCGTCGTCGACCGCGCCGTCGCCCGCGGCGCTGCGCGCGACGGCGTCGAGCGCGGTCGCATCCGCCCGCAGCCGCAACGCCGCGCGCGCCTCGTCGAGCGCGCGCCCGGAGCCGAGCAGCGCCGCCGTGGCGGCCCAGAGCGCGCCGTCGCCCTCTGCGTTCTCGGCGCGCAGCTGGCTGCAGAGCGAGATCAGCTCCGACAGGTCCGCGACCGCGTCGACGTCGCCCGCGTCTGCGATCCGGACGAGGCCGTGCGCGTAGAGGTAGTCGCCGAGCAGCAGCGCCGTGTCGGGATCGCCCGGCGCGAACAGGCGCGGCGTTCCGTAATGGACGAGGTAGCCCTCGTAGATCGTCTCGAGCCCGACGGCGAACCGTTCCTCGGCGAGCGGCGAGAACACGGGCTCTCCGACGTGGTCGGGCTTCAGCGCGTCGCCCCACAACCGGCTCTCGGCGGCGGCGCCCTGCGCGATCGTCGTCCACATCATTCGTTGACGACGGCGATCGTGCGGTCGATGTCCTCGTCGCTGTGCGCGAGCGAGACGAACATCGACTCGAACTGCGACGGCGGGAAGTAGATGCCCCGCTCCAGCAGGTGACGGAACCCCTTTGCGTAGCGCTCGACGTCGGCCTGCTGCGCCTCCTCGAAGTTCCGCGGCGGCTCGTCCGCCGCGAACAGCGTCAGCATCGCTCCGACGCGACTGACGGTGCCGCGCTCGAACCCGTCGGCGAGCCGCGCCGCCTTGCGCTCGAGCTCGTCGTACACGGCGGGATCGCGGAGCCGGCGCAGCACCGACAGCCCGGCGGCGGTCGCGAGCGGATTGCCCGACAGCGTTCCGGCCTGGTAGACCGGCCCGCTCGGCGCGAGCTCGTCCATGACCTCCGCCCGGCCGCCGAACGCCGCGAGCGGCAGCCCGCCGCCGACGATCTTCCCGAGCACGGTCAGATCGGGTTTGACGCCGTACAGCTCCTGCGCGCCGCCGCGCGCGACGCGGAAGCCGCTGATCACCTCGTCGAACACGAGCAGCGCGCCGCACGCGTCGCACAGCCGGCGGAGCACGTCGAGGAACCCGTCCGCCGGCGGGACGACGCCCATGTTCCCCGCGACCGGCTCGACGATGATCGCCGCGAGACCCTCGCCGTACTTCATGACCGCTTCGGCGACCGCCTCGGGATCGTTGTACGGGCAGACGATGGTGTCGTTCGTGACGGCGCTCGGCACGCCCGGCGTCGACGGGATCGCGAGCGTCGCGAGGCCTGAGCCGGCGCTCGCGAGCAGGGCGTCGGCGTGGCCGTGGTAGCAGCCTGCGAACTTGAGGATCCGGTCGCGCTTCGTGAAGCCGCGCGCGAGCCGGAGCGCGCTCATCGCCGCTTCCGTGCCGGACGAGACGAGGCGCACCTTCTCGATCGACGGCACGGCGTCGGCGATCTCCGCCGCGAGGTCGACCTCGGCTTCGGTGGCGGCGCCGAAGGTGGTCCCGCGCAGAGCCGCCTCCCGCACGGTCTCGACTGTCTCGGGGTCGGCGTGCCCGAAGATCAGCGGGCCCCACGACATCACCCAGTCGAGATAGCGCCTGCCGTTGACGTCGACGAGGTACGCGCCCTCGCCGCGCTCGACGAACAGCGGCTCGTCGAGGCCGACGCCGCGCATCGCGCGCACCGGCGAGTTGACGCCGCCGGGGATCAGGTCGAGCGCGCGGCGGTAGAGCTCGGACCGGACGGTCAGAGCCACTGGGCGAGGTCTTTCGTCCAGTACGAGAGGATCAGGTCGGCGCCGGCGCGTTTGATCGCGGTCAGCGACTCGAGGGCAGCGGTGCGCTCGTCGAGCCAGCCCGCGCGCGCGGCCGCCTTGACCATCGCGTACTCGCCCGAGACGTTGTACGCCGCGATCGGCACGTCGAACGCCTCGCGCACTGCGCGGATCACGTCGAGATACGGGAGCGCGGGCTTGATCATCAGGGCGTCGGCGCCCTCGTCGAGATCGAGCTCGCACTCGCGCAGCGCCTCGCGCACGTTCGCGGGATCCATCTGGTAGCCGCGGCGGTCGCCGAACGAGGGCGTCGAGTCGGCCGTCTCGCGGAACGGGCCGTAGAACGCCGATGCGTACTTCGCCGAGTACGCGAGGATCGGCGTCGACTCGCAGCCGCGGTCGTCGAGCGCCTCGCGGATGCCGGCGACGCGTCCGTCCATCATGTCGCTCGGCGCGACGACGTCCGCGCCGGCCTCGACGTGCGACAGCGCCGTACGCGCGAGCAACTCGACGCTCTGGTCGTTGTGCACCTCGCCGTCGACGATCACGCCGCAGTGGCCGTGCGACGTGTACTCGCACAGGCACACGTCGGTCATCAGGACGAGCTCGGGGAAGCGCGGCCGCAGCGCACGCAGCGCCTGCTGCACGATCCCGTCGTCCTCCCACGCACCGGTCGCCTGCTCGTCCTTCTCCGAGGGGATGCCGAACAGGATCACCGACTGGACGCCGGCACGGACGAGCTCTTCCACCTCGTGCAGCAACTCGTCGACCGTGTAGCGCGACATGCCCGGCAGCTCCTCGTTGCGCAGTCCGTCGGGGGCGACGAAGAGCGGCATCACGAACTGGTCGAGCGCGAGATGCGTCTCGCGCACGAGCGCGCGCAGCGGCGCGGTGCGGCGGAAGCGGCGGAGCCGGACGTCCGGGTAGGAGCTCACGCCCGAAGAGTAGGCGCCGCGGGTTTCTCGGCAACGACCTCGAGCCCGACGACCTCCGCCGCCGGCCGCTCGTCCTCCGGCCACCGCGCGAGCTCGACGCGCTCGCCGAAGAACTCCCACGCTGCGCGCCCCGCCGCGAGCAGCGGCAGCGCGACGAGGATTCCCGGGAAGCCGTAGATCTCGCCGCCGGCGAGCAGGCCGAAGATGACGAGCAGCGGGTGCAGCCGCAGCGAGTGGCCCATCACCTTCGGCACGACGACGTGCCCCTCGAGCTGCTGGATGCCGAGGAAGAGCAGCGCCACCCACAGCGCCGACAGCGGCCGCTCGACGAGCGCGTACACCACGGGCGGCGCGGCGCCGAGCCAGGGGCCGACGTAGGGGATCAGCTCCGCGACGCCCGCCCACGCGCCGAACGCAACGGCGTACCGGCCGCCGTTCGGCATCAGGCCGATCGAGTCCAGCACCCAGAGCCCGAGCCCGGCGCTCGCGCCGATGATCGCGGACAGGAGCAGCTGCCCCTTCACGTACGCGGCGAGCGCGTGCTCCATCCGCTCGATCAGCGGCGCCGTCCCGGGCGCCGGCGGGAACCGCCGGTCGACCGCGTCCGCGAGCCGGTGCATGTCGAGGAGCATGTACACGGACACGACGACGACGAGCAGCACGCTGAACAGGAGACCGACGACGGCGGCGCCCGCGCCTTCCGCCCAGTTCAACGCCTTCTGCGTGTAGCGCGTGACGTCGTTCGTCCCGATCGAGTCGAGGAACTTGTTGCCCTGCCGCTCGACGCGCACGCCGCGCAGATGGTGTCCGTCGAGCCACACCTGCAATCGCGCGAGATCGTGTTCGGCGCCCGTGCCGCGAGGGTGTCCGGACGCGACCGTAAAGTAGTCGTCGATCCGGTGGCTGGCGTGCCGGGTTTGCTGCACGACGACCGTCGCGAGGGCGAGGACCGCGAGTGCAACCACCGCAGCGAAGGCGAGATACACGATCGCGACTGCGAGGCCGCGCGGGATCCAGACCCTTCCGAGCCCGCGGACGAGCGGATTGAGAAGCAGGGCGATCAGCAGCGCCACGAGGAAGAGGAAGACCGCGTGACGCACCGCTCCCGCCACCACCCAGGCGAGGACGAGCAGCAGCGGAAGCCCCACGAGCTGAACCCAGCGTGGGATCTCGATGCGGCTCGCGCGGGGAGCGCCGCCCATGGAATCGATGGTATCTCCGGGAGTCTCGCAGTCGACCTCTGGTTCGAGCCCGCACTCGATTCACCCCCGGCAAGGTTGAGGGTCGTGCAGCCCTCCGATAGGCTGGCCCGCGACATGCCGTCCTCAGGCCCCACCCGGAGGCGGCGCGTCGAACGTCGGGAGGTGCGCGACGCGCGCCGCGCCCGGCGCTTCGCGCTCGTTTCGCTCCTCGCCGCGGTCATGCTGATCGCGCTCCTGCTGACCGCATTCGGCGGCGGCGGTCACACGACGCAGCAGCTCCAGGTCGACCCGGCCGCGACGAGCTCGCAGACGAAGCCGTTCCCGCAGATCCTCGCGATGCACGGCCCGATCCGGTTGCAGATGCCGATCGCGCAGGGCAGGCGGACGGCGATCGGCTACCACGCGGCGCCCGACGGCGCGCTCGCGCTGTCGCCGCTCGGCCACCAGGGGAACGAGGGCGTGCTGCAGCGCGTCTTCCACAAGGTCTTCGGCGGCGGCGGCGGCGCGCCGACCTGGTACCGCCTCAGCGGCGGCCCGACGTCTGCGCTCGACGTCGGCGCGCTGCCGGGCACCGACGTGTACGCACCCGTCGACGGCACGGTCATCGGCATCACGCCGTACGTCGTCGCCGGTCACCGCTACGGCTCGCGCATCGACATCCAGCCACAGTCGGCGCCGTCGCTCATCGTCTCACTGACCCAGCTTCGCGCCGATGCGTCGCTCGCCGTGGGCGCGAACGTCGTCAGCGGCGCAACGCGGCTCGGCGTCGTCGTCGATCTTTCCCGCGTCGAGCGGCAGGCGCTCGCCCGCTACACGAACGACGCCGGCAACCACGTCTCGGTCGAGCTGCGCCCGGCCGTCTCGCTGGTACTGAACTGAGGATCCTCTTCCTCGCCGACGTCTTCGGCGTCGCCGGCCGTCGCGCCGTCGAGGAGCGGCTGCCGTCGCTGCGCGAGGAGGTGGACGCCGACGTCTGCATCGTCAACGGCGAGAACGCCGCCGACGGCGCGGGCATCACGGCGAAGCTTGCCGACCGCATCCTCGCGGCCGGGGCCGACGCGATCACGCTCGGCAACCACACGTACCGGCGCGAGGGCATCGGCCCGTATCTCGAGAAGAGCGAGCGCGTCGTGCGGCCGGCGAACGCGGGCTCGTTCACCCCTGGCCGAGCCACGACGGTCGTCGAGGCCCGCAACGGCGTCAAGGTGGCGGCCGTCAACCTGATGGGGTCGCTCTTTCTCGACGTCCCGCAGTCGCCGTGGGAGATCGTCGACGCGCTCGTCGAGGAGGCGCGCGCGCAGGCGCCGGTCGTCGTCGTCGACTTCCACGCGGAGGCGACGAGCGAGAAGATCGCGATGGCGACGTGGCTCGACGGCCGCGTCACCGCCGTGATCGGCACGCACACGCACGTGCAGACGAACGACGCGCGCGTGCTGCCCGGCGGCACGGCCGCGGTCACCGATGCCGGAATGAGCGGTCCGCACGACTCGGTGATCGGCGTCAAGGCCGAGCTCGCGATCCGGCGGATGCGGATGCGGCTACCGGTGCGGTTCGAGCCCGCTGAGGGCGGCGTCCGGCTCGAGGGCGTCGTGGTCGACTGCGACGACAGCGGGCGCGCGACCGGGATCGAGCTCCTCCGCGTTCCGGTGTAGCGCCCGCGGCGCGAGCACCGTGATCGCCGCGAAGCCGAAGAACCACGGGATGTACGTGTACAGCCAGTACGTCTGGACGAGCTGGAACCCGGCGAGCAGCGCAGCCGTCAGCGCGGCGAGCTGCAGCGGCGACTTGCGCCGCGGAAGGATCGCGGCGGCGAGCGCACCGACGACGAGCCCGACCTCGAGCACCCGCTGTACGACGTGCAGGTCGGGGATACCGCGGGCGTGGTACTGCCGCCAGTCCCACAGCGACCACGGCGACTCGCGGCCGACCTGCCAGCGGATCGTTCTGTCCCAGAAGACGCGCAGCTCGTGCAGCGGGCTCGGCTCGAGCAGCACGACCGAGAAGGCCGCGAGCGTCGCGACCACGAAGCCGAGCAGGAAGCGGCCTGATGGGCGTCGCGACGGATAGGTCAGCCAGAGCGGCGCGACGACGAGCGACGCGAACTTCGTCCACCCCGAGAGCGCCGCGAGCGCGCCGCGGCCGACCGGAGCGGACGCGAGCCAGAAGCCCCAGATCAGGAACGCCGGCATGATCGAGTCGTTCGTGTTCGAGCTCGACGCGTACTGCGTGAACGGGTACGCCGCCCACGCGAACGCGAGCGCGGCGCCGAGTCGGACGCCGCCGAACCGCCGCCCGACGAGCCACAGCCCGATGAGGCAGAGCACGTCGAATGCGATCGACGTGAAGTGCGCGGCGGGCAGCGAGTCCCACTTGCCGCTCCACCCGAAGCCGAGGTAGCCGGGGATGTACGACTCGTAGGCGACGGGTCCGTACGTGTCGCCCTGCGGATTCGCCGATTCGCAGCGGCCGTTCGTCTGGATGCGCTCGCGCGTCTCGCCGGAGGCGTCGGCAGGCCCGCACGCCTTCAGGTTCCCCTCGATCGGGAAGTTCCCCCACGGCGCCTCGCCGTGCACGATCCGCTCGGCGCCGATCACGCCGGAGTAGCCGACGTCGATCACGTTCGACGCCTCGACGTTGAGGCCGATCCGGAAGCCGACGAGGAACACCGTCGCGGCGAGCAGCACCCACGCCGGCCACGTCGCACGGGCGGCGGAGCCACGGCCGGTCGCGCCGACCCAGACGCCGCGCAGCACGACCCAGACGAGCGCCGGATAGAAGAGCGGCACCGACGCGAACACGTCGCCGTGGTTGAAGAACCACAGCGACGCGGTCGGCGAGAGCAGCAGCACGAGGTCGAGGTTCCGCAGCGACAGCGGCCGCCTCAGGTCGGCGAGGCCGAGCAGGAAGACGACGCAGAACGCGCCCCACACCCACGGGCTGTTGATCTTGTCGCCGCCGAACGCGCCCTTCGTCCCGCGCGCCATTCCCCACGCGACCTGCGGCCCGGTGTACGCGGTGAGGACGGCGCCGCTCGCGTCGTCCACCGTCGCCTGGACGATCTCACCTGCAGGCTCGCGCCAGATCTTCACCGTCCACTGGCCGGTCTTCGAGTCGTAGTCCTCCTCGTCGATCCGGTTGCTGCGCGGGTACCGCGCGAGCCAGCCGCGCACCTTCGGGTCGGCCCGGACGATCGCGAGCGCGCGCGGCTTCGTCAGCTGCGGCGTTCCCGGCGGCGGAGCGAGCGGCGTCTGGATCAGGTGGCCCTTCGCGTCGTAGACGGGCGCTGTCACGGTCGTCGCTGCGTGGGCCGCCGGAGCGAGCGCGAGCACGCAGACGGCGGCGGCGATCAGGCGGCGCGGCACCGCCAGAACGCTAGCGCCCGATGCGTACGCGATCGGCCCAGCGGTACTTGTGCTCCGGCCGGCCGGTCGTGCCGTAGCGCAGCGAGAGCTCGACGGCCCCGGTCAGCGCGAGGTACTCCAGGTAGCGGCGAGCCGTGCCGCGGCTGATTCCCGTCGCCTCCGCGAGCTCGACCGCCGTGATGTCGGCGTCGGACTGCTGCAGCGCCTCGACGACGGTCTCGAGCGTCGGCGCGGAGATCCCCTTCGGCAGCCCGTGGCGGCCGTGACTGCGGAGGAGCGAGAAGACGTGGTCGATGTCGTGCTGGTCGGGCTCGCGCAGCCGCTCGAGCCGCCCGTGCAACGCCGCGTATCCCTCGAGCCGCTCGCGGAGGGTGTCGAAGAAGAACGGCTTCACGAGGTAGTGGATGACGCCGCCGTGAATCGCGGTCCGCAGCGTCGAGACGTCCTTCGCCGCCGTCACGGCGATCACGTCGATGTGCGGCTGGCCGGGCTCGCGCAGCGTGCGGAGCACGTCGAGGCCGCTCATGTCGGGCAGGTAGATGTCGAGCAGCAAAAGGTCGGGACGCAGCTCGCGCACCGCCTCGAGCGCTCGCCGGCCCGTGTGCGCCTCCCCGACCACCTCGAAGCCCGGGACGCGCTCGACGTACGAGTGGTGGATCGACGCGGTCATCGCGTCGTCGTCGACGACGAGCGTGCGGATCACAAAGCCACCGGGATGCCCGCATAGGGCAGGAAGACGGTGAACACGGCGCCGCCCTCGCTCGCCACCTCGACGGTGCCGCCGCGCTTGCGCGCCGTCTGGCTGACCAGGGCGAGCCCGAGCCCGCGGCGGCCGGCGCCGGTCGCGATCTTCGTCGTGAAGCCGTCGCGGAAGATCTCGTCGACGATGGCAGCGTCGACGCCGGGCCCGGAGTCGTGGACGCGCACGAGCGTGCCGCCGTCGTCGGCGCGGATCGTCACCTCGATCCAGCCCCCTCCCACGCCGGCGACCGAGTCGAGCGCGTTGTCGATCAGGTTCGCGACGATCGTCAGCAGGTCGCGGGCGTCGGGCGTGTCCTCCGGCAGCTGCGTGTCCGGCGCGACGCGCAACTCGACGCCGCGCTCGGACGCGACCGCCGCCTTCCCGAGCAGCAGCCCGACGAGGATCGGGTCGCCGACGCGCTCGAGGATCGAGCCGACGAGCGCCTGGTGCACGAGCGAGGACTCCCGGATGAACGCGACCGCCTCGTCCTGCCGGCCGACCTCGATCAGCCCGGCGACGACGTGCAGCTTGTGCGCGAACTCGTGCTCCTGCGCGCGCAACGCGTCGGCCAGGCTCTGCACCTCGCCGAGCTCGCGCATCAGCTCCTCCAGCTCGGTGCGGTCGCGGAGCGTCACGACGGCGCCGATCGCCTTGCCGCGCACGAAGACCGGCATCCGGTTGACGACGAGCACGCGGTCGCTGACGAGCACGACCTGGTCGGGCTCGTCGACGTTCCCGGCCATCACCTCGCGCACGTGCCCCGGCGGCACGATCTCGGCGAGCTTTCGCCCGACCACGTCGCCGTCGAGCGTCAGCAACCGCCGCGCCTCGTCGTTGACGAGCGTGACGCGCCCGCCCTTGTCGGTCGCGATCGTGCCCTCGCGGATGCCGTGCAGCACGGCTTCGCGCTGCTCGAGCAGTGCCGCGATCTCGCTCGGCTCGAGCCCGAACGTCTGCCGCTTGATGCGCCGGGCGAGCAGCAGCGACCCGAGGATGCCGAGGCCGAGGCCGAGCAGCGGCGGAATCAGGATCACGGGCAGGTCCGACATCAGCCGGGCCGTGACCGCGCTCTCGAGCACGCCGACGGAGACGAGCCCGATCACCGCGCCCGTCGGCCCGTAGACCGGCGTCTTCGCGCGCACCGAGCGGCCGAGCGTCCCGGTCTGCACGCCGACGTACTCCTTGCCGGAGAGCGCGACGCTCGGGTCGGTCGAGATCCTCTGGCCGATCTTGCTCGGGTCGGGATGCGAGTACCTGATCCCCTCGCGATTCGCGACCACGATGAACGCCGCGTGCGTCCGGCGGCGGATGTGCTCGGCGATCGGATCGATCACCCGGGCGGGATCCGCCAGCGTGAAGGCCTCACGGACGGTCGGCATCGACGCGACCGAGCGCGCGATCGCGAGCGACCGCTCGCCCTCCTGGCGGTCGACCCGCGCGCGCGCCTGCCAGAGCGAGACGGCGAATCCCGCGCTCACCGTCAACACGATGATCGCGACCTGCAACAGGAGGATCTGCGTCGAGAGTGGGCGCAGCCTCCGCCAGCGGCGTGGCCCTGCGGCCGTCATCCGCCGGATTCTAGGTGTGGCCGGTCGCCGCACCCGTGGACAGTAAGGACAAAACCGCCGGAATGGACGAAACCGCGCCAACGACCACAACCGTGGACAGCGCGGCGGGACGGCCGGAGACTGCCGCGCCACCGGGCCGACGACGGTCCGGCGATTTCCCAAGGAGGAACCAGTGTTCTCGAAGTCCAGCGTGCGCCGGGTATTGCTGCCGGTGGTCGCACTCGTCGCACTCGCCCTCACGGCGGGCTCGGCATCGGCCGCGAAGCACAAGAACCCGCTCGCCTCTCTCATCTCGCAGTCGAAGAACGAGTCGGGGATCGTCGTCTACGGCAACCCGCCGTCGGCGAACTTCAACGCACTCGTCGCTGCGTTCAACAAGCAGTACCCGTGGATCAAGGTCACGGAGTACGACCTCGACGACAACACGATCTTCTCGAAGTACGCGTCGGAGGCCGCCCAGGGCGTCCGCACCGCGGACCTGCTGATCGCGAGCGCCCCGAACCTCTGGGTCTACGCGTCGCGCAAGGGCTACGCGAACAAGTCGTTCACGCCGATCGGGCTCAACAAGTACCCGAAGTGGGCGAAGCAGTTCAAGGGCATCTACATCATGTCGCCGGACCCGGCGATCATCGTCTACAACAAGCTGCTCCTGAAGGACAAGGTGCCGACGTCGGTCGCGCAGATCGCCGCCGACAGCTCGACGTACGGCTCGGTCACGGGCTACACGGTCGACAACACCTTCGGCTACACGGGTCTCTACGGCTACGCGCAGATCGCAGGCTGGAAGAACCTGCAGGCGATCGGTAAGCGGCTCAAGCCGCAGACCGGTGTCGGCGCGCAGCTGCAGCTGCTCGCGCAGGGCGGGGCGAGCGTCGCGTACCTGACGTCGCCGACGGCCCGCTTCACGATCAGTAGCAACGCGCAGTACAAGCAGCTCCTCGACTGGACGTATGCCAAGGACGGCACCGGCCTCGTCCCGCGCGGCATCGCCGTGACGGCACACGCGGCGAGCCCCGCCTCGGCGAAGCTGTTCCTCGACTGGATGTACGGGAACGCCGGCCAGCAGGCGATGTGCGAGTCGGGCTTCACGGCGTTCAAGACCGGCTTCAAGCCGGCGAACGGCTGCACCAACACGCTGGCGGACGTCTACGCGAAGGTCGGCGCGAAGAAGGTCTACATGCCCGGCTTCACGCAGAAGTTCGTGAACGCGCGTCCGAAGTTCGCCGCGCAGTGGCACGGGATCTTCGGCTAGGCAACTGATCGACCGAAGTGGCCCAGGTGACGACGACGACATACGAGCCGGTCGCACCGGTCCGCCGGAGCCGCTCCCTGCCGACCGCGGGGAGCCTCCAGTGGCTGGTGTGGCTGGTGGTCGTCGGACTGATCCTGGGCCCTTTCATCCCGCTCGTCTACGCGTCGATCCGCGACCGCCCGCTCTACGAGGCAGGCGGCGCGTTCACGGCCGGCGCGTACCGCGACCTGCTGTCGGATACGGCGTTCTGGCACGCGGCGCTGCACACGCTCGAGTACGCGGCACTGACGACGACCCTGTCGGTCGTCGCCGGCGGCGCGATTGCGATCCTCGTCGCGCGTACGGACCTCCCCTGGCGGAAGGCGCTCGGACGGCTGACGCTGCTGCCGCTGCTGCTGCCGTCGCTCGGGATCGTCCTCGGCTGGATCGTCGTATGGGGCCCCGGCGGCTACCTGTCGAGCCTCGTGCACACCCACTTGCACCTGGGGACGCTCGACATCAACACGATTCCCGGCATGTCGGTGATCGAGGCGACGCGCCTGCTGCCCGTCGCCTACATGACGTGCGAGGCCGCTCTCGCGCGCGCCGACTCGTCGCTCGAGGACGCCGCGCGCAGCGCCGGCTCGTCGCCGATCAGGGTGCTGCGCAGCATCACGATCCCGATGCTTCGACCCGCGCTCCTCAACTCGGGCACGCTCATCTTCACGCTCTCGATCGCGTCGCTCGGCATCCCGCTGCTGCTCGGAACGCAGCACAACATCCAGTTCCTGTCGACGTACCTCTACCTCCAGTGGACGAACGGCGCGACGCCCGACTCGCCGCTCGTCAGCGCAGGCGCGATGCTGCTGCTGCTCGTCGCGACGCTGCTGCTGCTGCTGCGCAACCGGATGCTCGGCGCCGAGGCGCGCTACATCTCGGTCGCGGGGAAGGCGGGCCGCACGGCGATGCTGTCACTGCGCATGTGGCGCTGGCCGCTCGCGATCGTCGTCGCTCTCTACATCGTCTTCAGCACGCTCGTGCCGGTGATCGGGCTCGCGCTCATGTCGTTCGTCGCGTTCCTGACGCCGCTGATCGCTCCGTGGCACCTGTTCACCTGGTCGAACTGGCACATCCTCGGGAGCGGCATCTACCTGCGGTCGATCGAGCACAGCGCGCTGCTCGCGCTCATCGGCGGCCTCGTCACGACCGCCCTCGTGGCGCTCGCCACGCTCGTCGCGCATCGCTCGAAGCTGCCCACGAGGAAGTCTTTGCCCTTCGTGATGCTCTACCCGCGCGCGATCCCCGGGCTGATCATCGGCATCGGCTTCTTCTGGGCATACCTGCTGACGGGCGCTCCCGGCAGCTGGCTGCGCCAGGGGATCTGGGGGATCCTGCTCGCGTTCTGCATCCGCAACCTGCCGTTCGCGTACGTCGTGATGTACCCGACGATGGCGCGCATCGGCGAGGAGCTCGACCGCGCAGGACGGTCGGTCGGCGCCGGCTGGTGGCGGACGTGCCGGAGCATCGTCCTGCCGTTGCTGAAGCCGGCGCTCTTTGCGTCGTTCGTGCTGATGTTCGTCGAGATCCTCAACGACTACGACCCGGCGCTCTTCCTCGTGCGGCCGGGAACCGAGGTGATCGGCACGACGATGCTCGACACGTTCCTGCAGGGGATCGTCGGGCCGGTCGCGTCGCTCGCGATGGTGCAGGTCGGTGTAACCGTGATCGTCCTCGCAATCGGGACGCTCGTGCTCAAGGTCCGTGTGACGGGAGGTCACGATGCCTGAGATCCACGTCGATTCGCTCGTCAAGCAGTTCGGCGAGCAGCGCGCGCTCGACGACGTGTCGTTCGACGTCGCCGAGGGAGAGCTGTTCACGCTGCTCGGGCCGAGCGGCTGCGGCAAGTCGACGACGTTGATGTCGATCGCCGGCTTCCAGACGCCGGAGGAGGGACGCATCGAGGTCGGCGGCGACGTCTTCTACGACGCCGCACGCCGCGTCAGCGTCCCGGCCGAGCGCCGCAACCTCGGGATCGTGTTCCAGTCGTACGCCGTCTGGCCGCACATGACGGTCTTCGACAATCTCGCGTTCCCGCTGCGCGTCCGGAAGACGAAGCGCGCCGCGATCCGCCCGCGCGTCGTCGAGGTGCTCGACCTCGTCGAGATGGGGCCGTACATCGACCGCTATCCGCACCAGCTCTCCGGCGGTCAGCAGCAGCGCGTCGCGCTCGCCCGTGCCCTCGTCTACTCGCCGTCCGTCCTGCTGCTCGACGAGCCGTTCTCGAACCTCGACGCGAAGCTGCGCGAGCGGGCGCGGGCCTGGGTGAAGGAGCTGCAGGGCCGGCTCGGGCTGACGACGGTGTTCGTGACGCACGACCAGGACGAGGCGCTGTCGATGAGCGACCGCGTCGCCGTCATGAGCCAGGGCGAGGTGCAGCAGATCGGGACGCCGGAGGAGATCTACCGGCGGCCGACGAGCCGTTTCGTCGCCGAGTTCGTCGGCAACGTCAACCTGCTCACGGGCGAGGTGGCCGCGACCGAGCGCGGCCGCATCGCGCTCGAGATCGCGGGCGGACGGAAGCTCTGGATCGACTCCGAGCGCGCGCAACAGCCGCGGGCGCAGGTGACGGTCGCCGTGCGCCCCGAGGCGCTGCGCCTCGAAGCCGCCGAGACGTCGACGCTGAACGGCAGCAACACGCTCGACGCGACCGTCCGCTCGGTGGCGTTCCTCGGCGACCACTACCAGTACGAGCTCGAGACCGGCGACCTGTCGCTGACCGCGCAGACGCCCCGGGCCGTGTTCGCCGAGCGCGTGAAGGTGCACATCCCCGCTGACGCGTGCGCGATCGTCGAGTGAGGAGCTTCGCAGCGGCGCTCGCCGCGGAGCGTCCCCTGCAGGTCGTCGGCGCGATCAACGCGTACGCGGCGATGCTCGCCGAGCGCGCGGGCTTCCGGGCGCTGTACCTGTCGGGCGCCGGCGTCGCGAACCACTCGCTCGGCCTCCCGGATCTCGGCGTGATCCAGCTCGCCGACGTGCTGACCGACGCCGCCCGCATCACGGCGGCCACGGACCTGCCGCTGCTCGTCGACATCGACACCGGCTGGGGGCACGAGCACACGATCGCCCGCTCGGTGCGCGAGCTCGAGCGGGTCGGAGTCGCCGCCGTGCAGATCGAGGACCAGGTCGGCGCCAAGCGCTGCGGCCACAGGCCGGGGAAGGAGCTCGTGGACGCGGACGAGATGGTCGCGCGCGTCCGCGCCGCGGTCGCGGCACGAGACGAACTGCTCGTCGTCGCGCGCACCGACGCCGCGACGGTCGAAGAGACCGTCGCGCGCGCGCAGCGATACGTCGACGCGGGCGCCGACGTGCTCTTCGCCGAGGCGCTGCGCACGCTCGACGACGTGCGACGTGTCACCTCGGCCGTCGACGCGCCGGTGCTCGTCAACCTGACCGAGTTCGGCTTGACGCCGCTCTGGACGCTCGACGAGCTGCGCGACGCCGGAGTGGCGGTCGCGCTCTATCCGCTCTCGGCGTCGCGCGCCGCCGCGCGTGCCAGCGAGCGGGTGTACGAGGCGATCCGCCGCGACGGCACGCAGGCCGGCGTCGTCGGCGAGATGCAGACGCGCGACGAGCTGTACGACCTCCTCGACTACCTGCGCCTCGAGCAGGGACAGTGACCGACCGGCTCCTGACCGACCTCGCGCGCTACGCGCTGGCACCGCACGACTTCTCCGAGCAGACGCTCGCGACCGCGCGCTGGGTGCTCGCCGACTCGCTCGGCTGCGCCGCGCTCGCGTCCACCCACGAGGCGCCGCGCCGCGTGCTCGGCCCGTTCGTCGGGGCGGGCGAGATTCGCGTGCCGTTTCGGACCGACCGGCTCGACGTCGTCAAGGCGGCGTTCGACACCGGCGCGCTGATCCGCTGGCTCGACTTCAACGACACCTGGCTCGCGGCCGAGTGGGGCCACCCGTCGGACAATCTCGGCGCCATCCTCGCCGTCGCACAGCACCGCGACTTGCGGGTCGCCGACGCGCTCGACGCGGCCGTCATCGCGCACGAGATCCAGGGCGTGCTCGCGCTCGAGAACTCGTTCAACCGCGCGGGGCTCGACCATGTGCTGCTCGTCCGGATCGCGTCCACCGCGGCAGCCGGCCGGCTGCTCGGGCTCGACGAGGGCCGGCTCGCGGCGGCACTCTCGCACGCGTGGATCGACGGTGGCGCTCTCCGCGCGTACCGCCACGCGCCGAACACCGGTCCACGCAAGTCGTGGGCGGCCGGGGACGCCACGGCGCGCGGCGTCTTTCTCGCGATGCTCGCCGAGCGCGGCGAGCCCGGCTACGCGACCGCGCTCTCGGCCCCGACCTGGGGCTTCGAAGCGGTGCACTCCCCGGTCCGGCTCGAGCGCCCGCTCGGCTCGTACGTCATGGACAACGTGCTGTTCAAGGTCTCGTATCCGGCCGAGTTCCACGCGCAGACGGCGGCCGAGTGCGCCGTGCTCCTCCACCCTCAGGTGCGCGACCGGATCGGCGAGATCGAGCGGATCGAGATCGACACGCAGGAGTCGGCGGTGCGGATCATCGACAAGCAGGGGCCGCTGCACAACCCGGCCGACCGCGACCACTGCCTCCAGTACGTCGCCGTCGTCGCGCTGCTGCACGGGCAGCTGACCGACGAGCACTACGAGGACGATGCAGCCGCGGACCCGCGCATCGACGCGCTGCGCGAGCGCTGCGCCGTGCGGGAGGAGCCGCGCTACTCGCGCGACTACCTCGACCCGGGCAAGCGGTCGATCGCGAACGCCGTGCGTGTGGTCTTCGCGGACGGCAGCGCGACCGAGCGCGTCGAGGTCGAGTATCCGCTCGGCCACCCGCGGCGCCGTGCGGAGGCTGCCGCCCCGCTACGGGCGAAGCTCGAGGCGAACCTCCGCGCGGCCGGCAAGGAGGAGCTCGTCTCGTTGCTGCTCGACGACCCGGCGCTCGCCGCGCTGGCGGCGCGAGATCTGCTCGACACGCTCGTCCCGTGACGAGGCGGATCGCCTTCGCGGTGCTCGCGATGGGCACCGGGCAGGTTGCGATCTACCTCGTCCGCCCGACGACGTCGTACCGGCTCCTCGGCCTAGGCCACGGCGCGACCGCGGTCGGCGTCGTCGCCGCGACGTTCGCGCTCGTGCCGCTGTTCCTCGCGATCCCGCTCGGCCGGCGCGCCGACCGCCGCCACGGTGCGCGCCTGCTCGTCTTCGGCTGTGCCGTCGAGACGCTCGGCTGCGCGCTGCTCGCGATCGGGCAGAGCGCGGTGGCGCTCGCCGGCGGCAGCGCGGTGCTCGGCGTCGGCCACCTCGCAATCGCGCTCGGGTCGCAGGCCGTGATCGCGAGGGAGTCGTCCGACGACGACCACGACCGCCACTTCGCACTGCTCACGGCCGGCGTCTCCGGCGGCCAGCTGCTCGGGCCGTTGCTCGGCGGCGTGCTGCTCGCCGGGCGCAGCGGGCCGGCACTCGTCTCCGCGAGCGGCAGGGCGATGCTCGTGGGCGCGGGAATCGCCGGCCTCGCGACCGCGTTCGCGGCGGTCGCCGAGCGGGACCGTCCGGCCGGCGACGCCGACGTGGCGGAAGCCCGCGCCTCGGTCGGGTCGATTCTCGGCATCCCGGGCGTGACGGCGGCGATCTTCGCGAGCGTCGCCGTCCTCTCTGCGACGGACATCTTCACCGCCTACCTGCCCGTGATGGGCGAGCAGAGGAACATCGGGCCGTCGGTGATCGGCGTGCTGCTCGCGCTGCGCGCCGGGGCGTCGCTGGCATCGCGAATCGGCATCGGCCGGCTCGTCGCGCGGATCGGCCGGCTGCGGCTGATGACGGGGGCCGCCGTCGCTGCTGCCGTCGGCTTTGCGGCGCTGACGCTCACGGGCGACGTCCTCGTCCTCGCGCTGATCGCGATCGTCGTCGGGCTCGGGCTCGGGTTCGCGCAGCCGCTCTCGATGACGATCGTCGTGCAGCTCGTGCCGGACCACGCGCGGGCGAGCGCGCTCGCGATCAGGCTCACCGGCAACCGGCTGGGTCAGGTTGCAGCGCCGGCCGCGGCCGGGCTGCTCGCCGGCAGCGCCGGTGCGCTGTCCGTCTTCTGGATGACCGCGGGGTTGCTGGTCGGCTCAGGCGTTGCGGTGGCGAAACGACCACAGCCGGTTGCCGACGAAGTTGAGCGGCGTGACGAGGACGATCGCGATCGCCTGGCCGACGAGCTTGCCGGCGCCTAGCGTGATCAGCAGGTGCAGGACGAGCAGGTTCGCGCCGAGCGAGCCGAGCGAGACGACGAGGAACCGGAATCCCTGCGCGGCGACACCCGCGCGACGGTCGCGGAACGTCCACGCACGGTTGAGCGCGTAGTTCGTCGTCACCGCGACGAGGAACGAGCACGTCGCCGCGAGCAGGTAGTGCAGCCCTTCGTGCAGGAGCAGCGTGTAGACGACGAGATTGACGACGTAGCCGGCCGCGCCGACGGCGCAGAACTTCCCGAGCTGCACCCAGTTCTGGCGGTGGCGGAGCGCGGCGTGCGCGCGGCTGCGGCGGGCCGTGACTTCCACCCGCGGAGGGTAGCGAGCGAGTCTCAACCGCGCGTTAGCACCACGACGCCGTCGGCGTCGGCGTAGAGCAGGTCGCCGGGCGCGAAGGTCACGTCGCCGAACGTCACGGGGACGTCGACCTCGCCTGCGCCGGTCTTGCCGCTCGGCCGCGGGTTGGAGCCGAGCGCGAGGATGCCGATGTCGAGGCCCAGGAGCGCGGTGACGTCTCGGACGCAGCCGTTGATCACCAGGCCGGCCCAGCCGTTTTGCCGCGCGAGCCCCGCGACGACGTCGCCGACGAGCGCGACGCGGCGCGACCCGGCGCCGTCGACGACGAGCACCCGCCCGCCGCCGGGCTCGCCGACGCGCCGCTTGACGAGCACGTTGTCCTCGTCGCACCGGACAGTCGCGACCTCGCCCGAGAACGCCGGGCCGCCGCCGAACGATCGGAGCTCGAGCAGGCACACACGGGCGCCCTCGCCATGCTCGTCGAGGACGTCGGCCGTCGCCGTCAACGCCGCCCCCCGCTACGCGGCCGCGCGAACCGGCGTCGGGACGTGTACGCGCTCGCCGTCGCGTTCGACGACGAGCTCGATCACGTGCCCCTGGAGGCCGAGCGTCAGGTCGCGGACGATGCCGCCCGCCCGCTCGGTGCCGAGGAGCGAGCGGAACGAGACGCCGCGCTCCTGGTAGAACCGCGCGTCCTCGAGCAGCATCAGCGCGGAGCCGACTGCGATCTCGTCGTCGAGCAGCTGGCAGGCCGCGAGCGGCAGGAACCGGCGGGAATCGTCGCCGCAGAGAACGACGAAGCCGAGCACGTTCCACGCGTCGACGTCGAGCAGGAGATCGACCGGCCGCCCGAGTTGGATCCCGCGCAACCGGACGGGAAACTGGAGCGAGGCCGCCGCTGAGAGTGACCTCATGGCCACATGGTGTCTAACCCGGTGGATGCTGCGCAAACTCGAAGTGGGCCAGCACGGCCGGCGCGACGTCGGTGATCCGCTCGATCGTGGCGTCGAGGCCCACGGTGAGCAGCGGCACGATCGAGTCGCCTGCCACGAGCGAGCCGTGCGAGCCGCCGCCGGCGTGATGGCGGCCGCCGAGATCGGCGAACTCCCAGCCCTCGGCGGCCGAGACGAGCAGCTCCCCCGCGTTCGGGTTCGAGAGCGCCGTCCGGGCGCGGTGTTCGGCGTCTGGATGGTCGAGCGCGGCGACGTCGCCGTCGGCGCCGTCACAGCGCGCGACGAGCTCGTCG
The DNA here is from genome assembly GCA_025925195.1 of Thermoleophilia bacterium. Lineage (GTDB taxonomy): Bacteria > Actinomycetota > Thermoleophilia > Gaiellales > Gaiellaceae > Palsa-739. The sequence goes on from JAICLU010000034.1 coordinate 20,478, forward strand.
CCGTCGCGGCGCAGCGTCACACCCACCGACGGCACGCCGTCGAACGCGCGCGCGAGCCCCGCTGCGTCCACCCTCGCGTCCGGCAGGAGATATACCTGCGCCGCGCGGTTCGACGCGGTGACGACGATCTCGTCGGCGTGCCGCGCGAGCACCTCCTCGAGTTGCGCGACCTGCGAGACCTGCGTCTGTCCGTGGTCGGCAAGCAGCACGACCGCGTAACGGTCGAGGAACTCGTCGACCCCGCCCGCGGCATCGACGATCGCCTTGACCGACGCGTCGACGCGCGCGAGCGCGACGTCCTCGGCGCCCGTCGGGCCGTATGCGTGCGACGCGTAGTCGTAGTCGGAGAGGTAGTACGCGAGGAAGTCGAAGCCGTCGCGCGTCACGAGCCAGCGGCCGACGGCGGCGGCGTACATGTCGATCGACCCGGCGGCGCGGTTGCGCACGGCAAGCGGCGCACCCGTGCGGTCCGACTCGAAGAGGCTGTAGTAGAAGAACCGCTTCGGGCCGTAGGCGGGCTTCGTCACCCACGGGAGCGTCGGCAGGTGCTTCGTGCTGCCGCGGTAGCACGTGATGTTCACGGCGGCAGCCGTCAGTCCGCGCGCCTCGAGCGCCTCGTAGATCGTGGTCGCTTCCTTGCCGAGGTGCTGCTGGTTCATGTTGTAGATCGTGTCGGCGAGCGACTGCGCCATGCCCGCCGCGCGCAGCGCGGCGAAGGACGAGCCGTACTCGACGATCCGCTGCTCGTCCCGGTGCCACCACACGAGGTGCGGGATGTGGTGGACGTCGGGGCCCGATCCGGTCGCGATCGACGAGAGGCAGACGGGTGTGAGCGACGGGAACACCGACGTCGCCCGGCGATACCGGCCGCGCCGGGCGAGCTGCGCGAGTGTGGGCGCCCGGTCGTGCTCGACGGCGCGTTCGAACGTCTCCGGCGTCATGCCGTCGACGACGA
>JAICLU010000165.1 GCA_025925195.1 Thermoleophilia bacterium
CCGTGGTCGCGCAGCACGACCGGCTCGAGGTTGAAGGAGAGGTCGCGGAGCTCCCCGATCGTCGTGCGGGTCCGGTCGAGCGCCTTCGCCATGATCTCGTCCGCCCGCGCCGTCTCGCCCTTGCGCACGAAGTCGAGTGCCGCGTCGAGCAGGAGCGCCACCCCGGCGAGCGACTGCACGGGGCCGTCGTGGAGGAACAGCGCGATCCGCCGCCGCTCGTCCTGCTCGGCCGCGAGGACCTGTTCGGTCAGCTCCCGGGAGGGCTCAGTCAATGATCGACTCGCGCAACGCGATCGCGACCGCGTGCGTGCGCGTGTCGGCCTCGAGCTTCGCGAGAATGTGCCGCACGTGGCTCTTCACGGTCTCCTGGCTGATGAAGAGCTTCGAGGCGACGTCTGCGTTCGACATGCCGTCCGCGAGCAGCTGCAGGATCTCGCGCTCGCGGCCGGTGAGCATGTCGTCCTTGTCGCGCCCCGTCAGGAACGCCGGCATCAGCGCCGGATCGACGTACCCCTCGCCCGACGCCACCTTCTCGATCGCGCGCAGCAGGGTCGCGTGCGGCGCCTCCTTGAGGATGTAGCCCTTCGCCCCCGACTCGAGCCCGCGGCTCAGGAGGCTCCGCTCGCTGTACGCCGTGAAGATGAGGACGGCGCTGTCCGGCACCTTCTCGGTCAGGATCTTCGTCGCTTCGAGCCCGTCCATCCCGGGCATCCGGACGTCCATGATCACGACCTGCGGCCGGCGCCGCTCAGCGAGCGCGACCGCGCTCTCCCCGTCGCCCGCCTCGCCGATCACGCGGATGTGCGGCGCCCGCGACAGCGACAGCCGCAGCCCCTCGCGGACGACCTCGTGGTCGTCGACGATCAGGCATGTGATCTCGTTCGAGGATGGTTGACCGTTTGCGCTCACAAGAACCTTGGGGATCGTATCTCCCTTTGCCGTCGACCAGGTAGGGTCGGCCGGTGGCGGACTGGGTCGCGATCTCCTCGCTCGCCACGGCGGGAGGGACACTGGCTCTCGCCGCGACGACGTACAAGTCCGTTCGCTCGGCGAATCGCGCCGCCCGGGTCGCCGAGTTGTCGCTCCTCGCGGGCCTGCGGCCGTTGCTCGTCGAGTCGGGCGAGTCCGACGAGACGCTGCGGGTCAACTTCTTCGACGTCCACGGCATCGCCGTCCCCGGCGGCCGTGCCGCCGTCGAGATCGTCGACGGGCACCTCTATCTCGTCGTCTCGCTCCGCAACGTCGGCACCGGCATCGCGGTGCTCCACGGCGGCGCGGTCTACGCCGGGTGGCAAGGGGTGAGCCTCGACGTGCCCCCGGTCGGCGGATTCCAGATGCTGTCGCGCGACATCTACATCCCGCCCGGCTCGATCGGGTTCTGGCAGATCGCCTATCGCGAAGACAGCCCTGAGAAGCAGGAGATCCTCGCCGGCGTCGAGAGCGGCTACCTGATGGTCGACGTCCTCTACGGCGACTTCGAGGGCGGTCAGCGCACGGTTTCGCGCTACGGCGTCGGGCGGGAGAGCGACGGGGCCTGGCACCTGACGGCCGGCCGGCACTGGCAGCTCGACCGGGCGGAGCCTAGAGAGCGAGCGCGAGCTGTTCCGCCTCGGGCGGCGGGTGAAGCTTGACGCGCCGCCGGTCGCGGATCCCGTGCTCGCGCGCCAGCTGCCGCACCTGCTCGCGGACGGGCTGGGTCTCGGCCGCCGGCAGGTATGCGGTGCTCGCATAGAGCCGCTCGTATTCCGGCAGCAGCTCCGGCCAGTCGCGCTCGAGCGCGGCGAGGTAGTGCTCACGCGTTCCGGGCTTCAGGTAGAGGAGGTTCGCCCAGACACCGGTCGCGCCGGCCTCGCGGGCGGCGCGGATCACGTCTTCGAGGAGGTCGGGCCGGTCGCTCAGCCCAGGGAGGATCGGCGCCATCCCGACGCCGACGCGGATGCCGGCGTCGACGAGCTCCCGCAGCGCGCGTAGCCGCTGCCGCGGCGGTGCGGTGCCGGGCTCCGTCTTGCGCCAGATCTCGGGGTCGAGCGTCGGGATCGAGAACGTGACGCTCACGTCGGCCCGCTGCGCCGCCTCGACGAGCACGTCGACGTCGCGGACGATCATCGGTCCGCGCGTGATGATCGAGAACGGATTGGCGGCGTGGCCGAGCACCTCGACGCAGGCGCGCGTCAGCCTGTATCGCCCCTCGACCGGCTGGTACGGGTCGGTCGCCGCGCCGATCGCGATCTGCTCGCGCTGCCACGAGCGCCGCGCGAGCTCGGTGCGCAGGATCTCGGCGATGTTCGTCTTGACGCGGATGCTACGGCCGTAGCGGTCGTCCGACGGCCGCTCGGCGCGCCGCTCGAAGGCGCGGACGTAACAGAACGTGCAGCGGTGGACGCACCCCATGTACGGGTTCAGCGACCACTGGAACCCCATGCCCTGGACGCGGTTGAGCGCGGAGCGGCAGGGCTCTTCGCGATACTCGACGCTCATGGAGGCCGCAAAGTCTATCGAACATGCGTTCGCAACGCCCGTCGAGCTCGAGCCGGGCATCCTGCGGCTGACCCTGCCGCTGCCGACCGGGCCGAAGCACGTCCACTGTTACCTCCTGCGCGGCGCCGACGGCTGGACGCTCGTCGACACCGGGCTCGGACTGATGGAGACGCCGTGGCCGGAGATCCTGGAGCAGGTCGACGGTCCGGTGGTGCGGATCTTCGTCACACACATGCATCCCGACCACGTCGGCGGCGCCGAGGCGGCTGCGGAGGCGACGGGCGCGCCGGTCATCCAGGGGCGGCTCGACTACGCGCAGTGCGAACAGGTGTGGGGCTCCGACCGCTGGCCCGAGCAGATCGCGGCGTGGTTCACGCGCCAGGGCGCGACGCCTGCGATCGCGGACGAGCTGATCGAGTCGGGCCACGTCTTCGCCGACTTCGTCCGCTTCGCGTGGAACCCGACGCTCGTCGAGCCCGGCGACGAGGTCGACGGCTGGCGCGTGCTCTGGGTGCCGGGGCACGCCGACGGGCATCTCGCGCTCGAGCGCGACGGCGTGCTGGTCGCGGGTGACAGCCTGCTCGCGCCGATCACACCGGCGATCGGCCTCTATCCCGAGAGCCGTCCCGACCCGCTCGGCGACTACTTCGACACGCTCGAGGCGATCGCGGCGCTCTCGCCACGCGTCTCGTACGGCGGGCACGGCGCAACGATCGAAGCGCCGGCCGATCGTGCCCGTGCGATCGCCGCCCACCACGACGAGCGGCTCGACCGCACCGCGGCGTTCCTCACCCACGAGCCGCGGACGGGCTTCGACGTGTCGTACGACCTGTTCGGCCGCGAGCTGCCGCCGATCCAGCGGCGCTTCGCGATCGCCGAGACGCTGTCCCATCTCGAGCGGCTCGTCGCGGTGGGCCGCGCGGAGCGCCGGGAGGACGACCGGACGGTCGCCTATACTGCGCCCTTCTCAGGTGGACGACCTCCCGTCTAGTACATACGCCACCGGCCTGGTGGCGTGAGACTCCTCTTCGAACTGCTGGGCGTCGGCGTCCTGATCTTGCTGAACGCCTTTTTCGTCGCGGCCGAGTACGGCCTCGTGACGGCGAGGCGCACGCGCATGGTCGACCTGCACCGGCAGGGCAACCGCCGCGCGCTCGCCGCGCTGCGCATCACCGCCGATCCGCCGCGGTTCATCGCCGCGATGCAGCTCGGCGTCACGCTCACCTCGCTCGGCATCGGCGCGCTCGGCGAGCAGACGCTGACGCACGTCTTCGACAACTGGATGTCGACCGTGCTGGCGATCCTGATCGCATACAGCCTGCTGACGTTCTTCCACGTCGTGATCGGCGAGCTCGTGCCGAAGGGCGTCGCGCTCGGGCACGCCGAGGGGACGGCGCTCTGGGTGTCCGCGCCGGTGCGCGCGTTCTTCACCGTCTTCCACCCGATCGTCTGGGTGCTGCGGCGGGCGACCGACATCGTGCTGTCGCTCTTCGGGCTCGAGTCGCCCGGAGCCGAGCGCGAGCCGCTCTCTGAGGCCGAGCTGCGGCTGCTGCTCTCGCGGTCGAGCCAGGAGGGCGAGATCGAGCACGAGGAGCAGCAGATGATCGACAAGGTCTTCGTGTTCGGTGACAAGGACGCCGCCGACGTGATGGTTCCGCGGCCCGAGGTCGTCGCCGTGTCGATCGAGCTGCCGCCCGAGCAGGCGCTCGCGTCGGTGCTCGAGTCGCCGTACACGCGCTATCCCGTGTACCGCGAGTCACTCGACAACGTCATCGGCGTGCTGCACGTGCGCGACCTGTTCTCCGCGATGCACGAGCGCGGGCTTGCGAGCGTGAAGATCGAGGAGCTGCTGCGACAGGCCTACGTCGTCCCCGAGACGAAGGATCTCGCGACGCTGCTGCAGGAGTTCCGCAAGACGAACAACCACTTCGCCGTCGTCGTCGACGAATACGGGGCGACGGCCGGCATCTGCACGCTCGAGGATCTGATCGAGGAGATCGTCGGCGAGATCGAGGACGAGTTCGACGTCACGGAGATCCAGATCGAGCAGCTGGACGACGACACGTACCGGCTCGACGGCATGTTCCCGATCGACGAGTTCAACGGGCGGTTCGGGACCGACCTGCCCGACGAGGACTTCCACACGGTCGGCGGGTTCGTGTTCGGTCAGCTCGGGCGCGCGCCGGAGCGGGGCGACGACGTCGGGTTCGACGGGCTGCAGTTCGAGGTGCTCGAGGTCGAGAGCAACCGCATCGAGCAGATGACGGTGACGTTCGTGACGAGGCCGGAGCGCCGCGAGACCGCGGAGGACCTGCTCGCCTCCGACGACGAAGACCAGTAGCGCGCAATCCGCCGGGTGCCGTCGCGCGTACGTCCGCCGTGAACAAGTCGACCACCGTCGCGTTCAGCGGCAAGCAGACGTGGACAGTGACGCTGAAGAAGGGGACGTACCGCTACCAGTGCGACCCGCATGTCTCGCTCGGCATGAAGGGCTCGTTCCGCGTCACGGGCTAGAGCGGTCAGCCAAAGCGAGACTCGATATCTCGCCGTCTGCGATCGTCCAGGCGGCGAGATCGTCGTCCTTGACGCAGTAGATGAGGTAGGGCTTGCCCTCCCAGAGGCCGATGTTCTCGACGTCGGTGCGGGACGGCCGCGGCGGCGACGAGACGTGCGAGTGGACGACGGCCTGATCGTGCTCGATGTCCGCCCACTCGGC
>JAICLU010000169.1 GCA_025925195.1 Thermoleophilia bacterium
CGATCTCGGCGACCACGCAGAGCAGGAACCCGAACCAGCCGATCCCGCCGAGAACGCCCGTGAACCCGTGGGCGGAGTCCCAGACGCCGCTCATCACGAGCAGCGGGATGCCGAGAACCGCGATGCCGATCATGGTCTTGTACAGCGGCTTCACTTTCACCCTCCTCGTCGTTGACCACCCGAACCTAGGCTGCGCCGCCGCCCGCGTCGTCGGCGCGCGGGTTGATTCGAATCGCCCTCCGGGTTGATGCTGCGGCGGCATCGGCGCGATACGGTCGGCGCATGAAGAAGTCCGACGTCGCGCTCGCTGCCGCCCTGACCGCGTGGATGGTCGGCGAGACGGTCGCGGTGCACCTGCATCCGGCGGTCGCAGTCATCCCGCTGATGGTTGCCGCAGGCGCCGCAGTCGCGTGGCGACGCATCTACCCGATCGCGGTGATGCTCGTCGTCGTCACCTCGATGGTCGTGCAGGTCGCGCTCGGCATGTCCATGCACACCGCGGTGTCGCCCGTTGCGGCGATGCTGGTCGTGTCGTGGTCGCTGGGTGCGTACGAGGAGCGGCGGCGCGCGATCCTCGCGCTGATCATCCTCGTCTGCGGCATCTGGCTCGCGATGGCGGTCGACGTCATGCGGGGAACCGACAGCTACTCGGGCACCGACTATCCATGGATCGCGGGACTGATGGCCTTCCCGGGCGCACTCGGGATCGTGTTCGGGGCGCGCACGCGGAGCCTCCACGCGGCCGAGGCTCGCGCGCGCGGGCTCGAGCTCGAGCGGCGGGAAGCGGTCGTCGCCGAGCGCGAGCGGATCGCGCGCGAGCTCCACGACGTCATCTCGCACTCCGTGTCGGTGATGACGGTGCAGGCGGGCGCCGCGGAGGAGATGCTGCGGGTGCAGCCGGAGCGCGCCGTCGACCCCGTCCGCGCCGTGCAGGAGACCGGGCGGCAGGCGCTCGTCGAGATGAAGCGCCTCGTCGGCGTGCTGCGCAAGGAGGACGAGGAGATCGGCCGCGCCCCGCAGCCGGGCGTCGCCGACCTCGACCGGCTCGTGTCGCAAATGCGCGACGCGGGGCTGCGGGTCTCCTTCCATGTCGAGGGAGCGCCGCGCACGCTGCCGCTCGGGGTCGATCTCTCGGTGTATCGCGTCGTCCAGGAGGCGCTGACGAACGCGATGAAGCACGCGGGCGGCGCACCGGTGTCGGTCACGTTGCGCTACGCCGAGCGGCAGCTCGAGGTCGAGGTCGCCGACGAGGGCAGGGCGCACGTGCAGTCGGAAGGCGGTCACGGTCTCGTCGGGATGCGCGAGCGCGTCGACATCTTCGGCGGGACGCTCGAGGCGGGGCCACGGGCGAGTGGCGGCTTTGCCGTACGTGCGCTGCTGCCGCTCGAAGGCGCCGTGTGACGCGGCTCCTGCTCGCCGACGACCAGGCGCTCGTGCGCGGCGGCTTCCGGATGATCCTGGAGGCGCAGCCCGACCTCGAGGTCGTCGCCGAGGCAGAGGACGGCCGCGCGGCGATCGAACGCGCGCGCGAGACGAACCCCGACGTCGTTCTCATGGACGTACGGATGCCCGTCGTCGACGGCATCTCCGCGACCCGGACCGTTGTCGAGGAACGGCTGGCGGAGCACGTCCTCGTGCTGACGACGTTCGACGAGGACCGGGTCGTCTACGACGCGCTCGCCGCGGGCGCGAGCGGGTTCCTGCTGAAGAGCGCGCCGCCGGCGCAGCTCGTGGAAGCGGTGCGGACGGTCGCGCGCGGCGAGGCGCTCATCGCCCCGACCGTCGTGCGGCGGCTGATCGAGGAGTTCGTCCGCCGCCCGCCGCCGTCGGGGGACGCCGATCCTCGTCTCGACCCGCTCACCGAGCGGGAGCTCGAGGTGCTCGCGCTGATCGCACGCGGCCTCTCCAACACCGAGATCGCCTCGTCGCTCTTCCTGAGCGGCGCGACGGTGAAGACGCACGTCAACCGGATCTTCTCGAAGCTCGACCTGCGCGACCGCGTGCAGGCGGTCGTCCTCGCCTACGAAACGGGGCTCGTTCGGCCGGGAGACTAGGCTCGGTTGCATGAAGGATCGCCTCGGCGCGCTCCAGGAGCGGGAGTTTCGGCTCGTCTTCTCGTCGACGACGATCTCGGCGATCGGCGACGGCGTCGCGTCGATCGCGCTCGTCTTCGCGGTGCTGCACATCGCGCACAACTCGCCGACCGCGGTCGGCGTCGTGCTCGCGTGCCGCCAGGGGGCCGCCGCGGTCGTCGCGCTCGCCGCGGGCGTGGTCGCGGACCGGCTGCCGCGCCACCTCGTGCTGGTCGTCGTCGCGGCGGTGCAGGCGGCGGTGCAGGCGGCCGTCGGCGTGCTCCTCGTCACCGGCGATGCGAGCGTCGTGCTGCTCGCAGTGCTCGGTGTCGTCTACGGGCTCGCAGACGGCTTCGTCATCCCCGCGTCGAACGGGCTGATCCCGGCGGTCGTGAGCAAGTCGCGGCTGCAACAGGCGAACGCGCTCCTCGGCCTCAGCCGCTCGATCCTCGGCTTCGCCGCGCCCGCGCTCGGCGGCATCCTCGTCGCCGCGGGGAGCCCCGGCGGCGCGATCCTCGTCGACGCGGCGAGCTTCGCGGTCGCGGCGGTCCTCCTCCTGCGCGTGCACGTCGAGCCGCGCGCGGACGCCGTCGAGCCCGAGCCGTTCCTGCGCGAGCTGCGCGAGGGCTGGACCGAGTTCCGGCGGCAGCGCTGGATCTTCACGACGATCGTCTACTTCAGCATCGGCAACTTCACCGGCCAGGCGTTCGGCGTGCTCGGGCCGCTGATCATGAAGCAGCACTACAACGGCGCCTCGACGTGGGGCTTCGTGCTCTCGTGCTTCGGCGTCGGGCTCGTCGTCGGCGGGTTCGTCATCCTGCGCTGGCAGCCGGGACGTCCGCTGCTCGCGTCGTGCATCTGCGCGCTCCCGTACGGGCTCGGGCTCTTCATGCTCGCGTTCCTCGTGCCGCTGCCGGTGCTCGTGGCCGCGCAGGTGCTCGCCGGCGCCGGGCTCGCGATGCACCTCGCGCTCTGGTTCACGGTCTTCCAGCAGCAGGTGCCGGAGGAGGCCCGCTCGCGCGTCAGCTCGTACGACGCCCTCGGCTCGTTCGTGCTCGTGCCGCTCGGGACGGCGGCCGCGGGGCCGATCGCCGGTGTGATCGGCGTGCGCGAGACGCTGCTCGCGGCCGGCGTCATCACGGTAGTGATGAATGCGCTCGTGCTCGCGAACCGTGAGGTGTGGGGGATCCGCCGCGCCGCACCGGAGCCGGTAGCCGCATGAAGGGTCGCGCCGGAGCTCTGGCCGAGCGCGACTTCAGGCTCGTGTTCTCGTCGACGACGATCTCGGCGGTCGGCGACGGCGTCGCCGCGATCGCGCTCGTCTTCGCGGTGCTGCACATCGCGCACGACTCGCCGACGGCCGTCGGGATCGTGCTCGCGTGCCGCCAGGTGGCTGCGGGGGCGGTCACCCTCGCTGCGGGCGTGATCGCGGACCGGCTGCCGCGGCACCTGATCCTCGTGAGCGTCGCGGCGATCCAGGCGGTCGTCCAGGCGGCCGTCGCGGCCCTGCTCTTCACGGGGCACGCGAGCGTTGCGCTGCTCGCCGCGCTCGCGGTCGTGTACGGGCTCGCCGACGGGTTCGAGCTCCCGGCGACGCAGGGATTGATCCCGGCGGTGATCAGCCGCGCACGGCTCCAGCAGGCGAATGCGCTCCTCGGGCTCAGCCGGTCGATCCTCGGCTTCGGCGCGCCGGCGCTCGGCGGCCTCCTCGTCGCGGCCGGCAGTCCCGGCGCCGCGATCCTGATCGACTCGATCAGCTTCGCCGTTGCGGCGGTGCTGCTCGTTCGTGTCCGGGTCGCGCCACGAGACGATGTGGTCGCGCCCGAGCCGTTCTTTGCGGAGCTGCGCCAGGGATGGGCCGAGTTCCGGCGGCAGGACTGGCTCTTCACGACGATCGTCTTCTTCGGAGTCAGCAACTTCGCCAACCAGTCGTTCGGCGTGCTCGGGCCGCTCGTGATGAAGCAGCACTACGGCGGCGCCGCGGCGTTCGGTGCGCTCCTCAGCTTCTTCGGCATCGGCACGATCCTCGGCGGAGTGCTCGCCATGCGCTGGCACCCCGGCCGGCCGCTCCTCGTCTCGTGCCTCGCGTCATGGCCGATGCCCGTCGTCTACATCCTGCTCGCCTACCTCGCGCCGTTGCCCCTGCTGCTGGCGTTCGAGGTGCTCGGCGGCATCGGGCTCGCCGTGCACCTCGCGCTGTGGTTCACCGTGTTCCAGCAGCACGTGCCGGAACGCGCCCGCGCGCGCGTGAGCTCCTACGACGCGTTCGGCTCCTTCGTGCTCGTGCCGGTGGGCACCGCCGTCGCGGGGCCGATCGCCGGGGCGGTCGGGATCAAGACGACGCTGATCGCGGCGGCGGCCACGATGCTCGCGACGAAGGTGATCATCGTCTCGCATCGCAGCGTGTGGGCGATCCGGCGCGAAGCGCCGGAACCGGTCACTGCGTGATTCGCGGCCGGTCGCTGCTCGCGCTCACGGCCGGGGAGCTGATCTCCCAGCTCGGCTCGAGCTTCTCCGCGCTCGCGTTGCCGTGGTTCGTGCCGGCGACGACGCACTCGTCGACGCGGATGGGGATCGTGTTCGCCGTCGAGCTCGTTCCGTTCGTGCTCTTCGGCCTGCCGCGTACTTCACGTGTCAGCGCACCTCGATCCCCGCGATCGTCGGCGACGACGAGCAGCGGATCGCGCGGGCGAACAGCGTCCTCGAGGGAGCGACGAACGTCACGTCGTTCGCCGGGCCGGCGCTCGCCGGCGTGCTGATCGCGCGCCTCGGTGCGGCGAACGTGATGTGGATCGACGCCGCGTCGTACGTCGTGTCCTTCGCGCTCATCGCGGCGTTCGTGCAGGTCGTCAAGCAGGTGCACGAGACAGAGGAG
>JAICLU010000043.1 GCA_025925195.1 Thermoleophilia bacterium
CGAACGTCGGGTACGAGCCGACGAGCACGCCGGGCCACCGCTCCCCCGCCTCGACGAGCTCCGACGCGATCTGACTCTCGCCGACGCCGTGCAGCACCCGCCGCCACGAGGCGATCGGGTTGCCTCGGCGGAACTCGTCCTCGATCGCGAGGAACATCGCCTCCATCTCCGAGGGCAGGCCGGGCATGACGTAGACGTTCTCGAGCTGGAAGCCGGGCGCGCCGCCGCGCGGGTTCGCGAGCGGCCGCGCGCCCTGCGGCAGCAGCGCCCAGCGCGCCGCGTACTCGGGGTCGCGCCGAAAGCGCTCGCGCAGATCGCGGGCGAGCTCGGGCACCTCCTCCTGCGGCACGCCGAATGTGTACGCGATCGCCTCGCGCGTTATGTCGTCGGGCGTGCCACCGAGGCCACCGGTGACGAGCACGAAGTCGACACGGGGCGCTTCGGCGCGGATCAGCTCCGCGATCGCGTCGAGCTCGTCCGGAATCGCGGCGAGCATTCTCACCGAGACGCCGAGCGGCGCGAGCCGCTTCGCGATCCACGAGGCATTCGTGTTCGGGACGTCGCCCGAGACGAGCTCGTTGCCGATCGTGACGATGGTCGCCGAGGCCACTACGCGATGGTACGGACCGGGCGCTGCGGGAGCACGTACACGTGTCCGTCCTCCTCGACGACACGCACCGACGCGCCGTAGAACAGCTCGACGTTCTCGGGCGAGAGGACGTCGGCCGGCACGCCGTCGGCGACCACCTCGCCCTGGTCGAGCAGCACGAGCCGTTCCGCGTACTGGCCGGCGAGCGTCAGGTCGTGCATCGTGCAGACGATCGTCAGGCCGTCCTCGCGCAGCTCGTGCACGAGCTCGAGCGCCTGCTGCTGGCGGCCGAGGTCGAGCGCGCTCGTCGGCTCGTCGAGCAAGAGCAGCTCCGCCTCCTGGGCGAGCGCGCGCGCCAGGACGGCCCGCTGGAGCTCGCCGCCGCTGAGCGAGCCGAGCAGCCGGTCGGTGAACCGCACGAGCTCGAGCCGCTCGAGGGCACGCGCGGCGGCGCGCCGGTCGGCGGGACGTTCGGCGGCGAGATAGCCGAGGTGCGGGGTGCGGCCGAGCAGCACGTACTCGCCCACGGTCAGCTCGGGCGGCCGATCGGGTAGCTGCGGCACGAGCGCGACGAGCCGCGCGAGTCTGCGCCGGCCCAGTTCGCGAACCTCGCGGCCGCCGAGCGCGAGCGCGCCGGCGTACGGGACGAGGCCCGCAATGGCGCGGAGCGCCGTCGTCTTGCCTGCGCCGTTCGGCCCGATCAGCGCGACCCACTCCCCCCGGCCGACCTCGAGCGAGACCTCGCGAAGCGCACGTGTCGAGCCGAGCGAGACCGAGACGCCGTCGAGCTCGATCACCGGGTGCTCCGGAGGACGAACGCGAAGAACGGCGCGCCGAAGAACGCGGTGATGACGCCGATCGGCAGCTCCTGCGGCGAGAGGATCGTGCGCGCGAGGACGTCGGTCAGCGCGAGAAAGGCACCGCCGACGACGAACGACAGCGGCACGACGGCGCGATAACTCGTGGAGACGAGCATCCGGATCGCATGCGGGACGATGATCCCGACGAATGCGATCAGCCCGCTGACGGCGACCGCCGCCGCCGTCCCGATCGTCGCGGCCGCGACGATCGCGAGTCGCACGCGGCCGACGTCGACACCGAGGCTCGCCGCCTCCTCGTCGCCCACGCTGAGCACGTCGAGCACGCGGCGGTGCATGACGAGCACCGCCGAGCTGACGGCGATGTACGGCGTGACGACCCCGACGTCGTGCCACGTGGCGGTCGAGAAGCCGCCGAGCAGCCACGCGTAGACGTTCTGCAGCTGGTTGCTGTGCTGCTGCTGGACGAACGTCTGGGCGGCGGCCATGAACGTCGCGACCGTGACGCCGGCGAGCACGAGCGTCGTCGTCGCGCGTGCCCGGCCCGCCGATCGGCCGAGTGCGTACGCGAGAGCGACCGAGATCGCGGCACCGCCGAACGCCGCCGGCGGCACGAGCTGTCCGGAGGCGCCGCCGTACGCGATGACGAGCGTCGCGCCGAGCCCCGCTCCCGCTGCGACCCCGAGCAGGTACGGATCGACGAGCGGGTTGCGAAAGACGCCCTGGTACGACGCGCCTGCGACGGCGAGCATCCCGCCGACGAGCGCCGACAACACGACGCGCGGCGCGCGCAGCTGCCAGACGATCGCCTCCTCCACCGACGACAGCGGCGATCGGACGTGCAGGAACGGAACGTGCGAGAGCGCCGACTCGACGATCCCGCCCGGCCCGATGCCGATCGATCCGACGCCGAGCCCGACGAGCAGCGCGAGCAGCAGGAGGGCAACCGCGCAGAGCCCCCACGGCCGTGGCACTCCGCGCGGCTGCACCTCCGCGTAGATCATCCGCGCCGCGCCGCTGCCGCGATCGCGGCGACGAAATCGACGAGCCGCGGGCCCCAGCGCGAGGCGATGCTGTCGTTCACCGCGATCACGCGGTGGTTCTTGACCGCGTCGATCTGCTGCCAGCCGGGGCGCTTCGCCACCGTCGCCGCAGACTGTCCGCAGCACACGGAGTCGGCGAGCACGACGAGCTGCGGGTCGGACGACAGGATGTACTCGCCCGACAGCTGCGGGTAGCCGGAGTGCGACGTGTCTGCGGCGTCGGCGACGTTCTTGAAGCCGAACAGCTTGTAGATACGGCCGATGAACGTCGCCGAGGTCGCGGAGTAGTAGTCGGGCGTCAACTCGTGATAGACCCGCAGGTGCCGGTGGCTCTTCGGGACGCTGCGGATCGCGCGCGTGAACTTGACCTGCATCGTCCGCACGACCTTCGCCGCCTGCGTCGTGTGCCCGGTCGCGCGTCCGATCTGGCGGATCTGCTCGTACGCCTCGGCCATCGTGTCGATCGCGGGCTCGAGGAGGACGGTCATCCCGAGCTTCTGCAGCTGACCGATGATCGGCCCTGGGTACGAGACGATGACGAGGTCGGGGTCGTAGGCGGCGAGCGCCTCCACGTTGAGGTTCAGGCCGGAGAGCTTGGTGCGCGGCGCCTGCTTCGGGTAGTCGGACTGGTCGTCGACGGCGACGACCTGCTTGCCGGCGCCGATCGCGAACAGGTCCTCCGTGACGGTCGGCGACAGCGAGACGATGCGCGTCGGCTGCTTTGCGATCGTGACCGGGCCGTTGGCGGCCTGGATCGTGATCGGGAACGCTGCGCGCGTGCGCGAGCCGGCCGCCGCGACGAGCGTGAGAGCGACCGCGAGGGTCGCGACGAGAACGAGAGTGCGACGAAGCAACGAATCCTCCCTTCCGCGAGGGGTTCGATATCGGGGCGACCGGCAGGTCTTCTGACTCGGGGCGCCCTCCCCACCGCCTTCCCGAGCCTGTCGGCTCAGTGGCGTCTGGCGGGAAGCGTCTCCCCTCACAGCGGCGGGACCGTCCCGGATTTGCACCGGAGTTCCCTCACCGTGTCGCCGTTTGAGTGAGGCGCGAGTCTAGCATCGAGACCGTGCAGCCGATCGCGCTCGATCTCGACGCCGTCCTCGCCGACACCCGCCCCGTGTGGCGGGACTGGCTCGAGGACGCGGCCCGGCGCGTCCGGGTCGACCTCGACGTGCCCGACGACCGGGTCGAGGCCGCGGCGGCGCTCGACGCGGAGCTCGGCGACTGGCGGCCGCTGCTCGAGCGCTTCGCCGCCGACCGCGGGCCACTGCACTTCCGACCCCGGCCGGACGTCTCGGCCGCCCTGCGCCGGCTGCACGCAGCCGGCACGCGGATCGGCGTCTTCACCGACGCGCCGCGGGAGCTCGTGGACATCGCGCTCGCGCACGCGGGCGTCGCCCGGCTCGTGGAGACCGCGGGCACACTCGACGACGTCCGGCGGACGCTCGGCGACGGCGTCACGCTCGTGCGCTCTCGCGAGCAACTCGTGACACTCCCGTAACGGGGCCTGGCACCGGACGTGTCTCGCGGGGGCGGCAGCTCTACAATTCGGGCATGGAACGAAACGACCTGTCCGACCGGCGGTTCGACGTTCTGCTCGAGCGGCTCGACCGGATCGGGGACGAGCTCGCGCGGCTGAACCGCCGGGCCGAGAACGACGACGGTTTCCTCCGGCTGACGCGCGAGCTCGCGAACCTGAACGAGTCGCTGCAGGCGATCGCGTACGCCGCGCTCGGTCAGCAGGCGCCGCAGGTGCGCCGCCGCCGCGCGGGTTAGCGCCAGATGTCGAGCACGCCGCTCGTCGCGTGGTCGTTCGCGTTCCCCTCGGGGAGCGCGACACGACCGTCGACGACGATCGGGCTGTTCCAGTGGCCGCCGCCGGTCGCGAGCGTTCCGACGCGGCGTCCACTGAAGGGCGTGTAGACGTTCACCCCGCCGCCGGGGTTGTACACCCACAGGAGACCGCCCGCGACGACCGGGCTCGTCCCGCCCGTTCCGTTGCGCCACGCGATCGCCAGATGGCCGTTGCGGAAGCGGTAGGCGGCCGTGCCGCCGTTGTCGGCGGCGAACATCCACGTCGCCGCTTTCGTGTGCAGCACGGCAGGCGCCGTGAACAGATCCGTGCCGGACGGCGTCGAGACGATCTGCAGCTCGCCGCCGCGGTGGGGACGCGTGCCGCTCATCCGGCGCGTCGTCAGCAGCCGGATCTTGCCGTCCTTGCCGCCCTGCGCGATATAGCCGGCGCCGAGCAGCACCGGCGACGTCGACCCGATGTCGGTGTCGCTCGCGTTCAGCTGCTCGGTGTTCGCAGGCGTGTAGTTGCCGAGGAACCGCGTCGCATTCGGGTCGAGGCGAAGCGTCGCGTCGCCCCAGTTCGTACGGCCGTTCCACGGCGCATTCCCGGTCGCGACGAGTAGCTGCCCGTTCGCCGGGTCGACGACCGCGCCCGCGCGGCCCCAGATCGCGGAGTCGCTCGCGCCGCAGCTCGCCGGGGCGATCAGCCCGCGCCGGTTCGAGCAGAGCGAGTTCCAGACATGCAGCAGCCGGCCCGACGGCGAGATGATCGCGACGTGCCCCTGGTACGGCGGCGCGTCGCCGATGTACCCACCCGTCGTCGCGATCACGTGACCGTCGAAGAAGTTGAGCGACGACGCGATCTTCTCGCGCGACGGCAGCCGCGTGATCGAGACCCCCCACATCGCGTGGCCGTCGGCGATCGAGAGCTTGTAAATGACGCCGCCGGGCGACGCGGCGTAGATCGCCGAGCGGCCCGGATCCGCGACCGGCGTCGCAGTCGTGATCTGCGCGCTCCCCGCCCACGACGAATAGCCGGGCGGCGTGAACCGCCAGAGGATCGTCCCCGATTCGGCGTCGATCGCGAGCGTCTTGCCGTACGTCGTCGTGACGAAGAAGACGTCGTGCAGCGAGCCGCCCACCTGCACGGCGTGGAGGTAGATCGGGGACGAGTCGGCCGTCCCGTCGAGCTGCACCTGCTGGCGGTGCAGCGACCCGAGCTTCGCCGCCGTGATGCCGGTCGCGAAGGTCGGCGCGCTGCTTCGGGCGGGCGACCAGCCGAACCGCGGCCAGTCGTGGCCGCTCGGCGACGCCGCCCCGCGGCCACTCGCCGTGCCGACCCAGATCCCGAGCCCGAGCGCCACGAGCGCGACAGCCGTCACGCGGACGATTCCCATGCTTGCCAGGACGCCCCGCACCTCGAAAAGCTTGCTCGGCTAGCGCTTGAGCAAAACCCGGCGGAGCTCGTCCTCCTTGCCGGGCTCGAGGATCGCCAGCACCTGGTCGCCCGCCTCGAGCGTCGTCGAGCCGACCGCGATCTCGGCCTGGCCGGCGCGCATAACCGAGATCAGCCGGGCGCCCTCGGGAAGCTTCAGCCCCTCGACGCGCTTGCCGGCGGACGGCGAGTCTCGGTCGATCTGCACCTCGACGATCTCCAGGTTCTCCTTGCGCAGCTCGAGCAGGTGGATCAGGTCGTGCTCGGGCACCTCGTGCTCGACGAGCGCCATGATGCTCGACGTCGCGCACACCGTCGGCGAGATGCCGAGCAGGTCGAAATGCGCCTGGTTGCGCGGATCGTTGACGCGCGCGATCACCTTCTCGACCCCGTAGCGCTCCTTCGCGAGCTGGCCGATCACCATGTTGTCCTCGTCGTCGCCGGTCAGCGCGAGCACGATGTCGGGGGGACGGCCGATGCCGGCACGCTCGAGCACGAAGAGCTCGGTCGCGTCGCCGCGCTGCACCTGATGCTCGAACTCCTCCTCGAGGCGATCGAACCGGTCGCGCCGCTGCTCGATCAGCGTCACCTCGTGCCCGAGCCGCAGCAGCGAGCGCGCGACGTTCGCGCCGACCTTGCCGCCGCCCGCGATCACGACGTACATCAGGCGGTCACCCCGGGGAGGTTCACGTCGCAGGCGCGGACCGCGTCGGTGAGCGCGTCGATCGCCGTCTTCGTCGGACAGACGGTGCGCAGGCCGCGATCGGCGTAGAACTTCGCGCGCGCCGGGTCGAGGATGCGCGCGACGACGCACTGGATCCCGAACCGCTTCTGCGCCACCTGGCCGATGATGATGTTCGTGTTGTCGCCGTCGGTCGACGCGACGACCGCGTCGGCGTCCTCTATGCCCGCCTCGCGCAGCAGGTCGGTGTCCATCCCGTGGCCGACGACGAACCGGCCGGGCCAGTTCTCACCGAGGCGCGACAGCGCGTCCTCGCTCTCGTCGATCACGGTCACGTCCCAGCCCTCTTTCTGGAGCTGGAGCGCGAGCGTCGACCCCACGCGGCCGCAGCCGATGATCAGCGCGTTCGCCACGTGCGCAGGTTAGCCCTCGAGGACGCCCTGGGGGAACGCGACGATGAGGACCTCCGCGTTCGCCTTCCGCAGGACGTAGTCGACGGTCGGCGAGAAGAAGCGCGACTGCCGCCGCCAGCGCGGCGACGAGCCGAGGACGATCAGGTCGACGTCGCTGTCGCCCGCCGCCTCGACGATCGCGTCGCCGATCGACCGCGCGCGGATCGTGCGGCCGGTCACCTGGACCCCGTGGTCGGCGCCGAGCGCGTGCGCCTCGGCCAGCGAGGCAGCAGCCTGCTCCTCGAGGTCGTAGAGCGGCGCGTCGAGCGGCTGGTCGAGCGGCACCTTGAGCACGTAGAGCGCCTCGACCGTCGCGCCGCGCTCCTCGGCGAGCCGGACGGCCGTCGCCACCATCTCCTCGCCGATCTCCCCCAGCTTCATCGGCACGAGGATCCGCTGGAAGTCGGCGCCGGGCAGCGGCTGCTCGTCGGCTGCGACGACGTGCTCGAGCAGGCCGGCGCCGCGGCTGCGCCGGACCGCGACGTAGACGCCGACGCCGGCGAGCAGCCAGACGGGGCCGCCGTAGCGGGCGCCGCTGTGGGTCACCATCGCGACGACGAACACGGCCGTCGTCAGCGCGCCGCCGACGAGCGCGGGCAGCGGCAGCACGGCGCCGCGCCAGGGGATCCCGAGCGGGACCCGGAACGGACGCCGCAGCTGCGGCTGCGTGACGCGCAGGCGGATCACCGCGAGCTGCGCGGCCGTGAACGCGAGCAGCACACCGAAGCTGAAGAGCGACGCGAGGAACGTCACCGCGTGCCCGAAGGAGGTGACGATCAGGAGGAGGATCGCGATGCCGCCGGCGGCGAGCACCGAGATCGGCGCGACGAGCGTGCGCCGATGCAGCCTGCCGAACGCGGCGGGCAGCTGGCCGTGTTCGCCGAGCGAGTACGCGAGTCGTCCGAATCCGGAGATCGACGTCGTCGCGGCGGCGATCAGGATCAGCGAAGCCGTCAGGCCGACGTAGATGCGAAGCGTCTCGTCGGCCCAGCCCGGCACGTGCGTTCCGAGCGCCGCGACGATCCCCATCAGCGGCGCACGGATCCAGTCGGTGCCGAGCGCCGTCGTCCCCGTGTCGGACGGGAACGCGGAGAGACCCACGAGCGCAATCAGGACGTAGATGACGACGACGAGCCCGATCGCGCTGAACAGGCTGCGCGGCAGGTCGCGGCCCGGTCGCCGCACCTCCTCCGCGTAGTTCGCGACCGTCTCGAGGCCCGTATAGGCGAGCATCGCGAGCGGCAGCGCGAACGCGACCTCGTGCCACGACGGCTGCGTGCCGAGCGACATCCCGCGCGTCAGCGCGCTGCCGGAGAAGAGGAGCGCAAAGCCGAGCCCGACGAGCAGCAGCTGCGTCACGAGGTCGAGGATCGGGACGACGACGCCGACGGTGTGCACGAGCGGTCGCCGCAGCAGCCGCGATCCTGCGATCGCAGCGACGAGCACGCACGCGAAGATGACGTCGCCCGGCCGGCTCGCGATCGAGTGGATGCCGAGCGCGATGCCGAGGTAGTGCGGGACGAAGAGCGCCGACAGCGCCATGACGATCAGGTAGTCGAGGAAGAGCGCCCAACCGGTCAGGAACCCGGCGAGGTCGTTAAACGCGACGCGGACGAAGGTCGCGGCGCCACCCGTCTCACGGATCGACGCCGTTCCCTCGGCGTACGAGAGCGCGACGATGAGGAACAGAAGCCCCATCACGCCGAGCACGACCGGTGTGAACCCGAGCGCGTGCAGCGCGATCAGCCCGAGGGCGAAGTAGATCGACGAGGCGATCTCGCCGTATGCAACCGAGGCGAGCGCCGGGGCGTCGAGCTCCCGCTGGAGCTTCGGCAGTTTCTTGGCCACTACGTCTTCCGGAGAATGTAGAGCCGGGCGGTGCCGAGGGCGATGAACAGGCCGCCGATCGCGTACCCGAGCGTGCCGCCCCCGTGCCGGGCGGTTTGCACGAGCATCGCGACGCCGAGCAGGACCGCGACGATCCCGAACACGAGTACGAGCCGCCGGTACGTCGTCGTCATGCCGCCGCCGCTTTTCCGGCTGCGACCATCACACGGCACGGTGCATGCTTGAGCACGAAGTCGACGGTATCGCCGAAGATCGCCCGCCGCCCGGCCTGGAGGCGGATCCGGCGAGGCCCGCCCATCACGATGATCTCCGCCCGACGGCGCACGGCCTCGTCGACGATCGCACGGCCCGGGTTCCGCTCGCGGACGATTCTCGTCGTGACGCCGACGCCGTACGACTCGCCGATCGCCCGGGCCTCGTCGAGCTGCTCGTTCGCCTCCTCGACCTGCTCGGGCAGATACGCGTCGAGCGGCAGCTCGAGCGGGACCATGACGACCGTCATCGCGACGATGCGCGAGCGGCGCTCGCGTGCGAGCCGGCAGGCGACGTCCATTGCCTCGTCGGACGGGTAGCCGGGCGCGACCGGGACGAGGATGTTCGAGTACTCGAGCGAGCCCGCCGTGATGACGATCGGCGCGCGCACGGTTGCCCGCAGCGGCTCGCCGAGCCGACGGCGATAGAGCGGGTAGAAGACGAAGCCGGCGGCGAGCCACGCCAGGCCGGCGTAGCGCGTCGGCGCGTCCTGCGCGACGACGACGAGCCACGCGGCGCCTGTCCCGATGCCGCCGAGGATCGCGAAGAGCGGCCACCGACCGATGCTGGGCCGCGCGCGCCAGCCCGACTCCTCGTCGGGGTTGCGAACGCGCAACGTGATCACAGCCGCGTGCGCGATCGTGAACGACAACATCGCGCCGAACGCGTACATGCGGCCGAGGAAGTCGACCTGTCCCGTCAGCAGGAACAGCGTCGGTGCGACCCCCGCGAACACGATCAGCGACAGCCACGGTGTCTTGAGGCGCGGGTGCAGCCGGCGGAAGATCTCCGGCAGTTGCCGGTACGACGCCATCGAATAGGTGATGCGCGACGCGCCGATGACGCCGGCGTTCGTCGCGATGAAGAGGATCGTCGCGGCGAGGATCCCGACGTAGTACTCCGCGATCTTCAACACGGTCCCGTGGATGCCGAGGTTCTTGACGAGCCCGAGGACCGGATCGTTCTTGAAGCCGCCCGGCGGGTTCTGGCCGAGCTGCGTCACGTAATGCGTGCCGTGTTGCACGACCGGCATCGCCGACAGCGCGATCCACGGCAGCGTGAAGTAGATCGCGAAGACGGCGATCGCGACGAGCTTGATCGAGCGCGGGATCGACCGCACCGGGTCGCGCGCCTCCTCCGCGAGGTTCGACACGGTCTCGATGCCCGTGTACGCGATCATCGCCACCGGGATCGCCAGTGCGAAGCTTCCCCAGGTCGGCGCCGTGCCGAAGTGGATGTTCGCCTGCAGCACGTGCGGCGAGAAGATGAGGAAGAAACCCGCCGCGACGAGCAGCAGCTGCGTCGCGAAGTCGACGACCGCGAGGAAGATGTTGAGGTTCGCGGCCTCCTTGACGCCGATCACGTTGATCAGGACGAGCAGCCACGTGAGCGCGATGCCGACGATGATGTCCCACGGATTCGTCTTCAACGGCTCCCAGAAGATCGACAGGTAGTGCGGGACGAAGATCACCGAGATCGCGACGGTGATCACGTAGTTGAGCATCTGCGCCCAGGCCGCCCCGAACGACACGAGCTCGTTGAACGCGTGCCGCGCGAAGCTCGACGAGCCGCCGGCTTCGGGATACCGCACCGTCCCCTCCGCGTACGTCGCGGCGGTGCACGCGAAGATGATGCCGCTGATGATGAAGACGAGCGGCGTCAGGCCGAGCGCGATCCCGGCCGTCAGGCCGAGCGCGTAGTAGATCGACGAGCCGACGTTGCCGTACGCCGTCGCAAAGAGCGCGTTCGCTCCGAGAACGCGTTCGAGTCCCTGCTGCTGGCGCCGCCGCGGCACGCCGGGACTGTAATCGGGTCAGCGGAGGACTTGGTACGGGACCGCGGCCAGGACGACGTTCGGTTCGAACAGGAGTAGGCGTTTGACGTACAGCGCACGCTGGTTGTGGAGGAGGCGCCGCCAGCCGCGCGTGACGAGCTCCGGCATCAACACGAGCACGAGCGTGCCGGGCTCCGCGGTCAGCTCACGCAGGCTCGAGAGGAGCGGCGAGCCGAGATCGCGGTACGGGGCGTCGACGATCTCGAGTGGGATTCGCGGCCCGTGCCGCGCCCAGTCGTCGCGGATCTCCCCAGCATCCCCGTCGTCGAATGCGAAGTGGACCGCGCGGACGTCGTCGAACGGCAAGGTGCTCGCATAGTTGACCGCGCGCATCGTGGGCGCGTTGACGCCGGACACGAGGACCCGCGCGAACACGCGAGCCGGCGGCTGCGGATCGCTGCCGGCGAGCGCCGGGACTGCCGCGACGACGACTCCCGGCTCACCGAGCAGTCGAAGCTTCAGCGCGAGCTCCCGTGGCCGCTTCGCCTGCTCGACCAGCGACGCGTGCGCGAACAGCTCGGGCACGAAGACCGTGACGAACTGCGACTCGCTGCGCGGTAGCCTCCAGACCTCGTTCAGGACGGCTTCGCTGAGGCCGTGCGAGGGATCGAGGCGTTCGAGCGGCACGTCGACGCGGCGGAACCAGCGCGGCCGGATGCCCGGATCGGTGCCGCGCACCGGGACGTGGACCGCGCGAACGTCGTCGCCGAGACGGTGCGCCAGCCGCCACGCGCTCTCCGAGGCAGCGTCGATCGACTCGACGAGGACGATCGACCGGTTCGAGGCCAGCGGCGCCGCGGCGACGGCTGCGGCGCCGGCGCGCAGCCGCCGGCCGAGAGTCTCGTAGTGGCGCCTGATGGCCAACATCGCGACCACGAGCACGGGGATCGCAACCGTGACGAGCCACGCACCCTCCGCGAACTTCGTCCAGACGACGACGAGCGTCACCGCACCGGTCGCGGCCGCGCCGATCCCGTTGACCACCGCCTTGAGTCGCCAGTGGCCCCCGCCCCGCCGAAACCAGTGCCGCACCATCCCCGCCTGCGAGAGCGTGAAGGCAGTGAACACGCCGATCACGTAGAGGTGGATGAGACCGTTCGTGCTCGCGCCGTAGATCCAGAGGAGCAACCCGGCGACGACGGCGAGCACCACCATCCCGTTCGAGAAGACGAGCCGGTCGCCGAGATTCGAGAACTGGCGGGGCGCGAAACGGTCGCGGGCCAGCAGCGCCGAGAGCCGCGGGAACCCCTGGAAGCTCGTGTTCGCGGCAAAGATCAGCACGACGAGCGTGAGGATCTGAACCGCGTAGTACATGAATGCCGTGCGCGATCCGGGCGGGAACACCGCCCTCGCGACCTGGGAGACGACGGAGGCGGTCGCGCTCGGCCGTGCGTGCGCGTGCACCGCCACGAAGGAGACGCCGACGAACAGCCCGATCGCGATCGTCCCGAGCGCGCCCAGCGTCACGGCCGCGTTGCGACCGTGCGGCCGGCGGAACGCGTTGACGCCGTTCGCGATCGCCTCCACGCCGGTCAACGCCGTCGATCCCGACGAAAAGGCCCGCAGGAGCACGAACGCGGTGATCGCGCCGGTCCCCTCCGGCAGCGCATGCGGGGTCACCGCGTGGTCGAGGTGGCCCGCGGCGATCTGAGCCACGCCGCCGACGACGAGCGCCGCGATCGACAGGACGAACAGGTACGTCGGCAGCGCGAAGATCAGGCCCGACTCCCGGACGCCGCGCAGGTTCGCGAGCACGATCAACACGAGGCATCCGAGCGACAGCGCGACCTTGTGCGTGCCGAGCGACGGCACGAACGACGTGATCGCGAAGATCCCCGCCGAGATCGAGACTGCCACGGTCAGCACGTAGTCGGTGAGCAGCGCGGCCGCCGCCACGAGACTCGGCAGCGTTCCGAGGTTCTCCCGGGCGACGACGTAGGCGCCACCGCTCGTCTCGTACGCGAGCACGGTCTGCATGTACGACACGACGACGATCGCGAGCAGCGCGGCAATTGCGAGCGAGATAGGAAGAACGAGGTGCGCCGACGCCGCCGAGACCGCCACGAGCACGACGAGAGCGGACTCGGTCGCGTACGCGACCGACGACAGCGGATCGGACGCGAAGATCGGCAGCGCGAGGAACTTGGGAAGCAGCGTCTCCTCGAGCTGGCGGCTTTGCATCGGGCGCCCGACGACGAGCCGGCGCACGCGCCGCCGAGGCTCCAGCACCTCGCTCATGGCTCCAGCGCCCCCGCGACTCGGGCGAGTGCGCGCGGAAGCAGCAGCTCGGCGTCCTCGGCGTAGAGCGGGCTCGCGCCGTCGCGCAACAACGCCTGCGTGAGCAGAATCCCGCGGGCGCTGACCGGGCGTCCGCTGCCGACACGCGCTGCAAGCTCGCGGAGCGCCGACTCGTTCGCGCGGACCGCCCGGCGCCGCAACGGCGACGCGCCGGGCAGCGTGTGCGGATCGGCTGCGGCCAGCGTCCGCTCGATCTCTCGGCGCAGCGCCTGCCGCGAACCGGTCGAGACGAGCTCGTCGCAGCGCCAGCGCACGAGCTCCGACGCGTCGTGGCTCCGCGGCTCGTGGACGATCAGGCGGTCGGCGGTGCGGCGCACCGCCGCCAGCTCGTGCCGGGCGCGCGCGGCGCGAAGCAGGCCCGCGGTCGCGAAGAACAGCGCGCCGAGAACGCCGACGAGCCACGGCAGTCGCGGGTCGACGTCGAAGAGCGCAGCGGCGAGGGCGAGCGCGACAAGTGGGGCGGCCGCGCGGTACGGGCGCGGGAGGTCGAGATTGTGCGCGTAGCTCGCCACATCGCGAACGTACGCACGCCTGCGTCAAGTCGACCTCAGGATTCCGGCGCGCGCCTCAGGAAGATCTCAAGGCGACTCGACGAGCCGGTAGCCGGCGCCGGGAACGGTGACGATGTACCGGGGGCGCGCGGGATCTGCTTCGAGCTTCCGGCGCAACTGCGAGACGTAGACGTGCAGGTAGTGCGACTCGTCGCCGTACGCCTGCCCCCAGACCTCCCGCAGCAAAACGGTGTGGGTCATCAGCTTGCCGGGGGCGCGTGCGAGCGCGCGCAGCAGCCCGAACTCGAGCGGCGTCAACTGGACCGCCTTGCCGTCGACCGAGACCGCCTGCTTCTCGAGGTCGATGCGCAGCTCGCCGATCTCGATCACCGGGTCGCCGGACGGCTCCCCCCGCCGCAGTGCGGCGCGTAGCCGGGCGAGCAGCTCGTCGATCCCGAACGGCTTCGTGACGTAGTCGTCGGCGCCCGCGTCCAGCGCCGCCACCTTCTCGGTCTCGTCGCCGACGACCGACAGGACGATCACCGGCACGGTGCTCCACGAGCGCAGCTCCCGGCAGACGTCGGTGCCGCGGCCGTCCGGCAGGACGAGGTCGAGGATCACCGCGTCGGGCGGGTTGAGCGCGGCCGCCGTCAGCGCGGCCTCGGCCGTCTCGACCGCGTCGACGTCGTAACCGGCGCCGCGCAGGCTCGTTCGCAGCGCACGGAGGATCTGCGGCTCGTCGTCGACGACGAGGACGCGCGTCACGGGGCCGCCGTGGGCAGCGCGAGCACGAAATGACCGCCGGCCGGATCGTCCTGCGCCCAGACGTGGCCGCCGTTGACCTCGGCGAAGCCGCGCGCGATCGCAAGCCCGAGCCCGCCGCCGCCGCGGAACGGCTCGAAGAGCAGATCGCGCTCGAGCCCGCCGATGCCGGGGCCGCGGTCGAGCACGTGGATGCGCAGCTCGGTCACGCCGTGCTCGACCCGTACGACCACGGTCGAGGCCGGTGGCGAGAACTTCAGCGCGTTTCCGATCAGGTTGGCGAGCGCACGCTCGACCTGGGCGCCGTCGACGCTGACAGGCGGCGCCGCGTCGTCGAGCTCGACCTGCACGCGCGGATCGCCGTCGAACGCCTGTCCGACGAGCTCGTCCGCCGACCACAGCTCGAGGTGCGGCTCAGCGGCGCCCGCTTCGAGGCGCGACAGGTCGAGCAGATCGCCGACGACCCGGTTCAAACGTTCCGCCTCCTGCCGGATCGCGTGCGACAGGTCGGCGCGGTCGGCCGCGTCGAGCGTCAAGTCGTCGTTGGTCAACGCGCCCGCAGCGGCGAGGATCGCGGTGAGCGGCGACCGGAGGTCGTGCGAGACCGAGCGCAGGAGCGCGGTCTTCAGTGTGTCGCTGCGGCGCAGGGCCTCCGCCTCGAGCGCGTCCTCGTTGACCGAGAAGACGGCGCCGAGCGCAGGGAGCAGCCGCGCCGATGCGGCCTCATCCACCTGGAGCTGCTCGTCGACCAGCAGCGTCGCCACCGTCTTGCCGACAGCTGTGACGGCGACGGCTCGCTCGCCGGGATCCGGCTCGCGCGCACCGGGCTCGAGCCGCAGCGCATCGACGCCGAGCGCCGCCGCGAGCGGCTCTGCAAGCCGCTCGAGCGCGCGCTCCTGCGGCGTGCCGTGGAGGAGATCGGCGGCCGCCTCCGCGAGGACGTTCGCCTCGCGCCGCCGCTGCTCGGCGTCGGCGCTCCGCCGGCGCGCCCGCGCCGCGAGGAAGCCGACGACGACCGCCGTCCCGCAGTAGACGGCGAGCGCGAGCCAGTTGGCGCCGTCGCGAAGCTGGAACGTGTGCGTCGGCGGCAGGAAGAACCAGTTGAAGGCGAGCATGCTCGCGACCGAGACGACGAGGGCGAGCGACGTGCCCCAGAGCACGGCCACGGGCAGCACGGCGAAGACGTAGAGCACCCCGAGCGACAGGACCGGCACATGCGGGTCGAGCAGCGCGACGAGGGCGCTGACGAGCGTGACGGCGCCCGCCGAGGCCGGAACACCGACGAGAAGGTCGCGACGCACGCCCGCAAGCGTACGCCGCGACCTCCGCGCCGTCCTAGCCGTGAATCGAGATGATGAGCGGGATGATGAGGATCGCGACGATGTTCGCGATCTTGATCATCGGGTTGATCGCCGGGCCGGCGGTGTCCTTGTACGGGTCGCCGACCGTGTCGCCCGTGACCGATGCGGCGTGCGCCTCCGAGCCCTTGCCGCCGTGGGCGCCGTCCTCGATCAGCTTCTTCGCGTTGTCCCAGGCGCCGCCGCCCGCGGTCATCGCGATCGCGAGGAACAGGCCGGTGACGATCGTGCCGATCAGCAGGCCGCCGAGCATGCGGGCGCTGATGCAGCCGACGATGATCGGGATCGCGATCGGCACGAGGGCCGGCAGCAGCATGCTGCGGAGCGCCGACTTCGTGACGATGTCGATCGCGCGTCCGTACTCCGGGCGCGACGTGCCCTCCATGATCCCCGGGTTCTCGGCGAACTGCCGCCGCACCTCGACGACGACCTCGCCGCCGACGCGGCCGACCGCCTGCATCGCGAGCGACGCGAACAGGAACGGCATCAGGCCGCCGATCAGCAGGCCCGCGATCACCCATGCGTTCGACAGATCGAACGTCAGGGTCGAGAGCGACGAGCCCGCCTTGGACTGCGTGTGGATCCCGTCGGCGTACGAGCCGAACAGGACGAGCGCGGCGAGCGCGGCGGAGCCGATCGCGTAGCCCTTCGTGACGGCCTTCGTCGTGTTGCCGACGGCGTCGAGCGGGTCGGTGATCGCGCGAACCTCAGGCGGCAGGTCGGCCATCTCGGCGATGCCGCCCGCGTTGTCGGTCACCGGGCCGTACGCGTCGAGGGCCACGATCAGGCCGGTCATCGACAGCTGCGCCATGACCGCGACGCCGATGCCGAACAGGCCGGCGACGTGGTTCGCGACGAGGATGCCGGCGGCGATGACGACCACCGGCACCGCAGTCGCCTGCATGCCGATCGCGAGGCCTTCGATGATGTTCGTCGCGTGGCCGGTCTCGGACGCGCGCGCGATCGCCTTCACCGGGTTCCAGCGACTGCCCGTGTAGTACTCGGTGATCGCGACGAGCAGGAACGTGACGATCAGGCCGACGAGCGCCGCGATATAGAGGTGCCAGAAGCTGAACTTGCCGGTCGTGTCGAAGCCCATCGTGATCGGGATGAAGCCGAGCGCGCT
This sequence comes from Thermoleophilia bacterium, assembly GCA_025925195.1. Classification (GTDB taxonomy): domain Bacteria; phylum Actinomycetota; class Thermoleophilia; order Gaiellales; family Gaiellaceae; genus Palsa-739. Next base: position 16,783 of record JAICLU010000043.1, read on the forward strand.
GAGCACCGTCGCGACGAGGACGCTGCGGTAGAGCGCGTTCATGACGTTGCCGCCGTCGCGGACGCGCGCGAACTGCGCGCCGATGATCGACGTGAGGATCGACAGGCCGCCGATCGCGAGCGGATAGAGCCAGAGACGGGTTCCCGTCGTCGCCGCGCCGCCGACCGTGGCGAGCAGCATGACGGCCACGGCCGTGACGGCGTACGTCTCGAACAGGTCGGCCGCCATGCCGGCGCAGTCACCGACGTTGTCGCCGACGTTGTCCGCGATCGTCGCCGGGTTGCGCGGGTCGTCCTCGGGGATGCCCTGCTCGACCTTGCCGACGAGGTCGGCGCCGACGTCGGCGGCCTTCGTGAAGATGCCGCCGCCGACGCGCATGAACAGCGCGAGGAGCGACCCGCCGAAGCTGAACCCCACGAGGATCGCGGTCGCGCTGTTCTGGAAGACCATGATGATGATCGTCGCCCCGAGCAGGCCCAGGCCGACGGTGAACATCCCCGCGATGCCGCCGGTGCGGAACGCGACCTTCAGCGCGGCCGGGAGCGAGCCGTTCTTCGCCGCGGCCGCGGTGCGGACGTTGCCGCGCACCGCGAGGCTCATGCCGATGAAG
>JAICLU010000134.1 GCA_025925195.1 Thermoleophilia bacterium
CGGACAGCGCGAGGATCGCGCCGGTCGTCAGCTGTGCGTGCACGCCGAGGATATCCCGGGTCACGTCGAGCACCCGGGCGGAGGGCGCCGGCTCGTCGAGATGGCTGCGCGCCAGGCGCCGCGCGTCGATTCGCTCCCACGGCGGCGTGGCCACGGAGCAAGATATGCGCATGGCCTTCCTCGAAGTCGAGGAACTGCAGATGCACTACGTCGACGAGGGCGAGGGCGCGCCGGTGCTGCTGCTGCACGGCGAGCCCACCTGGTCGTACCTCTGGCGGAAGGTGATCCCGCAGCTACCCGGCCGCAAGGTCGCTCCGGATCTGATCGGGTTCGGCCGCTCCGACAAGCCCGAGGAGATCGACTGGTACTCGTATGACCGGCACGTCGAGTCGATCGTGCGGCTCGTCGAGGAGCTCGACCTGCGTGACATCACGCTCGTCGTGCACGACTGGGGCGGCCCGATCGGGCTGCGATTCGCGGTGGAGCACGAGGAGCGCGTCGGCCGGCTTGCGATCCTCAACACCGGCATCGGCGGCGGGCGTGCGCCGAGCGAGACGTGGCTGCGCTTCCGCGCAGTCGTCCGCGAGGCCGGCGGCGGGCTCGATGTCGGCCGGCTCGTCGAGGCGGGTACCTCGCAGGGCCTGTCCGACGAGACGCGGGCGGCGTACGACGGCTGCTTCCCGACACCGGAATCGAAGGCGGGCGTGCTCGCATTCCCAGAGCTCGTCCCGACCGATCCCGAGCATCCGAACACGGAGCCGATGAACCGCGTCGCCGACGCGCTGCGGCGCTGGGACAAGCCGACCGTCATCGTCTGGGGCGCCGACGATCGCGTGCTGCCCGTCGCGATCGCCGAGGCTCTCGCCGGCACGATTCCCGGTGCGCGCAACCTCGTTACGATCGAGGGCGCGTCGCACTTCCTGCAGGAGGACCGGCCCGACGAGGTGGCCGCGGCGATCCATGGTCTTCTGGCGTAGTCGCAGCAGCGAGCTCTGGGTCGGCGCCGGCGCCGTCCTGGTCGGCATCTACTTCCTCGTGCCGCGCGGTAGCGCGCAGTCGGTCATCTACGACGTGATCGGGATCGGCTCGTCGTTCGCGATCGCGTACGGGGCGTTCGTCCACCGGCCGTCGCGCCGCGCGCCATGGCTGCTGTTCGCGGCGGGCAACGTCTGCTCGGCGATCGCGGACGTCATCTTCAACGTCCTCGTCGACCCGCCCGTCCCGTCAGTCGCCGATTGGTTCTACCTGAGCGCGTATCCGCTGATCGCAGCGGGACTGTTGCTGCTGCTGTTCGCCGCCGGCGGGCACCGGCGGCTCGCGGCGCTCGGCGACGCCGCGATCCTGACCTTTGCGTTCATGCTCGTCCAGTGGGTGTTCGTGCTCGACCGGATCGTCGACGGTCCGGGCAGCACGATCGAGCGGGCCGTCACCGCCGCGTATCCCGTGATGGACGTCATCCTGCTGGCGGGCTTCGTCGGGTTCTTCGTCTCGGCCGCGTGGCGCACGCCGTCGTTCTTCATGCTCGTCGGCAGCGTCGCGCTGCTGCTCTTGGCCGACGAGGTGTACGGCGTCGGCCCGACTTCGTACCGAAGCGGCGACTGGATCGATGCCGGCTGGCTTCTCTCCTACGTCCTGTGGGCGGGCGCCGCTCTGCACCCGTCGATGCGCGAGCTCTCACAGCCGACGCGGCGTCCCGCCGGCCGTCATCGCATCAGCACGAGCCGGATCGTGCTGTTGACGGCGGCGCTGCTGACGTCGCCTGCGGTGCTGCTGATCCAGCACTTGCGCGGGATCGCGGTGTCGATCCCGGCTGTCGTCGCCGCCTCGGCCGTCATCTCGGTCGTCGTCGTACTGCGCCTGCTCGGGATCCTGCGCGCACTCGAGCGGATTCGCGCGCGCGAGCGCTCCGCCCGCGCCGACGCCGAGCAGGCGCAGCGGCTGCTCGCGGCGCAGAACGAACGGCTTCTCGAGGCCGATCGCATGAAGGACGAGTTCGTCGCGCTGATCTCGCACGACCTGCGGACGCCGCTGACGTCGATCATGGGATACGTCGAGCTCGCGCTCGACGACGGCCTCGACGAGGATCTCGATTCCGAGCGGCGCTCGTACCTCGAGGTCGTGGCGCGCAGCTCGCAGCGGCTGCTGCGGCTCGTCGACGACCTGCTCTTCGTCGCCCGGCTGCAGTCGGGCCGCCTCGAGCTCGCGTCGACCGTGCTCGACCTGAACGAGCTCGTGCTGCAGACGGCCCAGGAGGCGCGCGGGCGGGCCGACGCGAAGGACCTCGAGCTCGTCGTCGAGACGGACAGTGCCGCGGTGCCGGTCGCGGCCGACCGCGGCCGGATCTTCCAGCTCCTCGACAATCTCGTCTCGAACGCGATCAAGTTCACCCCCGACGGCGGGCGGGTCGAGATCAAGGTCTCGCAGGACGGGCAGGCTGTGCTCGAGATCTGCGACACCGGCATGGGGTTCGAGGAGGACGAGGCGGCGCGCGTGTTCGAGCGCTTCTACCGCACCGACTCGGCTGTCGAGCGGCAGGTGCCGGGTACCGGCCTCGGCTTGTTCATCGCGCACGCGATCACAGAGGCGCACAGAGGCCGGATCTCGGCCCATCCCCGCGAGGGTGGCGGCGCGGTGTTCCGCGTCGAGCTCCCCCTGGCAGAATCGACCGCATGAGTGACGTGGTGCTGGTCGCGGACGACGACGACGACATCCTCCTGCTCGTGACGACGCGACTGAAGCGGGACGGCTTCGAGGTCGTCGCGGCCCGGAACGGCATCGAGGCGCTCGCGCTCGCCGAGGAACACGTGCCGCGGGTCGCGGTCCTCGACGTCGGCATGCCCGGCCTCGACGGGATCGAGGTTCTGACGGCGATGCGCGGTGTCGAGGCGCTCGAGCACACGCGCGTCATGCTGTTGACGGCGAAGGCGCAGGAATCGGACGTGCGGCGCGGCTACGACGCCGGCGCGGACGCCTACGTCAAGAAGCCGTTCTCACCCGCGGAGCTCGCAGCGAAGGTGAAAGAGCTCTACGACGGCGCTCGGTAGCGGTAGCCGAAGCCGCGGACCGTCTCGATCGGCACCGACTCGGCGGCCTCGGGGTCGAGCTTGCGGCGGAGGTAGCCGACGTAGAGCTTCACCTGGTCGCCGCCGACGCCGAACGCGTCGCCCCAGACGAGCTCGAGCAGCTGTTCGCGGCTCAGGACCTGCCGCGGATGCCGGACGAACGTCGAGAGGAGCCGGAACTCGAGCGGGGTCAGCTGCACCTCGCGGTTGCCGACGTTGACGCGGGCTTGGCTCCAGTCGATCGTCAGGTAGGCGTCGGCGTACGTGTCGGACTCGTCGACGGGGCCGCCGCGTGAGGCGCGGCGGAGGAGCGCGTTGACCCGGGCGACGAGCTCCTGCTTGCCGAACGGCTTGACGACGTAGTCGTCGGCACCGGCCTGGAGGCCGCGGACGCGCTCGAGCTCGTCGCCGCGGGCGGTGAGCATGAGGACGGGGATCTCCGACATGTCACGGATCCGCTCGAGGACGTTCCAGCCGTCGAGCTCCGGCATCGAGACGTCGAGCACGACGAGATCCGGGCGCCAGGAGTGGAACTCCCGGAGCCCCTCGCGGCCGTTCGGCGCCTCCCGTACCTCGGCGCCGGAGCGCTGAAGCAGGGTCGCGACGAGGGCGCGGATGTCGTCGTCGTCGTCGACGACGAGGATGCGGGAACCGTTCATACGCTTTTCATACCACGGCCATCCGCTGTTCCCGCTTGTCAAGGCGATATTTGCTCTGTGGCGACCGTGCTCATCGTTGACCCCGACCCGGCGACACGGTCGCTGCTCGAGCTCCTGCTCCTGCGGCTGGGTCATCGACCCATCGGCCCGCGCGAGTGGACCGAAGGTGCAGAGCCCGACGTCGTACTGCTCGAACCGGCATCGCGTCCGGGCCTGCGGCTGGCCCGCGGCGTGAGGCGCCGGTTCCCGCAATTGCCGATCCTCTGCGTGAGCATCGACGGGCCGAGCAGGGAGACTCGTGAGCTCGAGCCCGTTGCCCACGTAATGAAGCCTTTCCGCCGGTCGCAACTCGAGGCGGCTCTCGAGCTTGCGTCCCCCTCCCCGGCGGCCTCGGCTGAGGTTCGGCAAACGGCCTAGGCCGGGCGCGCTGGCGGCGGCGCGCCCGGCCTGGGGTTTCCTTCGATTCGCTCTGCTACGCCTTGACGCCCGAGCGCTGCGCGTCCTTGAGCGTCGCCTTGAGCACCTCGCCGAGCGTGTGCTGCTCCTGCTCGAGGTTCTCCTGCAGGAGCGCGACCACGTCCTCCTGGCCCAGCGCGTTCGCATGGACGATGAGGTTCTCGTAGACGGCGATCTCGTGGTGCTCGGTCTCGGCGCAGCCGGCGAGGATCACCGCATCGTTCAGCTCGTCGGCGGTCAGCCTGAGGCTCGTCTCGCCTTCCTTCTCGATGCCCTCGATCGCCGGGCACGGCTGCTCCTTCGGCTCCTCGCCGATCGACTGGAAGACCTGGTGGAGGTTCCGGATCTGCGCCTGCGTCTCCTCCCGGTGGTGGCGCAGCTTCTGCTTCAGCTCGGAGTCGTTGGCCTCCTCGATGAGCTTCCCGAGCATCTCCTCGACCGTGTTCTCCATCGTCAGGCAGGCGCCGAGGTTGTGGATGAACAGCTCCTTCGGGCTCTCGACCTTGGTGCGTCCGAGCATGTCGTCCAGCATGATGCAAACCCCTTTCGTCGTTTAGACCTCGCTACCCGGGAGACTCGAAATCAATGCTGAAGATCACCGAACAAGCGCAGGAAGCGATCGCATCGATCGTGGCCGACGGCGGCGCCGGCCCGGGAGCCGGGCTCCGCATCTCGGGGACCCAGTCGAACGGCGAGACCGCGCTCGACTTCGACCTGGCCGAGGCCCCGTCGCCCGGCGACGAGACGGTCTCCGAGGGCGAGGCGACGCTATTCCTGGACGAGACGGCGGCCGCGGTGCTCGGCGACAAGGTGCTCGACGTGCACGCCCACGGCGACCACTTTCACTTCTCTATCGACGAGCAGTAGGGAGGATCAGGAGATCGTCCAGGTCTCGCCGCTGTGCATCAGCGCCGCGAGATCGCCTGAACCGCGCTGCTCGACGGCAGTCGCGAGCTGGGCCGACATCAGGTCGTCGTACGCCGGCCGCTGCACGTTGCGGAACACGCCGACCGGCGTGCCGTGGTGCGAGTCCTGCGTCACGCGCGTGAGCGCGAACGCGAGCGCCGACGACTCCGACGAGGCGTCGTGCACCAGAACATCGGGATCGGAGGCGGCGCAGACCTCGATCGAGCCGTCCGTGCGCTGCCGCAGAGCCTTCTCGTGGTCGGCGCCCCACAGAATCGGCTCGCCGTCGCGCAGCACGATGCGGTTGACGCCCTCCTTGTCGTCGCGCACGAACTGCCAGGCATCGTCGTTGAAGATCGGGCAGTTCTGGAAGATCTCGACGAACGCGCTCCCGCGATGCTCGGCGGCTGCGCGCAGGACGTCGGTCATGCCGCCCTTGTCCGTGTCGATCGCGCGCGCGACGAACGTCGCTTCGGCACCGATCGCGAGCGACAGCGGGTTGAACGGATGGTCGAGCGAGCCCATCGGCGTCGACTTCGTCACCTTGCCGACCTCGCTCGTCGGTGAGTACTGGCCCTTCGTCAATCCGTAGATCTTGTTGTTGAACAGCAGGATCTTGATGTTCACGTTGCGGCGCAGGGCGTGGATGAGATGGTTGCCGCCGATCGAGAGCGCGTCGCCGTCGCCGGTCACGACCCACACCGACAGATCCGGCCGCGAGCTCGCGAGCCCCGTCGCGATCGCCGGCGCGCGCCCGTGGATCGAGTGCATGCCGTACGTGTTCATGTAGTACGGGAACCGTGCTGCGCAGCCGATGCCGCTGACGAACACCGTGTTCTCGCGCTCGATGCCGAGCTCCGGCATGAACGACTGCATCGCCGCCAGGATCGCGTAGTCGCCGCAGCCCGGGCACCAGCGCACTTCCTGGTCGGTCTTGTAGTCCTTCATCGAGCTCATCGATCCATCCTTATTGGTCTACCAGGGCCTCGATCGCGTCCGCGACCTCCGCCGCGCGCAGCGGCACGCCGCGAACGCGGTTGTAGCCGACGGCGTCGACGAGGAACTCGGCGCGCACGAGCTTCAGCAGCTGTCCGAGGTTCATCTCCGGGATCAGCACCTTGTCGTACCGCCGCAGCACCTCGCCCGTGTTGCGCGGGAACGGATTCAGATGACGCAGGTGCGCCTGCGCGACCGACCGGCCGCCGTGTCGCACGCGGCGCACGCCGGCCGCGATCGGCCCGTACGTGCCGCCCCAGCCGAGCACGAGCACCTTCGCATCTCCGCCGGGATCGTCGACGACGAGCTCGTCGATGTCGCCCGCGATCCCCGCAACCTTCTGCGCGCGTAGGCGCGTCATCAGGTCGTGGTTGTCGGGGTCGTACGAGATGTTCCCCGTGCGGTCGGCCTTCTCCAATCCGCCGACACGATGCTCGAGGCCCTTCGTGCCGGGCAGCGCCCACGGCCGCGCGAGGGTCTGCTCGTCGCGCAGGTACGGCAGGAACTCCCCATCGGCATTCGGCCCGGTCGCGAACGTCGTCGAGATGTCGGGCAACGACTCGACCTCGGGTAGGAGCCACGGCTCCGAGCCGTTCGCGAGATACGCGTCGCTCAGCAGGTACACCGGCGTGCGGTACTTGAGCGCGATCCGGCACGCTTCGATCGCGGCGTGGAAGCAGTCGGACGGGGACGACGCGGCGACGACCGGCACCGGCGATTCGCCGTTGCGCCCGAACAGCACCATCAAGAGGTCCGTCTGCTCCGGCTTCGTCGGCATGCCGGTCGAGGGGCCCGCGCGCTGGATATCGCAGATCACGAGCGGCAGCTCGAGCATGATCGCGAGCCCGATCGTCTCGGCCTTCAGCGCGATACCGGGCCCGGCCGACGTCGTGACCCCGAGCATGCCGCCGAACGACGCGCCGACCGCGGCGCCCGCGGCGGCGATCTCGTCCTCCGCCTGGAACGTCCGCACGCCGAAGTTCTTGTACGAAGCGAGCTCCTCGAGGATCGCGCTCGCCGGCGTGATCGGGTACGCGCCGAGGAAGAGCGGCAAGCCCGACAGCTTCGACGCGGCGACGAGGCCGTACGACAGCGCCTGGTTGCCCGTGATGTTGCGGTACGTCCCGGGCGCGAGCTTCGCCGGCTTGATCTCGTACGTGACCGCGAACGACTCGGTCGTCTCGCCGAACGCGAACCCGGCGTGCAGCGCCTTGATGTTCGCCTCGGCGATCTCCGGCCGCTTCGCCGCGAACTTCGCGTTCAGGAACTCGATCGTCGGCTCGATCGGCCGCCCGTACAGCCACGACATCAGCCCGAGCGCGAACATGTTCTTCGACCGTTCGGCCTCGCGCGACGTGACGCCCTCGACGTCCTTGAGCGCGCCGACCGTCATCGTCGTGAGCGGCACGGCGTGCACCTGATACTCCTCGAGCGATCCGTCCTCGAGCGGGTTCGCCGCGTAGCCC
>JAICLU010000039.1 GCA_025925195.1 Thermoleophilia bacterium
GCGTCGTAGCGTCCCGACGCCGACTCGACGACCGGGCCGGCGCGCTCGACTGCGCGCGGATCGTCGTCGAGCACCTCGACCTCGAAGCCGGCGAGCCGTAGCGGCAGCGCGTGGATCCCGGCGAACCCGAGCTCGAGCACCCGCGCGGGCGGCTCGCCGAGCAGCGCGAGCACGCCGGTCGTCGCCTTCGCGGCCAGCGCCGGCGGCAATCTCACCGTCGCAGGGCGGCGATCGCCCACGCTCCGGCGGCCGCCGCGACGACGGTCACCGACAGCGAGAGGACGAGCGAGCCGGGGACCGCCTGCTGGACTCCGAGGAGACCGAGGAACGCCACGAGACGCACCGCCCGAATTGTGGACACCTATCCTGACGACACTGACCGCGCGGGCCCTCACAATCGCCACCTCCGACTCCGGCGGCGGCGCCGGGATCCAGGCCGACCTGAAGGCGTTCGCAGCCGCAGGCGTGCACGGCTCGAGCGTCCTTGTCGCGTTGACCGCCCAGAACACCGTCGGCGTGTCCGCGATCCACGAGCTGCCGCCGGCATTCGTGATCGCACAGCTCGACGCCGTCCTCGACGACATCGGCGCCGACGCCGCGAAGACCGGGATGCTCTTCTCGCGAACGCTGATCGAGACCGTCGCGGCCTATCTCGAGCGGCGGCCTGTCCCGCTCGTCGTCGACCCGGTGATGGTCGCGAGCTCCGGGGCGCAGCTACTCGAGGACGACGCCGTCGAGGCGCTCGTCAACCGGCTCTTCCCGCTGGCGACGGTCGTGACGCCGAACCTGCTGGAGGCCCGCGCGCTCGCCGGCGGCGGCGGGAGCCGCGCCGAGCTCGCGGAACGGCTGCACGAGCTCGGAGCGCCCGCCGTAATCGTGACCGGCGGCCACGGGGACGACGCGATCGACCATCTGTTCGACGGGGTGACGCATGTCGAGATCCCGGTCGAGCGCCACGACGTCGCGGCGACGCACGGCGCCGGCTGTACGCACTCGGCGACGCTCGCGGCGCTGCTCGCACGGGGAGAGACGCTCGAGGACGCCGCCCGCCGGGCCGCTGCCGCCGCGTCCCTCGCCGTCGCACGGGGGCTCGTCGACGTCGGTGCCGGCGACGGCCCGGTCGACGCGATCGGAATCCGCCGATGATCTCCGCGGCCGCCACACTCGCCGAGATCCGCGCGCGCAAGCCGCTCGTCCACAACATCACCAACTACGTCGTCATGAACGAGACGGCGAACGCGACCCTCGCGCTCGGCGGGCTGCCGGTGATGGCGCACGCCGCAGAGGAGGTCGAGGAGATGACGCGGATCGCGTCGGCGCTCGTTCTCAACATCGGCACGCTCGCAAGCCACTGGATCGAGTCGATGCTGCTGGCCGGCGGGGCGGCCACGGCGAAGCAGATCCCGGTCGTGCTCGACCCCGTCGGTGCCGGGGCGACGGAGTACCGGACGCTCACCGCGCGGCGCATCCTCGACATCGTCGACGTCACGGTGCTGCGCGGCAACGCGGGCGAGGTGTCGACGCTGATCGGCGCGCACGCCGAGGTCCGTGGCGTCGAGTCGATCGTGGCGGGCCTCGACCCCGCCGAGCTGGCCCGGACGGCGGCGCGCCGACTCGGGGTCATCACGTCGGTCACCGGGCCGGTCGACCACGTGAGCGACGGCGATCGCGTCCTGTCGGTGGCGAACGGCCACGAGCTGCTCGCGACCGTGACCGGCACCGGCTGCATGTCGACCGCGCTCACGGGCTGCTTCCTCGCCGTCAAGCCCGACGAGCCGCTCGAGGCCGCAGCCGAGGCGCTCGCCGCGCTCGGTGTCGCCGCCGAGGACGCCGCCGCGACGGCGGGCGGACCGGGGACGTTCCACGCGCTCCTCTACGACGCCCTCTACGCGCTCGACCCGGCGAAGCTCGACGCGCGAACGCGGATCGAGGAGCTGTGAAGGAGCTCGAGCTGCTCGCCGAGCTCGAGCGGCGGGGGCTGATCGCCGGCGTCGAGGACGACGCGGCCCACCTGGCGGCGGAAGGATTCGAAGGCCTCGTCGTGACGCAGGACGCCCTCGTCGAGGGCGTGCACTTTCGCTTCGACATGCTGTCGTGGCACGAGCTCGGTTACCGTGCGGCGGCCGTGAACGTCAGCGACCTCGCTGCGTGCGGCGCCGAACCGCTCGCGCTCGTCGTCACGCTCGCAGCACCCGGCCTCGAGCACGCGGTCGAGCTGTACGAAGGCTTCGCCGAGGCCGGCGTCCCGGTGCGGGGCGGCGACACGACGGTCGCGCCGCAGGTCGTCCTCAGCGTGACGGCACTCGGGCGCAGCGAGCGCATACCGGGTCGCTCCGGCGCGCGGCCGGGCGACGCCGTCGTCGTGACGGGACCGCTCGGCGCGGCCGGCGCCGCGTTCCGCGAGGGACGGCTCGCGCGTCCGCCGCGACGCGTCGACGAGGGACGGCGGCTCGCGCAGGTGGCGACCGCGATGTGCGACATCTCCGACGGGATCGGCGTCGACGCGGCGCACATCGCGCGGCGCTCGGGCTGCCGCATCGTCCTCGACGCCGACCGGATCCCGCTCGCGCCCGGCGCGACGTTCGAGGACCTCGAATTCGGCGAGGACTACGAGCTGCTCGCGACGACGAACGATCCGCTCGACTTCACGGTCGTCGGGCGTTGCGAGACGGGATCGGGCGTCGAGCCGGAGCTATCCGGCTGGGAGCATTTCGGCTAGCCACCGCTCGAAGTGGTCGAGCGGCCTGGCGCCGACGACGCGGCCGCGTTCCTCGCCGCCGACGACGAGCACGACGGTCGGCAGGGAGAGAACCTCGTACTGCGCGGCAAGGTCGGCCTCCTCGTCGGCGTTCACGCGCTGCACCGGGATGCGGGCGGCCAGCGTCTCGAGCACCGGCTCGAGCGCCTTGCACGGCTTGCACCACGGCGCCCAGAACTCGAGCAGTCGCGCCTCGTTCATCGGACGGTGGCCCGCAGCACCGGCACCCTCAGCACCGCCTCGAGGAAGATCGTGCGGCTCATCTTCGACGTGCCCTCCGTGCGGTCGACGAAGACGATCGGGACTTCCTCGATGCGGAATCCCCGCTTCGCCGCGCGGTACGTCGTCTCGATCTGGAACGCGTAGCCCTTCGAGTGGATCGCGTCGAGGTCGAGGGTCTCGAGCACCGCGCGGCGGAAGCACTTGAAGCCGCCCGTCAGGTCGCGGACGTCCAGGCCGAGGATCGCCCGCGCGTAGAACGACCCGCCCCAGGAGATGATGCGCCGGACCAGGCCCCAGTTGCGCGTGCCCCCGCCCGAGACGTAGCGCGAGCCGAGCGCCACGTCGGCCCCGTCCTCGCAGGCGGCGATCAGTCGCGGCACGTCGGCGGGGTCGTGCGAGAAGTCGCAGTCCATCTCGAGGATCAGCTCGCTGTCGCCGGTGAGAAGATGCCGGAACGCCGCGAGGTACGCCGGGCCGAGCCCCTCCTTCCGCGGCCGATGGAGAACCGAGACGTAGTCGAGCTCGGCCGCGAGCCGGTCGGCGATCTCACCCGTCCCGTCGGGCGAGTTGTCGTCGGCGACCAGCACGTCGACATCGTGCGCGCCGAGCGCGCGCACCATCTTCTCGAGGTTCTCGCGCTCGTTGTACGTCGGCAGGCAGACCGTCGCCTTCATGGCGTACGAGGCTACATATGATCGCCTTGATGGCCGCTCTGCCGACGAACGCCGAGCTGGCCGAGCAGTTCGACCTCCTCGCCGACCTGCTCGAGCTCGAGGGAGCCGAGTCGTTCCGCGTCCTCGCCTACCGCCGCGCGGCGACACGCATGCGTGAGACATCCGGCTCGATCGCGCAACTCGCGCTCGACGGCAAGGCGAAGGAGCTGCAGGGAATCGGCAAGACGATCGAGGAGAAGATCGTGCAGGTTGTCGACACAGGGACGATCGAGGCGCTCGCGAAGCGGCGCGCGACGGTGCCCGAGGGCGTTGTGCACTTCATGCGCCTGCCGGGGCTCGGGCCGAAGACGGCGGCGCGCATCTGGCGCGAGCTCGGCGTGACGACGATCGACGAGCTGAAGGAAGCGGCCGAGGCGCAGCGACTGCGCGGACTTGCGGGGCTCGGCGCGAAGAGCGAGGAGAAGATCCTCAAGGCGCTCGCGTTCAAGGCGTCGAACCCCGACGAGGGGCGACGCCTGCTCGGCGAGGGACTGCCCGCCGTGCTCGCGGTCGTGTCAGTGCTGCGCGATCATCCCGCGGCCGTGCACGTCTCGGAGGCGGGTTCCGTACGTCGCCGCAAGGAGACGTTCAAGGATCTCGACGTCGTCGCGACCGCCACCGACCCCTCGGAGCTCACCTCGTACCTGACGAAGCTGAACTGGGTGACCGACGTCGTCGCTCACGGCGACACGAAAGCGACGGTGCTGTCGAACGACGGGCTGCGGTTCGACCTGCGCGTCGTGCCGGCCGAGTCGTACGGGAACCTGCTGCAGCACTTCACCGGCTCGAAGGAGCACAACGTCGCGATGCGCGAGGACGCGGTTCGCCGCGGCCTCTCGATCTCCGAGTACGGCGTGACGACCGTCGAGACGGGCGAGGTGTTCCGGACGGAGGACGAGGACGCCCTGTACGAGTTCCTCGGCTATCAGCCGATCCCGCCCGAGCTCCGTGAGAACTGCGGCGAGCTCGAGGCCGCCCGTCGCGGCGAGCTCCCGACGCTGCTCGAGCTCGGCGACGTTCGCGGCGACATGCACACGCACACCCACTGGTCGGCCGACGGAAAGAGCACGCTCGAGGAGATGGTCGCCGCCGCCGCGGCGCGCGGGTACGAGTACTACGCGATCACCGACCACTCGCACTACCTGCGCGAGGGCAAGCTCGCACGGCAGCTCGAGGAGATCGAGGCGCTACGCGAGCGCTATCCCTCGATGCACATCCTCGCGGGCGTCGAGGCGAACATCCGGTCGAGCGGCGAGGTCGACGTGCCGGAGGACGAGCTGTCGCGCCTCGACTGGGTCGTCGCCTCCGTCCACCAGGCGCCCGAGAACCGGCCGACAGAGCGCGTGCTCGAGGCGATGGAGAACCCGTACGTCGACGTGATCGGCCATCTCACGGGGCGGCGGATCCGGACGCGCGGCCCGCGCGACGTCGACGTCGAACGCGTGATCGAGCGCGCGTTGGAGCTCGGTGTCTTCCTCGAGGTGAACGGCCAGCCGGACCGCCTCGACCTGCGCGACGTGCATGCGCGCGCCGCGAAGGAGGCGGGTCTGAAGCTCGTTCTCGACTCCGACGCGCACGAGGTGCGCTCGCAGGCGTACGTCGAGCTCGCGGTCGCGCAGGCGCGCCGCGGCTGGCTGACGAAGGACGACGTCGTCAATACGCGGACGTGGAAGCAGCTCCAGAAGTTGCGCCGGAGAAAGCCGTGACGTTCCGCGACGACGGCTACGCGGCGATCGACTGGGCCGCCCGCTCTCTCGAGACGGTCGGCGAGCTGCCGGTGCTCGCGCAGGTCGAGCCCGGCGAGCTGAGCGCGAAGCTGCCGGCGTCGCCGCCCGAGGAAGCGGAGCCGTTCGCCGCTGTCCTGCGCGACATGGACGAGCTGATCCTGCCCGCGATGACGCACTGGCAGCACCCCCGCTTCTTCGCCTACTTCGCGGTCACGGCATCGGAGCCGGGAATTCTCGGCGAGCTGCTCGCCGCCGCGACGAACCAGGTTGCGCTGCACTGGCGCGCGTCGCCGGCGTCGACAGAGCTCGAGCTGCGCGTCGTCGACTGGGTGCGGCAGCTGCTCGGCCTGCCCGACGGCTGGCACGGTCACATCGAGGACACCGCGTCCACCTCGACGCTGGCCGCGCTGATCGCCGCGCGGCATGTCACCGGACGCAACGTCGTCGTGTGCTCCGAGCACGCGCACTCGTCGGTCGAGAAGGGCGCGCGGATGCTCGGGATGGAGCTGCGCAAGCAGCCGGCCGTCGAGCTCGCGATGACGACCGACTTCCCGCTGGACGACGTCGCGTGCGTCGTCGCGACCGTCGGCACGACGTCGTTCGCGTCGGTCGATCCGGTCCGGGAGCTGGCAGCCCGCGCGCACGCGGCGGGCGCGTGGCTGCACGTGGACGCGGCGTACGCGGGATCGGCGTGGATCTGCGAGGAGGAGCGGTGGTCGCAGGACGGCGTCGAGCTCGCGGACTCGCTCGTCGTGAATCCGCACAAATGGTTGATGCTGCCGATGGACTGCTCGCTGCTCTGGACGTCGCGGCCGGACGAGTTCCGGGAGGCGTTCTCACTCGTGCCCGAGTACCTGCGGACGCCCGAGGACGTGTACGCCCTGTCGGAGTACGGCCCCGCGCTCGGCCGCCGCTTCCGCTCGCTGAAGCTGTGGGCCGTGCTCCGCTGCTACGGCGCCGAGCAGCTGCGTGCGGTGCAGCGGGAGCACATCCGGCTCGCGCGCGTGTTCGCGCGGCTCGTCGAGGACGATCCGGGTTGGGAGCTCGTCGCGCCGCAACGGCTCTCGCTCGTCGTCTTCCGGAAGAACGTGTCCGACGAGGAGAACGAGCAGCTCGTCGAGCGCGCGAACCGCAGCGGTGAGATCTTTCTCTCGCACACGAAGCTCGACGGCCGGTACGTGATCCGGCTCGCGGTCGGCAATACCCGCACGACCGAAGCGGACATCCACCAGGCATGGGAGGTGCTCAATCGATGATCGTCACGACGATGAACGACATTCCGGGGTACGAGGTCGACGAGGTCTACGGCGAGGTATTCGGGTTGACGGTGCGCTCCCGCAACATCGGTTCGCAGATCGGCGCGCAGCTGAAGTCGATCATCGGCGGCGAGCTGAAGGGGATGACGACGGCGCTCGTCGACAGCCGCAAGCAGGTGATGGAGCGGATGGTCCAGGAGGCCGAGGGCAAGGGCGCGAACGCCGTGATCGCCATGCGGTTCGACACGTCCGAGATGGGCCCGCAGTGGACGGAGATCTGCGCGTACGGGACCGCCGTGCGCGTCCACAAGGCCTGAGTAGCTACAGCCGCCGCAGCAGCTCGAGGAACTCGAGCGTCCCGCCGGTGAGCACGAGCTCCGCGTGCTCTGCGAGCAGCTGCGGCGACTCCGGCGCGAGCACGGCGACGCGCACGCGGTGCTCGAGGTCGTCGACGGCACGAAAGGCGTCGAGGTCGGTGGTGTCGTCGCCGGCGACGAGCGCCCGCGACAGGCCGGCGACGTCGAGCAGGTGGCGGACCGCCGTCCCCTTGTTCGAGCCGACGGGGGGCAGGACCTCGAGCACCTTGCGCCCGAAACGGGCGACGAGGCCCTCGTCCTTCGCGCGCTCGGCAAGCTCCTCGAGCTCGCGTACCGCCTCGCGCTCGTCGGGGTGATGCCGGAAATGGAACGAGATCGAGAGGCCTTTGAGCTCGGTCTCGCGCTGCGGCCAGGGCGCGCCGCTCGCGAACGTCGCGATCTGCTGCCGCCACCGCTCGGCGTTCGGGTCGAGCTCGAGCCCGTGCGAGCCGACGTAGACGATTCCCTCGACGCCGACCCGCGCCCGCACGTCGTCGCCGCCGCGCCCGCTGACGACGGCGACGAGCGCGTAGCGGTCGCGTAGCCGCGCGAGCTCGCCGCGCGCCGCCGGCGGCGGGTACGCGTCCTCGGGCCGTTCGACGATTGGTGCGAGCACCCCGTCGAAATCGAGGAAGATCCCGGCCTCCGCGGGCGCCGCGGTGACGGCCTCGAGCAGCGCGTCTGCGGTCGCGGCCACGCTCGTAGCATAGGCCCGTGCCCTACGTGCTGATCGGCCTCGTCGCCGGTTTCTTCAGCGCACTGTTCGGCGTGGGCGGCGGTGTCGTGATCGTGCCGCTCCTGCTGCTCACGGTGAAGCTGGACCTGCGCTCGGCGAGCGCGACCTCGCTCGCAGCCATCGGCGTCACCGCGATCGCCGGCGTCGTCACGTATGTCGCGCACGGCGAGGTGCGGCCGCTCTACGGGCTGCTGCTCGGGGTCCCGGCCGCGTTCGGCGCGGCGGCGGGCTCGACGCTCCAGCGGCGGTTGCCGACCCGCACGCTGTCGTTCGTCTTCGCCGCGCTGCTTGTGGCGATCGCGATCGGGATGCTCGTCCAGTGACCTACGTGTTCGCCGTTCTGCTCGGGGTGACCGCCGGCGTGCTCGCCGGCCTGCTCGGCGTCGGCGGCGGGATCGTCTTCGTCCCGGCCCTGACGTGGCTCGGCCTGACCCAGCTGCACGCCGAGGCGACCTCGCTGCTCGCGATCATCCCGACCGTCTTCGTCGGCGTCTGGCGCCACCACTCGTACGGGACGGTTCGCTGGCGGCCGGCGGCGGTGATCGGAATCGCCTCCGTCGGCGCTGCGGTGGGCGGCGCCCAGGTCGCGGAATCCCTGCCGGAATCCACGCTCCGAAAGCTCTTCGCGGTGCTCCTGCTGCTGACCGCGTTTCAGATCGCGTGGCGCGCGCGGCGCCAGCAGCCATAATTGCCGGGATGCCCGACGTCGAAGACCTCTGGATCCCCCTCGTCGACGAGCCGATCGGCTCGATCGTCCAGCAGATCCAGGAGGAGAACCGCGACATCGCGAAGCTCGTCGAGTCGCCGCACCGCATTCTCGCGTTCCGGACGTTCGCCTACATCCGGACGGGGCTCCTGCTCGGGCAGCTCTTGTTCGACCACGACGTTCCCGCGTATGACGGCTCCGAGAGCTGGATCGAGGCGCTGTTGCGGAACCCGGAGCACCACGCGGCGCTGACGCGGGAGATCCGGACGGTTGCGGAGGAGATCGCGGCCGATCCGAAGTACGCCGACGACGAGCCGCTGGGGCCCGACGAAGCGGCCCGCGAGCGGTTTCGGGCGTTCGCGCGCGAACGTCTCGAGCAGTAGCCGCGTTCGCCGCCATACTGTCGGGGAGCCGTGTTGAGAAGGACGCTGCCATCGCTCCTCGCGGTCGTCTGCCTGCTCGCGGTCGGCGCGTCCCAGGGCGCCGCGGACCGCTCGGCCGGGGCGACGGCCCGTGCCTGGGCGGTCAAGGTGATCGTGCCCGGTCAGCCCGGCGCGGGCACCCCGGCTGCAGCGGCACCGCCTGACGCCGTCGACTTCGGCGACCCGTTCACGTACCCGGCCGACGGCTCGGTCGTCACGACCGCCTCGGTCACAACGAGTGTCTCGGCAACGAGCGGCACCCAGGCACGGGCGGGAGCAACCGCGCAGGTGACGACCCTGTCGCTGTTCAACGGCGAGATCACCGCGACCTCGGTCACGGGCGAGACGCACGCGATCGCGTCGACCGCGAGCGCGTCCGGCGACATGGGCGTGACGGCGCTGCAGGGGCTCGTCGTCCTCGGCACGGCGATCACGCCAACCGCGAACCAGCAGATCCCGCTTGCCGACTGGGGCTACGCGATCGCGCTCGAGCAGAAGGGGCAGCGCGTCGACAAGCCGACCCCCGGCTACCACGACTTCGTGACGGCGCTCGACGTCTTTCTGACGGCCGACCACGGCGGCCTCCCGGCTGGAAGCGAGATCCAGATCGGCTACGCGGAGGCGAACGCGCAGGCGAGCGAGGCGACGCCGCTGCCGACGCCGCCGTCGGTGCCGACCACGACGGCGCCGAAGCCCGGCAAGCCGCCGAAGCCGACGGTGCCGCTCGGCAGCCAGCCGTTGAAGCTGCACCCGAAGCTGACGCAGGAGGGGTACGTCTTCCCGGTGTACGGGCTGTCGTCGTACATCGATACGTACGGCGCCGGTCGCGGGGACGTGTCGGGCGGCTGGCACCACGGCGACGACATCTTCGCGGCGATCGGGACGCCGGTTCTCGCGGTCGCGCACGGCACCGTCTTCTCCGTCGGGTGGAACAAGATCGGCGGTTGGCGCCTCTGGCTGCGCGACGACGCGGGCAACGAGTTCTACTACGCGCACCTCTCCGCCTACTCGCCGTACGCCGTCAACGGGGCGATCGTCGACGCGGGCGACGTCCTCGGCTTCGTCGGCGACACCGGTGACGCGGCAGGCACCCCGTCGCACCTGCACTTCGAAGTGCATCCGCTCGGTCTGCTCGGTCTCGGCTACGACGGCGCCGTCGACCCGACGAAGTACCTCGACGGCTGGAAACGGCTGCAGGACGTCCACTTCGACACCGTGCTCGGCTGGACGCCGCGGACGGCCGTGAACGCGCCGAAGGCCGGTGCGATCTTGCTCGAGAGCTCCGACATCTCGTCGGCGAGCGGTCTCGACCCGGCGTCGCTGCGGCGCGCGATGGCGCCGACGGCGACGGGCGGCGAAGGTGGGCTGCCGGCCACGCAGGCGCAGCAGCCCACCGGGTAGGGCTCGCTAGCCGCCGTTCGACGAGCCGTTACCGCCCTGATACGTGAAGTCGTCGCCGCCGCCGAACAGGCGGTTCGAGACCCACTCCCGCGTCTGCGGGCCGGTCAGGGGGTTGAACAGGGCGCCGAGGACGATGCCCACGAACAGCAGGCCCGTGTGGCGGCCCTTGTGGTCCTCCTTGCCCTGGACGCGGTCGGCCGCCTCGCGCAGCTCGGCGACGACCGACTTCAGCTCGTTCTGGATGTCCTTGTCGGTGGCGACACGCGCGGCCAAGCCGGTCACGTGGCGTCCGCCGATCAGCTCGTTGTAGATCGAGCGTGCGGACTCGTACGCGTTCCGGACGTTGTCGCGCAGGTCCTCGTCGTGGAGGGCGCGATCGACGTACGGTTTGACATTGGTCGCCGCGTCCGAGACCTTGTCTTTCGTCTTGGCCATTCTCGGCGGTTCCTTTCGGTTGCTGGCGAAGGCTCTACTACCCCTCGCACTTCTTTTCATTCTCCCAGGCTGCGGCGGGTCGAAGCCGCAGTCGACCGCAGCCACGGTCACGGTGCGCGGGCCGGGGTTCACCTTCGAGGCGCCGCAGGGTTGGACGGCGCGCCGGGCCGACCGTTCGGTCGTCGCCCGGGAGGGCGGCGATCTCGTCTCGGTCACCGTGTTCGCGCTGCGGAAGCCGTACGACCCGAGCCGGTTCGACCAGGTGGCGAAGACGCTCGACGCGGTGGCGGCCCGGCTCGCGACCGCGGCCGGGGCGCCCTCACCCGTGGGCGAGACGGCGACGGTTGCTGGGCGGAAGATCCGTGCCTACCGGTACGGCGGCAAGCGGATCGGCTTCGTCCTCGACGGCCGGCGCGAGTATCAGCTGTTCTGCGCCCAGGCGGGCGACGGCTGCGACCTGCTGTTCGGCACCTTCACGCTGACGGGGTAGCGCCGTCCGCGTTGCCGTCGCCGCTCGGCGAGAACGCGACCGCGAAGACGTCCTCGATCGAGTCGGCAAGCGTGAACTGCATCTCCTTGCGAGCGCCCGGCGGCAGATCGGCGAGGTCGGGCTCGTTCTCGCTCGGGAGGACGATGCGCTTCAGCCCGGCCCGCTGCGCCGCCAGCACCTTCTCGCGCACGCCGCCGATCGGCAGCACCTGCCCCGTCAGCGTCAACTCGCCCGTCATCCCGACGTCGTCGGCGACGGGGGTGCCGCGCACGAGCGACGCGATCGCGGTCGCCATCGTCACGCCCGCGGAGGGCCCGTCCTTCGGCACGGCTCCGGCGGGCACGTGGATGTGGACGTCGTGCGTCGCGAACCAGTCCTCCGGCAGCCCGAGCTGGCCGCTGTGCGACCGCACCCACGACACGGCGGCCTGCGCCGACTCCTGCATCACCTCGCCGAGCTGGCCCGTGATGGTGAGCTTCCCCTTGCCCGGGTATGCCTGCGCCTCGATGAAGAGCACGTCGCCGCCGGCAGCGGTGTAGGCGAGACCGGTTGCGACACCCGCGTCGGCCGTGCGCCGCCGCGCCTCACCCGAGAACCGCCGCGACCCGAGCGACGAGCGGACGCGCTTCTCGTCGACGCGCACCTTGCCCTCGAAGCCCTCGGCCACCTTGCGGGCGGCCTTCCGGCAGATGTCGGCGATCCGCCGCTCGAGGTTGCGGACACCCGCCTCCCGCGTGTATTCGCGGATCACGAGCCGGAGCGCCTTGTCGGAGATCGAGATCTGTGCGTCGTCGAGGCCGTGAGCCGCGATCTGCTTCGGCGTCAGGTACTTCCGCGCGATGCCGAGCTTCTCGTCCTCCGTGTAGCCCGACAGCGAGATGACGTCCATCCGGTCGAGCAGCGGGCCGGGGATCGTGTCGATCGTGTTCGCGGTGCAGATGAACAGCACCTTCGACAGGTCGAACGGCAGGTCGAGGTAGTGGTCGCGGAACGTCTTGTTCTGCTCGGGATCGAGCACCTCGAGCATCGCACTCGCCGGGTCGCCGCGGACGTCGGAGCCCATCTTGTCGATCTCGTCGATCAGCAGCACGGGATTCATCGACTCGGCGTCGCGCAGCGCGCGGATGATCGTCCCCGGCATCGCGCCGATGTACGTGCGGCGGTGACCGCGGATCTCGGCCTCGTCGCGGACGCCGCCGACGGAGATGCGCGCGAACTTCCGCTCGAGCGTCCGCCCGATCGACTGGCCGAGCGACGTCTTGCCGACGCCGGGCGGGCCGACGAAGCAGAGGATCTGCCCCGACGGGTCGTTGCGCAGCTTCGAGACCGCGAGGTGCTCGATGATCCGGTCCTTCACCTTCTCGAGGTCGTAGTGATCCTCGTCGAGGATCTCGCGCGCCCGCTTGAGGTCGAGGTTGTCCTCGGTCGTGACCCCCCACGGCAGGGTCGCGATCCAGTCGAGATACGTGCGGATGACGCCGTACTCCGCCGCAGCAGCAGGCAGCCGCTCGAGCCGCGACAGCTCCCGGTTCGCGGACTTCTCTACCTCCTCGGGAAGTGCGAGCGCCTCGAGCTGCCCGCGCAGCTCCTGGATCTCGGCCTGCTCCGGATCGCCCTCGCCGAGCTCCTCCTGGATCGCCTTCAGCTGCTGGCGGAGGAAGAACTCGCGCTGGCCCTTCTCGAGCTCGGCGTGGACCTGCGACTGGATCTTCGTGCCGAGCTCGAAGACGTCGAGCTCGCGGTTCAGCACGAGCGACACCTCGCGCAGCCGGTCTTCGACGCTCACGAGCTCGAGGAGCTTTTGCTTCTCGTCGGTCTTCAGCCGCAGCGTCGATGCGACGAGATGGCAGAGCGCGCTCGGGTCGTCGACGTTCGCAGCCGCGATCTGCAGCTCCTCCGGCAGATAGGGAACGAGGCCGATGATCCGCGCGAAGAGCGACTGGACGTTGCGCGTCAGGGCCTCCACTTCACGCGACTCTTCGAGCACGTCGGGCCGTTCGACGAACTCGCCGAGCAGGTACGGCTCTTCGAGCACGCGCCGTTCGAGCTCGATGCGGCGAATGCCCTGGACGAGGATCCGCAGCGTGCCGTCGGGAACGCGGATCATCTTGTGGACGACCGCGGCGGTCCCGATCGCGTAGATGTCGTCCCAGCCCGGCGCCTCGACATCCTCGTCGCGCACGGTGACGAGCGCGAGGAGCCGGTCGCCGCCGACGACGTCGTCGATCAGCTTGATCGACCGCTCCTGCCCGATGGCGAGCGGCGTCATCGACTCCGGGAAGACGACGGTCTCCTTCAGCGGCAGCACGGGCAGCGCAGCCGGTAGCTCGTCGCCGAGCCGCTCCGCCTCCTCCTGCTCCTCGCTCGTGACGAGCACCTGGTACTGGGACTCGGACTCGGTCTCCGTCACGGCTCGCGCTTCACCTCTATCTGGACCTTGCCCTCGGGCGATTGGGGCGCGAGCGGCAGCACGATCTTGAGCATCCCCTTGTCGTAGGTGGCGGTCACGTTCGTCGGGTCGATCTCGACCCCGAGCTCGACCGTCCGCTTGAAGGCGCCGTATTCGATCTCCATCGCGAGGTAGTGCGCCCCGGCGACGCGCGGCCGTGCGCGGTCGCCGCTGATCGTGACCGCGCGGCCCGCGACGACGACCTCGACGGACGACGGGTCGACGCCCGGGATCTCGACGACGACGTTCAGCGCGGGCGGGTCGTCGGTGCGGAAGCAGTCCGCCTGCGGGCGGTAGCCCTGGCGCAGCCCGGCGGAGAACCGCGGCACCTGCCACATGTCCGCGAACAGCTCCTGGATCTCGCCGGCGAGATCGTCGATGTCCCTCTTACGGCCCGTCATCGTCTGCGCCTCCCGATACCCCAACTGCACTACGGTTCAACAAGCATGGCAAAGGTGATTCGCGCCGCGCTCGCCGCACTCGGCCTGGTCGTCTACACGTGGTTCGCCGCGGTGCGCAGCGCGCCGCGGGTCAGCGCGACAAAGCGAGCCAGACGAAGAACACGACGATGAGCACGACGACGATCGCGAGCGCGAGCCGCATCGCGTTCCAGTGGACGCCCGCCGTGCGGGGCGGGACCGGCCGGAGGTCCTCCGTCTCGCGGCCCTCGACGATCTCCGGCTCGATCGGCTCCGTCATCGCTCCTCGTCATGCCCGTCCGCGCGCGCGAGCACACCTGCGGCGAGCTTCTTCGTCGCCTCGTCGACCATCTCGCCGTCGAGCCTGATTGCGCCGTCGGCCGCCGAGACGATGCGGCGCGCCCGCTCGACCTCCTCGGCCGACGGTGTGAAGACGTCGTGCAGCACGTCGATCTGCGACGGATGGATCGCCCACTTCCCGTCGTAGCCGAGCGCGAGCGCGCGCTGCGCCGCAGCGCGGAGCGCGTCCTCGTCCCCGAGTGCGGCATGGGGCCCGTCGACCGCCTGCAGCCCGAACGCCTTCGCGGCGACGGCGATGCGCGCCATTGCGTACTCCGAGGCGCCGGCGCCGATCGTCAGCACGGGCACGCCCAGCGACGCGGCGAAGTCGCCCGGCCCGAAGACGAGCGCCTCGACCTGCGGCGCTTGCGCGATCGTCTCGACGTGCACGAGCCCCCGCGCGGTCTCGATCTGCACCTCGAGCGGGAGGCTCGTCAGTCGCGCCACCGCCGCGACGTCAGCGGGCGACTCGACCTTCGGCACGACGATCACGTCGGCGACTGCGGCCGCGGACTCGACGTCCGCGGCGGAGCCCTTGTTGATCCGCACGGCGAGCGTTCCACGGGCCCGCGCGAGCGTCAGGTTCGAGCGCGCACGCTCCTTGTCTGCGGCCGCCACGCCGTCCTCGAGGTCGACGACGACCTCGTCCGCAGCGAGCGTGGCGGCCTTCGCGAGCATCCGCTCGTTCGATGCGGGCACGGCCAGGCACGAGCGGCGGGGACGTGTTGTCACTCTCGAAAACCTAACGATTTCCTTGCGTGGCCGACATCAGCGCGGCGTACATTCGAACGTGTGAACCGGAGGCCCGCCGACCGATGAGACTGATCGTCGCCCTGACTGCCGGCCTTACCGTCGTGCTCCTCATCCTTCCGGTCCACACGTAGGACCCGCACCGGCCGCGAGGGGCAACCCTCCCCCTGCCGCTCCTCCGGCCGGTGCAGCCGACTCCGCACTAGGCTTGTCGTCCGATGAAGGGCGTCATCCTCGCCGGCGGCTCGGGCACCCGCCTCCACCCGCTGACGCGGATCACGAACAAGCACCTACTGCCGCTCTACGACCGGCCGATGGTGACGTACGCGGTCGAAGCGCTCGTGCAGGCCGGGATCGACGAGCTGATGCTCGTCACCGGCGGGACGCACGCCGGCGAGTTCTTCCGCCTCCTCGGCAACGGGCACGAGTACGGCATCGAGCGGCTGTTCTACGGCTACCAGGAGCAGGCCGGCGGGATCGCCGACGCGCTCGGCCTCGCACAGCGCTTCGTCGGGGACGACAAGGTGTGCGTGATGCTCGCCGACAACGTCTTCGGCAGCTCGCTCGAGCCGATCGTCCAGCACTTCGAGCAGCAGCCGAAGGGCGGTCGCATCGTCCTGTCGCACGTCGAGGAGGACGAGCACCTGCGCCATCTCGGCGTCGCGTCGATGGACGGCGACCGGGTCGTCCAGATCGTCGAGAAGCCGCTCGCGCCGCAGTCGAAGTACGCGGTGACCGGCGTCTATTTCTACGACCCGCAGGTGTGGGAGGTGCTGCCGACGCTGGAGCCGTCCGGCCGCGGCGAACTCGAGATCACCGACGTGAACAACTGGTACGTCGACAGCGGCCAGATGGAGGCGGACGTCGCCGAGGGCTTCTGGGGAGACGCCGGCGAGTCGATCGAGGCGTACTACACCGTCAACGACTTCGTCCGCAAGACGCGCAGCGCGTCGTGAACGTCCAGCGCTTTCCGCTGACGCGGCACGAGGACGACCGCGGCTGGTTCAGCGAGCTGATCCGCGCGAGTGCGCTACCGAAACCGCTGAAGCAGGCGAACCTCTCGCAATCGCGCCGCGGGGTGATCCGCGGCCTCCACTACCACGAGCGCGGCCAGGACGACCTGTTCGTCTGCCTCGCCGGAATGGTGCGCGTCGTCGTGCTCGATCGCGCGACCGGTGAGACGTTCACCGAGGACATCGGCGACGACAACCCGGTCGCGCTCTACGTCCCGGGGATCCACGCACACGGGTACGAGGCGCTCACCGATTGCACGTTCATGTACCTCGTCACCGAGGAGTACGACGCGTCCGATCCCGACGAGCACGGCGTCCCCTGGGACGACGAGCGCGTCCGCCATCTCTGGAGCACGTCATCGCCGATCCTGTCGGCACGCGACACGTCGTCGTAACTGGCGCCGGCGGGCAGCTCGGCGCCGCCCTGCTCGAGGCGTTCCCCGGCGCGCGCGGGCTGACCCGGGCGGACTGGGACGTGACGCTGCCGCCGCCGCCGCTCGGCGGCGTCGACCTCGTCCTGCACGCGGCGGCCTGGACCGACGTCGACGGCGCAGAGTCGGAGCCGCAGGAGGCGGCGGCGGCGAACGTCGGCGGCACGCAGCACGCGGCCGAGCTCGGCGCGCCGCTCGTCGCGTTCTCGAGCGACTACGTGTTCGACGGGGCAAAGCGCTCGCCGTACGTCGAGTCCGATGCTCCGAATCCGCAGTCGGCGTACGGGCGGACGAAGCTTCACGGCGAAGCGGCTGCAGGCGAGCAGGCGTGGATCGTTCGCTCGTCGTGGCTCTTCGGCTGGACCGGGACGAACTTCGTCCGCACGATGCTGCGGCTGGGCGCGGAGCGCGACGAGGTGTCGGTCGTCGACGACCAGCGCGGTTGCCCGACGTACGTCGGGCATCTCGCTGCGGTCGTGCACGAGCTCGTCGAGCTGCCGTACGGCGTCTGGCACGTCGCCGCCGGCGGCGACTGCACCTGGGCCGACTTTGCAGAGGCGATCTTCGACCAGGCCGGGATCGACTGTCGCGTCCGCCGGATCTCGAGCGCGGAGCTCGGGCGGCCGGCGCCGCGACCCGCGTATTCCGTGCTGCGCAGCGAGCGCGACGGCGCGCCGCAGCTGCCGCACTGGCGCGACGGCCTGCGCGCGTGTCTCGCCCGTCTGGTCTGAGCCGTTTCTTCCGCGACTCAGTGCATGACGTCGACGATCGCTTCTGCGATCTCGCCGTGCAGCCCGCCCTTGAAGAGAAAACCGCGCGCGCCGGCGGCGAGCGCGTCGTCGCGGGCGCGGCCGTCGGTGACGCCGCTCACGACGATCACCTTCAGATTCGGCGAATCACGGATCAGGCGACGCGTCGTCTCGAACCCGTCCGAGCCGGGCATCGCGAGGTCGACGAGTGCGACGTCCGGGCGCATCCGGCCGGCGAGCTCGAGCGCCTCGTCGCCGCGCTCAGTCGAGGCGACGACCTCGAGCCGGTCGTCCCGCGCGAGGAGCGCGCCGAGCGCCTCGAGGAACATCGGCTCGTCGTCGACGAGGAGGACGCGAATCGGAGGCACCGCCCGGAGTATGCCCGGGCGGCGCCGTTCCTACCCCGATCGCTTCAATTTCCCGTGTTTCTTCGCATATCGCTCGCCCCGCTTGAAGATCCAGAGGCCGAGCGGGATCGCCGCGACGCCGATCGCGAGGAGCGGCCACACGTCGGCCCAGCGCATTCCGGCGCCGTCGATGATCGCTGCGCGGTCGCCCCGGAGCGCATACGTCGCGGGCGACACCTTCGCGATCCACTGCATCCATTCCGGCATGACGCTCACCGGGTAGTACACGCCCGAGACCGCGAGCATGATCCCCTGCGCGACGAAGCCGAGCTGGGCGCCCTTCTCCGGCGAGATGAGCGGTAGCACCGACGTCATCATCCCGATCCCGATGAACGACACCGACGCGATCGCGAGCAGGGCGAACGCGGCGGCGAAGTTCGCATCCGGCATGTGGATGTGGATGAAGGCCGCGACGACGAGGAACAGGATCGTCGCCCGGATCAGCCCGTAGATGACAGCGAACACGCCCATGCCGCCGAGGTGCATCGACCGAGACAGCGGCGCCATGAACGTGTACTCGATCGTCCCCTCCCAGCGCTCCCACGCGACGGTCTCCGTGAGGAACTCGAAGATGATCCCGAGGAACGCCCAGATGACGGCGCCGATCAGGAGCCGCGTCGCGAGCTCGTTCTCCTTCGCGTGCGACAGGCCGACGCCGCGGGCGATGAACACGATCGTCAGCGTGTTCGCGATCGTCCAGACCATGAACGCGACGTCCCAGAGGAAGTAGCGCTTCGTGAGATAGACGTTTCGCTCGACGATCCCGCCGAGGCCGATCAGCTCGCGGCGAAGAGCGGTTGCTGCAGCCGTCATCCGCCGAACACCTCCCGGTACTCGTCGTCATCGTCGTGTTCGTCCTCGAACGTGCGGCCGGTGGCGGCGAAGAACGCCTCCTCCAGCGTCGCGACGCCGTAGCGCCGCTTCACGTCGCCGACCGGCTCGAGGAACAGCAGCTCGCCCCGGTCGAGCAGCCCGACCCGGTCGGCGAGCGCCTCGGCCTCGTTCATGTCGTGCGTGCACAGCAGGATCGTCGCGTCGTGCTGGGCGCGGACGTCCTTGACGAACTCCTGCACCTCGAGCTTCGAGCGCGGATCGAGACCCGTCGTCGGCTCGTCGAGGAGCAACAGCACCGGCGACGTCAGCAATGCTCGAGCGAGTGCGACCTTCTGCTGCATGCCGCGCGACAGGTTCTCCATCGACTCGTTCCGCCGCTCGGCGGGAAAGCCGACCTTCTCGAGGATCTCCGGCACGGCCGTGCGCGTCTGCGACGGGCCCATGCCGTAGAACCGGGCCGCGTACGAGAGGTTCTCGGCCGCGGACATCTTCTTGAAGAAACTCGCCTCGACCGAGACGCGGTTGACGAGCTGCCGGACGGCCCGGGTCTCCTCGAAGGCGTCGTGGCCGAAGATGCGAGCCTCGCCGCCGTCGTTGATCAGGAGCGTCGAGAGCAGCCGGACGAGCGTCGACTTGCCCGAGCCGTTCTGGCCCAGGATCGCGACGCACTCGCCCCGCTCGATCGTGAACGTGACGCTCTTCAGCGCCGGCATCCGCTTCCGCGCGA
>JAICLU010000083.1 GCA_025925195.1 Thermoleophilia bacterium
GTCGGCGTCGAAGTCGAGCAGGATGCGCGCGGCGACGCCCTCGTTCTCGCGCACGAGGCCGAGCAGGATGTGCTCGGTGCCGATGTAGTTGTGGCCGAGGGAGAGCGCCTCGCGCAGCGCGAGCTCGAGCACCTTCTTCGCGCGCGGCGTGAACGGGATCTGGCCGGTCGTGACCTCGTCGCCCTGGCCGACGATGCGCGCGACCTGCGCCCGCACCTCTTCGACGGTGATGTCGAGGGACTCGAGCACCCGCGCCGCGAGACCCTCTTCTTCGCGGAGCAGCCCGAGCAGGATGTGCTCGGTGCCGATGTAGTTGTGCTTGAGCGCCCGCGCTTCGTCTTGCGCGAGGACGACAACCTGGCGAGCCCGTTCAGTGAAGCGTTCGAACAAGATCCTCTCCCTCTCCGTGGAACGCTCATCGTAGCCCAGGTGTCTGTCGCCACCGAGGCGCCGCGCCGGACTTCACACACTGTTTTCACGCTCCGAGCGGCGACAAACAGGTCTAGAGCAGGGGCGCGAATGTCTCCTGGACGAGCCAGTCGAAGCTGCCGGGGAGGCGTCCGTCCGGCTCGGCGTAGTCCCGGAGGAAGAAGAGCGTCGACTCCCACTCGTCGCGACGCTCGGGATGAGCGGCGCCGCCCGCCGCCACGAGACGCTCGAGCGCGTCGAGGGTGAAGGCCCCCGAGACCGCCCCGGCCCGTCGAACCGGGGGCGGAGCCGGCACGGGTTCCGGCCCGGCCGGTGCCGCCGGCGGGGCCGGCGGCCTGGCCGCCTGGGCGGCCGCGCGGGCCACCGCGAGCTCGCGCCGGGTGACGGCGGCGACGCGTTCGACGAGGGCCCGCTCGCGCTCGTCGAGCTCCGTTTCGCGCCGGCTGACCTCGCGTGTGACGGCTCCGTCGGTCGGCGGTGCGGCGGCAGAGCGGCGCTGCGCCTCGAGCGAACGCAGCTCGTCGATCTTCGCCTGGAGGTCGCGCTCCCGTGCCACGAGCGCGGACTCGCGGGCGGCAAGCCGTTTTTCGAGCCGCTCGACGAGCGCCTGGACGGCCCGCTCCGACATGCCGCGACTGTACTCCGGCAGCGCATCGACGCGGCCGCGCCGGAGCAGCGCGAGTGCGAGCGAGAGCACGGCGCCGGTCGCGAGGCCGATCCCGCCGCCGGCGAGGAGGAACGCCCACAGCTTCGGCCAGTACGCGGTTGCAGGAGCGGTCGCGGTGGCCGCGCGGCGGAGCGTCGGGTCCGGCTGGCCCTGGAAGCTGCGGAGCAGCGCGAGCCGGCGGGCCAGCTCGGCCGACTGGGATCCGGCCGGCGCGGTGGCGAGCAGCTGTGCGTCCCGATGGATGGCCGAGGCCAGCTGGCTCTGGAAGCTGGCCGTGCGCTGCGCGACGAGGGCATCGACGAATGCGTTCGCAAGCTGCGCGGCAGATGCCGCCGACGTGTCCTCCACCCGGACGGCCACCACGTCGCTCGAGCCGACGACGTGCGCGTCCACCTCACGGAGCAGCGCTTCGCTCGAGCGCCGCACTCCGAGCTGGGCGCGAACGGCGTCGGCGACCTGCGACGAACGTACGAGGACGGCCGCGCTCGCCGCCGCCGCCTGCTTCCCGGACGCGTCGCGCAGCACGTCGAGGCCCGCGAACGCCGGGTCGCTCGCCGAGAGCGGCGACACGAGCAGTTGTGCGGTGGCGCCGTACCGCTTCGGTGCGGTCAGGCCGTAGCCGGCAGCGGCCGCGAGACCGACCGCCGTCAGCGTGAGGACGACGAACCAGGCCCGACCGGCGGCGAGAGAACGGAGCACGCCGCGATTATCGGCACAGACGTCGCCGTCAGCGAGCGCCGGAGCCGGTCAGAAGCGTCGAGACGGTCTTCGCGCAGATGGCGAGATCGACGACGAGACTGCGATGGCGCAGGTACCAGAGGTCGTACGAGAGCTTGTCGCCGGTGCCCGCAGCGTCCGACGTGTAGCCGCGGCGCACCTGCGCCCAGCCGGTGATCCCCGGCTTCACGAGATGGCGCCGGCCCCAGAACGGCACCTCGTTCTCGAGCTCGGCCACGAACTCGGGCCGCTCCGGCCGCGGGCCGACGATCGACATCTCGCCCTTCAAGACGTTCCAGAGCTGGGGCAGCTCGTCGAGCCTGCTCTTCCGCATGAAGCAACCGAGCTTCGTCACGCGCGGGTCGTGCTCGGCAGCCCAGACGGCGCCGTTCGGCTCGGCGTCGACCCGCATCGTGCGGAACTTGTAGATCACGAAGGGCTTGCCGCCGGCGCCGAGCCTGACCTGCTTGAAGATCGCAGGCCCGGTGCGGCGGACGGCGAGCCAGAGGATCGGCAGGATCGGCGCGACGAGCAGGGCGGCGACGAGCGCGACACCCAGATCGAAGGCGCGCTTCGACGCCTGCGAGTACGGCCGCCGGTACAGGTGCAGGATGCCCATGAACCAGAGCGGCGTCAGTGCCCGCACCGGTAGCCGCCCGAACGCGTACTCGTAGAACTCCGGCAGCCCGACGACGGAGAAGCCGATGTGGCCGAGCTCGAGCAGGTGGGAGAAGGCCTCGGCGCGAGAGCGGTCGTCGGTGAGCACGACGATCTGCGGCTTGTGCTCGAGGATGATCGCAGAGAGATCCTGGACCGTCCCGAGGAGGGGCACACCGGCGACATGGTCGCTGCCGCGCTCGTCGTCGACGACGCCGATCACCTCGAACGGCAGCTCCGGCGCGAGCGAGACGTCCTCCAACAGTCCGACGCCGCCGGCGGCCGTGCCGACGACGAGAATCCGGCGCCGCGCAGCGAGGCTGCGCGCGACCATGGCCTCCCAGACCGTGCTGGTGAGGAAGACCGCGACCGTCAGCTCGAGCAGCGTCCGGCCCGTGATGCTCAGGCCGGGCGCCCAGACCGCAAGCGGCGTCACGAGGAGCGCGCCGGTGACGGCGCCGACCGCCGCCGGCACGGCGGATCCGATCGTCCAGACGGTGACGCTCGCGTCGGAGTACGAGCGCCGCAGCGCCGCTTTCCAGCAGACCACGAACAGGATCGTCGCCTGGAGCGCCGCCCAGCTGTTCGTCGAGTGGGCCAGGCAGATCGTCGAGATCGGGAGCCAGAGGGCGCCGACCCGGCCGAGGCGCGCGATCCACAGCGCGGTCTGGTACGAGATGGCGGGCGCCGACGCGGCAACGCTGAGCGGCGCAGTCGCCTCAGCGACCGCGACGTCGGCATCCGTGAACTGACTGTTCACCCGCAGTGTCCCCCGTCCTTGCTGTCTCCCGACGCGCCCGCGCCGGCCTTACGCGTCTGAAACGGTAAAGACCACTCGCTGGTTACGGGCGCAACGCAAAAGGCGCCGGGCTCAGCCCGGCGCCTTTCGGAAAATCGGGGCGAGGTGCGCCGCTAGTTGTCTGTGCGGCTTCGGCCGGACGCCCGCAGGACGAGGCCGCCGCCGATCAGCATCACACCGAGCACCACGAAGATGCCGAGCTGGACGCCCGTGAACGGAAGCGTTCCGGCCGCCTGCGCCGGCGCCACGTGGGCTGCCGCCGGTGCGGGAGCCTGCGCGTGCGCGGTCTTCGTGTGCGACGTGCCGGCCACGCCGGACGTGGCGCACTGACCGGTCGTGTTGCCGCTGCCCGCGCCGTTCGTTCCGGGCGCCGCCGGCGGAGTGGTCGCACATGGATATCCCTGATCGACTGCCGAACCCCCGGCCGCAAGCGCGTACGGTGCGCTGAGTGCAGCCGCCGCGCAGAGCAGCGCGATTCCCCCGATGACACGTCCCCGACGCATATTCAATCTCCTTTCGCCCGACTTTCGTGTGCGGCGATCAGGTCGCCGACGGGGGTACAACGCCGGGACGGCCGAGATGGATACGGGTTACAACTCGTATCAAGATGACTTGATAGCGCCTCGCTCCGTGGTTGCAATCAGGACGCTTCCGGTTGTCGGGGCGGCTGCGGCCGCCGCCGTGTTCGCCTGGAGAACCGGCGGCTCGATCGCAGCCCCCGACTGGTTGCCGCTCGCCGTGCTCCTCGCGCTCCTCCTCGCGACGATCGCTGCCGCCGGCGCGGCGCAGCGGCCGGGACGCCCCCTCGTTTTCGGCGCGGTGGCGCTCACGGGCCTCGCCGCGTGGACTGCAATCTCGATCGCCTGGGCCCCGAGCCCGGCCGGGGCGAGGGACGAGGCGCTGCTCGTCCTCCTGTACGCCGTCACCCTCGTGATCGGCGGGCTCTCGGGGACGGGCGAGCGACAGCGGCTCGCGGCGATGGCCTGCGTCGTGGCGGTACTCGGAGCGTTGGGGGTCGCCTCCGCCGCCGACCTCCTCGCCGCGAGAGATCCCCTGGGGCAGTACTTCGGAGGGAGGCTCGACTTCCCGGTCTCGTACGTGAACGCCTGCTCAGCTCTCTTCGTGCTCGGTCTCTGGCCGGCGATCGCTCTCGCCGCCCGCAAAGGGGCCCCACTCGCGGGCCGCGCCGCTGCAACGGCAGCCGGCTCGCTCTTTCTCGCATTGGCGATCGCCGCGCAGAGCAAGGGGACGATCCTCGGCCTCGCGGTCTCGACTGTCCTCGTGCTGGCGGGAGCTCCGTCGCGGCTGCGACTCCTGCTCGTTCTCGTGCTCGCCGCCGCACCGGCCGTCGCGGCCGCGGCGCCGCTCACCGACCCGTACCGGTCCGCATCGACGGCGGCAGCGCACGGCGTCGGGGCATACGCACTCGGCGTCGCCGCCCTCGGCGGCTTGCTGGGCCTGATCTACGCCGCTGCCGACGCCCGGCTGACGGTCGGAGACCGGGCGCGCCGGACGATCGGCCGCTCGCTGCTCGTCCTCCTGGCAGCCGCGATCGCCGCCGGCGCAGTCGCCTTCGCGACCACGACGCCGTCCCCCGGCGCCTGGCTCAGCGGCAAGTGGGCGGCGTTCAAGCACCCGGATGTCGCCGGCGGGACGACGCACCTGACCTCGCTCGGCTCGAACCGGTACGACTTCTGGCGTGTCGCGCTCGACACGGCCGCCCGCCATCCCGTCGCCGGCGTGGGCGGCCGCGGCTTCTACTCGTCCTACCTCGAGCACCGTCGCAGCGGCGAGACACCGCTCCGGGCCCACTCCCTGTATCTCGACACGCTCGCAGAGGAAGGCGTCGTCGGCCTCGCCCTGCTCGTGCTCGCGATCGGCGCGCCGCTCCTGCTCGCCGCGCGACGGCTCCGGCACCCATCCGCCGTCGGCGCGTTCGGCGCGACCACGTACTTCTTCTCGCACGCGGCCGTCGATTGGATCTGGACCGTTCCGGTCGTGGGGATCCCGGCGCTGCTCCTGCTCGGGATCGGAGCCTCCGGGGACGATCCGCGACCGGCGCGGCGATCGGCTGCGCTCGGCGGATCCGCTCTCGCTGCCTGCGTCGCCGTGTTCGCCTTCGCTCCGCCCTGGATCGCATACCGCTACGTGACCTCCGCGTACCGAGGCGGTGACGTGAGCTCCGACCTCTCGCGCGCCCGCGCGCTCGACCCGCTCTCGCTCGACCCGGACTGGGCCGAGTGGCGGCTTGCGCACACGCCCGCGGCGCGGGTGGCGGCGCTCGAGCGGGCACGGGCACAGGAGCCCGACTCGGTTGCCGTGCTCTTCCAGCTCGGGCTCGCATACGAGGCCGCCCGCCGGAACGCGGACGCCCGCGCCGCACTGCGTCGCGCCCACCTGCTCGACCCGCGCGACAGAGCCATTCGCACGGCCGTCGCTCGGATAGACCACTAGGCTAGGCGACGTGAAAGCACTCGTCACCGGCGGCGCCGGCTTCATCGGCTCGCACCTCTGCGAGCGCCTGCTCGAGCACGGCTGGGAGGTGTGGGCGCTCGACGACCTCTCCACCGGGTCGCTCGACAACGTGACGCATCTCAGGCAGAACGACGGCTTCCACCTGGTCGTCGACTCGGTGCTCTCGCAGTCCGTCGTGAACGAGCTCGTGCACCGCGTCGACGTCGTCTATCACCTGGCGGCAGCGGTAGGCGTGCGCCTGATCGTCGAGCAGCCGGTGCGGACGCTCGTCACGAACGTGCAGGGCACGGAGACGGTGCTCGAATACTGCAACCGCTTCGACAAGCGCGTCCTCGTCGCCTCGACCTCCGAGGTGTACGGCGACCACCGGGAGGAGGTCGCCCTCGTCGAGGACGCCCGTCGGATGTACGGCCCGACGACGCAGCGCCGCTGGGCGTACGCCGACTCGAAGGCGATGGACGAGTTCCTCGCGCTCGCGCACAACCAGGAGCGCGGCCTCGACTGCGTGATCGTGCGGCTGTTCAACACCGTCGGCCCGCGCCAGAGCGGCCAGTACGGGATGGTGATCCCGCGGTTCGTGGAGCGGGCGCTCGCCAACGCCCCGATCGAGATCTTCGGCGACGGCGCGCAAACGCGCTGCTTCTGCCACGTCGGCGACACGATCCGCGGGTTGACCGCCCTGATGGACGAGCCGAAGACGTCCGGCGAGATCTACAACGTCGGCTCGCAGAACCGCATCAGCATCATCGACCTGGCGAACACGATCCGCGAGCTGACGGGCAGCACGTCCGAACTGACCTTCGTTCCGTTCGACGAGGTCTACGGCCAGGGGATCGAGGACATGCTCCATCGCATCCCGTCGATCGACAAGGTCCAGGCCGCGGTCGGCTGGCAGCCTGAGCGCTCGCTGGACGACATCCTCGCCGACGTCGTCGCGGAGAAGCAAGGCACCCCCGTCGGCGCGTAGCCGAGTCCCAGTGCGAGAGCGGCCTCGCCTTCTGCTTCTCGTGACGCTGGCCGAGGTCGGAGGGGCGCAGACGTACGTGATGCTCCTCGTCCCAGGGCTCGTCGAGGAGTTCGACGTGACGGTCGCCGCGTGGGGCCCCGGCCCGTTGCGCGCGGCCGTCGAGGCGGCCGGCGCACGATACGTTCCGCTCGAGCACGTGAGACGGCCGGTCTCGCTCGTGCAGGACACGCTCGGGTTGATCGAGCTCGTACGGCTGTGTCGCAGGGAGCGGCCCGACATCGTGCACGCGAACAGCTCCAAAGCCGGCGTCCTCGGGCGCGTCGCCGCCTGGATCGCCCGCGTGCCCGTGCGCATCTTCACCGTTCACGGCTGGGCGTTCGCGCAGTACCACGGCGCGGCGTCGACGCTCTACCTCTTGCTCGACCGGGCCGTGCGCCCACTGACGAGCGTCTTCATCTGCGTCTCAGAACGGACGCGCGCCGCGGGGATCGCGGCCGGCACGTGCACCGCTCGCTCGACTCGCGTGATCGCCAACGCGGTCGATGTCCGCGCAGTGCCGCCGGCACCCTTGGCGGGTGAGCCGCCTCGCGTCGTCAGCGTCGGCCGGTTGAAGGAACCGAAGGACTTCGTCGGACTCGTCGAGGCGCTCGCGCGCGTTCGCACGCCTTTCAGAGCGGCGATCGTCGGCGACGGCCCCGACCGCTCGGCGGTGGAAGCGGCCGTTCGACGATGCAGCCTCGGCGACCGGATCGAGCTGCTGGGCGAGCGCGCCGACGTCGCTGTCCAGCTGGGTCGAAGTGACGTGTTTGTTCTCCCGAGCCGCTCGGAGGGCATGCCCATGTCCGTGCTCGAAGCAATGGCCGCCGGACTCCCCGTCGTCGCCTCCGCGGTCGGCGGCGTCCCCGAGCTGATCGGCGACGCCGGAGTCCTCGCTCCCGCCGGTGACGTCGAGGCACTCGCCGCCGCGCTCGACCGCGTGCTCGGCGACCGCGAACTGCGTCGGGCCCTCGGCGCCGCCGCGCGCCGGCGCGTCACAGAGCGATTCGACGTCTCCGCCTTCCATGCAGCCCATCTGGCCGTCTACCGCGACGCACTCGCGCGTGCCTGAGCACCTGGACGTGGCGGTCGTCGGAGCCGGGCCGTTCGGCCTGTCGGTGGCGGCCTGGCTCGACGACCTTCGGACGTGCGTTTTCGGCACGCCGATGCACACCTGGCGAACGCTGATGCCACCCGACATGCTCATGCGGTCGGCATGGGAAGAGACGTCTCTGTCTGCCCGAGGCCGACGCGGACGGATCGACGAGTTCGCAGCGGAGCAGCGCGTCGAGCGGCAGGAGCCGATCCCGCTGCCGCTCTTTCTTCGGTACGCGGACTGGTTCCGCGAGCGCTTCGTCGCCGAGCACGACGACGCCGACGTCGTGCACGTCGAGCCGGCAGGCGCCGGCTTCCGTCTGCAGACGAGCGCCGGTCGTGAGGTGGAGGCGGGGACGATCGTCGTCGCGGTCGGAGTCACGCCCTTCCCCTACGCGCCGCCGCTCTTCGCCGGCCGGATGCAGTCCGATCCCCGGATCGACTTCGCCGTCCGGCACAGCGCTTTCGCAGACCTGACGGGAAGACGCGTCACGATCGTCGGCGCGGGCCAGGCAGCACTCGAGACGGCATCGCTCGCCGCCGACGCGGGAGGAGACGTGGAGGTGCTCGCCCGCTCGCCCGTCCGCTGGTTCGCCGACCGGGAGCCCCACACGCCGCGGGGCCCGGTCGACCGTCGCCTCTACCGGATCGCGTACCCGGTCGTCGGCTACGGGCCGCCTCCCATCAACCGGCTCGCCGTTCATCCCGACGCGTTCGCCGTCCTGCCGTGGCAGCTGCGACGGCGACTGACGGGGCGGCTCCTTCGCGCCGGGGGGTCACCATGGATCCGGGCCCGCGTCGAAGGACGAGTTCGCCTCACCGAGGGCGTGGCCGCAACGGGCGTCGACGACCACGGCGAAGCGTTGCGGCTTCGCCTGTCGGACGGAACCGAACGGGACGCAGACCTCGTCCTGCTCGCGACCGGCTACCAGTTCGCACTCGACAGGCTGGACTGGCTCGCGCCCGGCTTGCGCTCACAGGTTGCGCTCGACCGCGGCTGGCCCCGTCTCGATCGCCGCTTCCGCTCGACCGTGCCGAATCTGCTGTTCGTCGGCTATCCGGCCGAGGGACGGCTCGGCCCGATCGCGCGCTTCGTCCTCGGCGCCGAGTTCAGCGCACGACGGGTGCGTGGCGCGATCGTCCGCGGAGGCGCGCCGGGAGCCACGGGGTCACATCCTCGCGGCTGAGACCGTCGTACAGCATCCCGGGCCGCCACGGCGGCCACGCACGGGCGACGACATCCCGACGGCGGACCCCGGGCGGGAGAGCAGAGCCGCCTACCAACGCGGCCCGCATGCGCGCGACCTCGCCGGCCGGCCAGCGCATCTCGACGCCGACGCGGTACGTGCTCTGCACCGGAACGTCCTCCCCGAGAAGAGCGCGCGCGGCGATGAGCGGCAGGTCGGCCCCGGCTGCAACGGCGAGGGTCAGCCAGCCGTGCGCGCGCGCACCGATCTCCACCAGCCGCTCGCGTCCGGACGCGTCGACCTGGTATTCCACCTCGGCGAGCCCCTCGAACTCGACGGCGCGCAACAGGTCGAGCGCTTCCTGAACGCCCACGTCGTTGGGCGGGATCGTGCGTTTCCATACCGACGTGCCGCCGATGATCGGGTCGAACGAGAGCGTCTCGCGGGCCGCGTAGGCCAGCACGACGCCGTCGCGCAACACAGCGCTCACCGACAGCGACCGGCCGGGCACGTAGGCCTGGACGAGCGGGAGCGAGCCGTCGGCGTCGGCGCGTGCCGCCAGTGCGCCTGCAAGCTCCGCCCGGTCGTGCACGAAGACGTGCCGGCGATGGAGGAGGCGTGGCCCTTCGGCGACGTACGAGCGTCGTGGCTTGATGACGCACGGGAGGCCGATCCTCTCGAGCTCGGCGTCCGCACTGCGTACATCGGTGGGCGCCGCCCAGGCCGGAACCCCGAAGCCGGCACGCTCGGCTGCGCGCAGGCCCTCGAGCTTGTCGCTGCCGAGCTCGAACGAGCGGCGGTCGCCACCGAGAACCTTCACGTCGCCACGGAGCTCGCTGTGCGCCCACAACAGCTCGGCCGAGGCATCGGTGCAGGGGACGACGATGTCGACGGTCGCGCCGTCGAGCGCCCTCGCAAGTGCGCCGACGAATGCCTCGGGACGATCGGCCGCGTCCGGCATCTCCACCGCCGCAGCGGCGTATCTCGACCAGGCACTGCGAGTCCCTGCGGGAACGATGACCCGCCACCCCGCACGCCCGAGCGACCGGGTAACTGCAAGCGCCGGACCGCTCCCGCCGTCGAGAACGAGTGCGGTCTGCATCAGTTGCCGGGCTTGGCTCGCGCGACTGCGCGGCGAATGGGCGCGAGCCTGTCGAAGTACAGCCGGTGGAGCGCCGGCGAGCGCTTCAGCCGCCGTCGCACGTGAATCGCGGCGAGCCGGGCACCGACGACCGCGTGTCCCTGCGGCGTCGCGGCCAGACCGAGCCCCTGGTACAGCGGCTCGAGGCGGTCGGAGAGCTCGAGCTTGTACCGCTCGCCGCCGCCGAGATACTCGACCCGCTCGACGCCCTCCTCGCCGGCCCATTCGAGCGCGTCGAGGGTATTGACGAGGCCCGGCGACAGCCGGCCGAGCGCCGGATCGAAACCGAGGCGGTAGACGTACATGCGATTCTCGAACACGAGGAAATAGTGAAATGCGACGGCGCGGCCGTCGACGCGAAGCAGCACAATCCTCGCAAGATCCTGCGCGGCCAAGGCACGCAAGGCATCGCGGTTGAACCGGCGGCCCGACGGCGTCACGAAGCCCGAGCCGTCGGGACGGCCGGCCCAGCGCAACTCGTGCAGCCGAAACGCCTCGTCGAGGGCGGCGTCGAGCTCGTCGACGGTACGGGCGCGCACCACGTCGAGCTCGCCGAGCTCGCCGAGCTGCCGCCGCCGGCGCTTGTGAAGGTTCCGCTTCTTCGAATCGGTCTTTGCGCGATAGACGGCATCCCAGCCGGGTGTCAGGTCGAGCACCGGCGCCTCGACGCGTTCGACGGTGCGCAACCGCGCGCCGCACGCACCTGCGAGCCGGCTGTGGCCCGGCAGGCCGAACAGGTCTGCGAGGTCGCAGCGAACCGACGACACCCGCTCGGCGAGTGCGACCTGCGTCGACGCCGGCTCGGCCGATGCAACGAGCAGGTCGGCAAGAGCCGAGTGGACGCCGCCGAGGAAGGACGCGACCCGCAGCCCGTTCGATCGCCGAACACAGAGCGGCAGAGCCGCAACGAGTCGTCCGTCACGACGTGCCACCTGCACCGCCAGCTCCGCGCCGTCTCCCTCGTGCCTCCACCACGCGGCGAGCCACCCGTGGAGCAGGAACGGGGACGGTCGCGGCATCGCGCGAACGAGCTCGTCCCAGCCGGCGGCCGCGAGCGCATCGAATGCCTCGCTCGTGCCCACCGTCTCGAACACCAGGTCGTTCCCGTCTCCCAACGGGCATCGCATGCCCGCGTCGCCCCGTCGCGAATCGCACGTCGCAGTCTTATGACTTTCAAAGGTGGGTCTTAGACGAAC
>JAICLU010000001.1 GCA_025925195.1 Thermoleophilia bacterium
CGGCAGGCTCAACGTGCGCGCCACCGTCCCCCATTCGAGTCGCGCGACGATCGATACGGCCGCTGCCGACATGAAGCTGCGCGGGCGCTTCGGGAACGTCGCGACGAAGTCGGCCTCGGGCGACCTCGTGATCGACGGAACAGTCGACGGAGATGCGACCGTCAAGACGGTCAGCGGCGACACGAAGCTCCAGGACGTCGGCGGGACGCTGCAGGCGCAGAGCGTCTCCGGCGACCTGAGCGTGCGGCGCGTCGGCGGCTCGCTCCAGGCGAAATCCGTGTCCGGCGACATGCGCGTCGAGTCGTTGCGGGAGGGCGAGGCGACCCTGCAGAGCCTCTCCGGCGACATCCACCTCGGCGTCGCCGCCGGCACGAACGTCGACGTCGACGCGAATTCCCTCTCCGGCGACCTCAGCTCCGACGTACCGCTCGGCAGTGACCCTTCGGGCGTCCACGGTGAAGGCCCGACGCTCGTCGTCCGCGGCAACACCGTGTCGGGCGACTTCAGGCTCGTCCGGGCATGAAGTCGCTCCTGCGGCGCAGCGACGTCCGGCTCCTGCTCGCCGGACAGACCCTGTCGATGTTCGGCGACTGGATGATGATCATCGTCCTCGGCATCTGGACGAAGGTCCTCACCGGCTCGAACGGCGCCGCAGGGCTCGTCTTCTTCGCGTTCGCCCTCACCGGGCTCGTCTCGCCGCTCGGCGGCCTCGTCGTCGACCGCCTGCCGAAGCGGCGGTTGATGGTCGTGACGCACCTCGCGCTCGCCGGGATCATGTGCCTGCTCCTGCTCGTCCACGATCGGAGCGACGTCTGGCTGATCTACGTGGTGACGCTCCTGTACGGCCTCGGCGGCGACTTCTTCGCGTCGGCCCGCGGTGCGATGTTGAAGGCGATGCTTCCGGACGAGCTACTCGGCGAGGCAAACGGCGCGCTGCAGTCGCTTCGCGAGGGGATGCGTCTCGTTGCCCCGCTCGCCGGCGCCGCGATCTTCGCGGTCTCGGGCGGCGCCACCGTCGCGCTCGTCGACGCGGCGACGTTCGTCCTCTCGGCGGCCGCGCTGCTCGCGCTGCGCTTCGCAGAGCCGCTCGCAGCGGTCAAAGAGCAGCACTTCCTGCGCGAGGTGACGGCCGGCGTCGTGCACATCTGGCGGGATCCCATCCTCCGACCGTTGACGGTCGGCGTGTGCGGCACGATGCTCGTGATCGGCTTCAGCGAGACGCTGCTCTTCGCGATCACGGCTGCACTCGGCCGCCCGGCGTCGTTCATCGCGGTCTTCGGGACGATGCAGGGCATCGGCTCGATCGTCGGCGGCGTGACCGCCGCACGCCTGATGCGGCGCATCGGCGAGCTACGCGTCGCGGCCGTCGGGATCGCGGTCTTCGCCGTCGGTGACGGGCTGTGGCTCATCCCGTCGCTGCCCGTCGTGTTCGTCGCGATGGCGGTCGCGGGGCTCGGGATCGTCTGGGCGGTCGTCGCGATCGGAACCGCATACCAGCGCCGCAGCGCGCAGACGATGCAGGGACGGGTGTCCGCCGCTGCGAACATGCTGTTCAGCGTGCCGCAGACCCTTTCGATCGCCGCCGGCGCAGCACTCATCTCGATCGTCGACTACCGGGTCGAGATCGTCACGATGCTCGTCGGCACGGCGCTCTGCGCCGCCTACCTGTTGACGCGGCGGATCGAGGAGCCCGCAGTCGACGAGCAGGATGTCGCGCTCGCCGCGTGATCCCGCTCCGCAGGAACCGCGACTTCGTCCTCCTCCAGCTCGGCCAGGGCCTCTCGACCGTCGGCTCGGCGTCGACGCAGATCGCGTATCCGCTGCTCGTGCTCGCCACGACGCATTCCGCCGTCCGCGCCGGGCTCGTCGGCTTTGCGAACCTTGCTCCCTACGCCCTCTTCGGGTTGCTCGCCGGCGTCGCGGCCGATCGCTGGAACCGCAAGCACGTGATGGTGTGGATGGACCTCGTCCGCGTGCTCGGCGCGACGAGCATCGTCGTCGCGCTCGTGCTCGACGAGCTCACCTTCCCGCAGATCGCGCTCGTCGCGCTGCTCGAGGGAAGCGCGTACGTCTTCTTCAACATCGCGGAGGTCGGAGCGCTGCGGTCGGTCGTGCCCGCGCGCCAGCTGCCGGCGGCCGCGGCGGCCGAGCAGGCGCGGATGTCCGTCGTCACGCTCGCGGGCCCGCCGCTCGGCGGCGCGCTCTTCGCAATCGCCCGCTCGCTGCCGTTCATCGCCGACGCGGTCTCGTACGTCTTTTCGGTCGCGTCGCTCCTGCTGATGCGAACGCCGTTTCAGGAGACGCGCGAGCGAGACGCCGCGCCGCTCCGTGCGCAGATCCGCGAAGGCGTTACGTGGCTCTGGCGCCACGCCTATCTGCGGACGAGCGCGCTGATCTTCGCCGGGGACAACTTCGTCTTCCAGGCTCTGTTCCTCGCGTTCGTCGTCCTCGCCCGGCGGAACGGGATCTCCGGCGGTGTGATCGGCGGTCTGATCGCGACGATCGGGGCCTGTTCGCTGCTCGGATCGCTCGCGGCGCCGCGGGTGGCGAAGCGTCTCTCGATCCGCACGATCATGTTGCTCAACCAGTGGCTGAACGGCCTCTTCGTCCTCTATCTCGTGTGGCCGAGCCCGTACGTGCTGATCGGGTGCGCGATTCCCGGCTCGTTCGTCGTCCCGTGGATGAACTCGGTCGTGATCGGCTACCGGACCGCTGTGACGCCCGACCATCTCGTCGGTCGCGTGTCGAGCGTCGCGCGCAACATCGCGCTGCTCGCGCAACCGCTCGGCCCACTCGCCGCCGGCCTGCTGCTGGGAGCCTTCGGCGGCCGCGTGGCGGTGCTCGTGCTCGCGTTCCTCGCCGTCGCACTCGCGGTGTGGAGCACACTGAGCCCGTCGATCCGCGACGCACCCAGCCTGGATGAGCTGGGCCTCGACGAACTCAGCCTCGATGAGCTCGATCCAGCCGACGCCGCTCTGGCGTAACCGCGACTTCATGCTGCTCCAGAGCGGGCAGCTGCTCTCGACCTTCGGGTCGGGCATCTCGGGGATCGCCTATCCCCTGCTCGCGCTCGCGGTCACGCACTCCGCTGCGAAGACGGGCTACGTCGGCGCGGTCGAGGTCGCGCCGCTCGTCCTGCTCAGCGTCGCGGCCGGCGTCGCGGCCGACCGCTTCGACCGGCGGCTGCTGATGATCGTCGCGGACGTCGTCGGCGCAGCCGCCCTCGGCGTGCTCGGCGCCGCCGTCCTCATCCATCACGTCTCGTTCTGGTTGATCCTCGTCGTCGCGTTCGTCGACACAGGGGCGTCTGTGTTCTATCGCGCCGGCAACAGCGGTGCGCTCAAGGCGATCGTCCCGCCGGTGCAGCTCGCCGACGCGTCGAGCGTGCGGATGGCGCGCATGTCGACGGTGCGCCTCACGGCGCCGCCCGTGGGCGGCGCCCTCTTCGGCGTCCTCCGCGGACTGCCGTTCCTCGTCGATGCAATCTCGTACGTGTTCTCCACCATCGCACTGCTCCTCACGCGCACGCGCTTCCAGGAGGAGCGCGAGCCCGGCGCGCGTGTCCGGGTGCGCGAGGGGATGGCCTATTTCTGGCAGATGCCGTTCCTGCGCGTGACGGTCGGGATGATCGCCGCGAGCAACATCGCCGCGGTCGGCGTGCCGGTCGCGCTGATCATCCTTGCGCACCGGCGCGGCTTTTCGGGAGCGGCGATCGGCGCCTTCATCGCGCTGGAGGGCGTGACGCTGCTCGCGGGCTCGCTGCTCTCGCCGTTCCTCCGGCGTGTTCTCCCGATGCGCGCGATCCTCCTCTCGGAGTTCTGGACGGCGCTCGTCTACGTCGCGTTCGTCGTCGAGCCGAACGTGTACGTGCTCGTTGCCGCGCTCGCGGTGCACGCCTTCTGGTTCCCGAACACCGACTCGGCCATGGAGGCGTACTCGTACACGCTGATCCCGGACCGGCTGCTCGGGCGCGCAATGGCGGCGGCGAACACACTGCGGGCCGCGAGCGCGCCGATCGGCCCGCTGGTCGCCGGGCTACTGCTCGCGCACACCTCGCCGCGAGTGGCCGTCGTCGCCCTCGCCGCACCCGTGGTCGTTGCGGCGGCGCTCGGGACGCTCAGCCCGGCACTGCGCGATCTCCCTACCCTCGGAGCTTCTCCCGCAGCAGCCGGTTGACCACCTTCGGGTCGGCTTTCCCCTGCGTCTCGCGCATGACCGCGCCGACGAAGAACCCGAGCACGCCCTCCTTGCCGCCGCGGTAGGTCGCGACCTGGCCCGGGTTCGCGGCGAGGATCGCGTCGATGACGGGGCCGAGCTCCGACTCGTCGCCGAGCGCGGTCTGCGCGAGATACGGGTCGGCCTCGATCGGGCCGCTCGCCGCAGCTGCGAACGCCTCGTCCAGCGCCTCGCGTGTGACGTTCGCCTGGACGATCCGCGCGAGCGCCTCGGCGTTCTCGGGCAGGAAGTCGCCGCGGTTCATCGCGAGCGCCGCCGCCGCCTTCCACTCGACGCCGTGAGCCGCGAACGCCTCTGCTTTCGCGTCGTTGCCGGTCGAGACGAGCTGGGACGCGCTCTCCACTCCCAGGTGCTCGGCGAGGCGTTCGATACGCGCTCCGGGCAGCTCCGGCAGCCCGGACCGCAGCCGCTCGACGAGGTCGGCGGGCGGCGCGACCGGCACCAGGTCGGGCTCCGGGAAGTAGCGGTAGTCGTCGGCTTCCTCCTTCGAGCGGTGCACGGTCAGGCGGTCGGTGTCGGGGTCGTAGTCGTACGTCGACTGCTCGAGCGTCTCGCCGCGGTCGTACGCGGCGATCTGCTCGCGGACGGCGGCCTCGATCCCGCGGCGGATGAACGTGAACGAGTTC
Source organism: Thermoleophilia bacterium (assembly GCA_025925195.1). Classification (GTDB taxonomy): domain Bacteria; phylum Actinomycetota; class Thermoleophilia; order Gaiellales; family Gaiellaceae; genus Palsa-739. Next base: position 4,863 of record JAICLU010000001.1, read on the forward strand.
ATGTTCTTCAGCTCCCAGCGGGGACGGAAGCCGGTCTCGCCGCGCGGGCGCACAGAGACGTTGACGTCGGCGCGCAGCGTCCCCTTTTCCATCTCCGCGTCGGAGATCCCGAGCTCGACGATCGTCTGGCGCAGGAGGCGCAGGAAGCGGTCGGCGTCGTCGGCGGAGTGCAGGTCGGGCTCGCTGACGATCTCGAGCAGCGGCGTGCCGCCGCGGTTGAAGTCGACGAGCGAATAGTCGGCGCCGACGCTGCGGCCGGTCGCGCCGCCCGCGTGCACGGTCTTGGCCGCGTCCTCCTCGAGGTGCGCACGGGTGATGCCGACGCGCACTCCCCCCGGCACGTCGAGCGCGCCCGGGCCACAGAGCGGTGCCTCGTACTGGCTGATCTGGTAGCCCTTCGGCAGGTCGGGGTAGAAGTAGTTCTTGCGCGCGAAGATCGCGCGCTCCGAGATCTCGCAGCCGAGCGCGAGCCCGAGCTCGATCGTGTACTGGATCGCCTTGCGGTTCGGCACCGGCAGCGCGCCGGGGTGCGCGAGGCAGACCGGGCACGTCCGCGTGTTCTCGCCGGCGCCGTAGGCGAGCTCGCAGCGGCAGAACATCTTCGTGCGCGTCTTCAGGTGCGCGTGGACTTCCAGCCCGATGACCGGCTCCCACTCAGTGGAGGACATCGCCGAGCCTGTCCTTCGCTTCGAGCAGGGCGCTCTCGATGTCGTCGTGCACCTCGACCATCCCGAGCCGTTGCTCGAGCACGCCGCGCGTCTCGATCAGCCAGAGCTCGCGCTCGCCCGCCTCGAGCTGCAGCTTCACGTCGCCGACGAGCACCGCCCGTGCGCCGTCGAGCACCCGCGGCTCGGCGCCGAAGACGCGCTCGACCGCGGGCACGAAGTCGGCCGCCGGATCCTCGAACCGCATGGTCACCTGTACCGCTCCGGGACGGGATCGAAGCCGATCGCGGTCTCGAGCGCATAGCCGACCTCGAACAGCCGGTTCTCGGAGAACTGCGGCCCGATCAGCTGCAGCCCGACCGGCAAGCCGTCGGACAGACCGCAGGGGACGTTGAGTCCGGGCAGCCCTGCCATGCACGACGGGATCGTCAGCAGGTCGGAGAGATACATCGCGAGTGGGTCGGCCGTCTTCGCGCCGAGCTCGAACGCGACGGACGGCGACGTCGGGCTGAGCAAGACGTCGAACCGCTCGAACGCCGCCGCATGCTCGCGCGCCAGCATCGTGCGCACCTTCTGCGCCTGGCCGTAGTACGCGTCGTAGTAACCGGCCGAAAGGGCGTAGGTGCCGACGAGGATGCGGCGCTTCGGCTCGTCGCCGAGCCCTTCGTCGCGCGACCGGGTGTACATCTCGAGCCGGTCGCCGGCGTCAGGCGTGCGATAGCCGTAGCGGACGCCGTCGTAGCGTGCGAGGTTCGACGACGCCTCGGCCGGCGCAATCAGGTAGTAGCAGGGCAGCCCGTAGTCGAGCGACAGCGGCAGCGAGCACTCCCCCACCTCTGCCCCGAGCTCGCTGCACAGCTCGATCGCACGCTGCACCGCGGCGCGCACGCCGGGCTCGATCGCCTCGTGTTCGTTGAACTCCGTCGGAATGCCGACGCGGACCCCGGCCAGGGAGTCCCGATCCGGCAGCTGCACCGGGCTCGGCAGCTCGACCGTCGTCGAGTCGCACGGGTCGCGGCCGGCGAGCACGGAGTAGAGGAACGCGCAGTCGCGAACGTTCTTCGCGACCGGGCCGACCTGGTCGAGCGACGAGGCGAAGGCGACGACGCCGTACCTCGAGACGGTCCCGTACGTCGGGCGCAGCCCGACGTTGCCGCACAGCGCACTCGGCTGCTTGATCGAGCCACCGGTGTCGGAGCCGAGCGCCCACGGCGCGAGACCCGCGCTGACCGCGGCGGCCGAGCCGCCGCCCGACCCGCCCGGCACGCGGGTCGGGTCCCACGGGTTGCGCGTCGGACCGTAGGCGGAGTTCTCGGTCGACGAGCCCATCGCGAACTCGTCGGTGTTCGTCTTGCCGAGCACGCGCAGCCCGTGTCCTGCCTTCGCACGCGTGACGACCGTCGCGTCGTAGACCGGCACGTAGTGCTCCAGCATCTTCGAGCCCGCCGTGGTCGGGATGCCGCGGGTGCCGATCACGTCCTTGACCGCGAGCGGGACGCCGTCGCCGCCCGGGTCGTCGCAGACATGCAGGAAGCAGTGCAGCTCGGGGTCGCGCTCGTCGATCGCGCGCCGGTACGCCTCCCACAGCTCCACGCCGGTGATCTCCCTGTCGCGGATCAGGTGCGCAGCCTGCTCGGCCGTCAGCCGCAGGGTGTCGATCACGACGTGCCTCCGGGCGGCACCTTGAAGTAGGCGCCGTCGCGCTGGGGCGCGTTCGCGAGCGCCTCCTCGACGGGCAGGGAGGGGCGCGGCTCGTCCTCGGCCCAGACGTTGACGACGTCGAGCGGGTGCGAGGTCGGCGGGACGTCCGAGAGGTCGAGCTCTGCCACTTTCGAGACGGCCGCAATGATGTCGTTCAGCTGTGCGCCGAGCCGTTCGAGCTCGTCGTCACGGAGCTCGAGACGCGCCAGCGCGGCGACGTGGAGCAGCTGGTCGCGGCTGATCTCGGCCATGGCGGAATCGAAGCAGAAACGAAAGAGGCCCCAGACGGGGCCCCTTTCACACGCGTGGGTCCGGCGGTTCTCTAGATCGCCTGGACGTTCGCGGCCTGCGCGCCCTTGGGGCCCTGCACGACCTCGAACGACACCCGCTGACCTTCGGTCAGCGACTTGTAGCCGTCCATCCCGATCGCCGAGAAGTGCACGAAGACATCGTCGCCACCCTCACGCTCGATGAAGCCGAAACCCTTCTCGTTCGAGAACCACTTAACGGTGCCCTCTGCCAACTCGTGTGCCTCCTACAACGCGACTACGACTGGAATCCGGCGGAGCATAGCTCAGGTGGCAGGAGAAACAAGACCCCGCCCCAGCCGCCGCGCACGGGCGGCGGTGACCGAATTCTTGAGGACCATCGCGATCGTCATCGGCCCGACCCCTCCGGGGACCGGCGTGATGTGGCCGGCCACCTCGGCGGCGCTCGGGTCGACGTCGCCGTAGACCCGCTTGCCCTCGCCGCGGTTCATCCCGACGTCGACGACGGTCGCGCCGGCCTTCACCATGTCGGCGCCGATCACATGCGTGCTGCCGACGGCGGCGACGAGCACGTCCGCGTCGAGCGTGTGCCGTTGCAGGTCGATGGTGCGGGAATGGCAGATCGACACGGTCGCGTTCGCCTGCAGGAGCAGGTGCGCCATCGGCTTGCCGACGATGGCGGAGCGGCCGACGACGACCGCGCGGGCGCCGGCGAGCTCGATCTCGTACTCGGCGAGCATGCGCATGACGCCGAGCGGCGTGCCGGGAACGAGCGTCGGCCGACCGAGGTAGAGCCGGCCCGCGTTGAACGGGTGGATGCCGTCGATGTCCTTGCCGGGCGCGATCGCCTCGATGACCCGGTTCTCGTCGAGGTGGCCGGGCAGGGGCAGCTGGACGAGCAGGCCGTCGATCGAGTCGTCGTCGTTGAGGCTCTCGATCGTGGCGAGCAGCTCCTCCTCGGTGATGTCACCGGGGAGCTTGAGGTCGCGCGCCTCCATGCCGGCCGCCTGCGCCGCCTTGTGCTTGAGGTCGATGTAGATGTGCGACGCGGGGTCGTCGCCGACGAGCACCGTCGCGAGGCCGACGCCGCCGAGCTCCTCGACGTCCTGCGCGACCTCCTCCCGCACCTTCGCCGCCAGGGCCTTGCCGTCCATGACGATCGCGCTCACAGGTCGAGCCTACCCGCGACGTAGTGCCAGTGACCGCCGCTGCGAAGGTGGTCGATCACGGCGCGCTGGAGCGTCGTTTCTCGAGGCAGCGCGTCGAGGTCAGGCTCGAGCGTGTGGAACACGAACTCGACGATGCGCGCGTCGTCGACGCCGCCCTCGCCGGTCGGCTCGAAGCGCTCCTGGAAGCGGAGGATGTTCGACGTGGACGGCAGGTACTCGCGGAGCTGCGGGTCGAGGAGCCACGAGGTACAGCACGCCTCGGTGTACTCGGGAAAGACCTCGCGCGCACGTGCGAGCGACGCGTCGACGGCCTCCGGCGTCAACGGGCCCGACTCCGGGATGTGGATCGCCAGGCAGGTCCGGCGCGGCTCGAACTGCAGGCGCCCGAGCTCGAACAGGCGCCCGCTGAAGGCGAGCTCGACCCACCAGTCCTTGCGGAGTCCCGGCGTCCCGTGCAGCGCCCGGTCGAGCCGGGCGTGCCGCGGGAGGTCCCGCAACGTCGCCGAGGACTCCTCGTCGGTGAGGCCGCGCGCGGCGTGCAGCGCCTGCGCTTCGGGGATCCGCGCGAGGAACGCCTGCACGACCGGATCGTCGCGGTCCGAGTCGTCATCGAAGTCCAGCTCCACTACGCTCGCAGCATGCCAAGGCTGCCGCGCAAGAACGACGCCGCGTCGATCGCAGCCCGCCGGGAGGCCCTCGGGCTGACGGACGAGGTCGACCTCGCCCCGTACGCGAAGGCGGCGGAGTCCGTCACCGGCGTCGCCGTCATTCCCGTCTCCGTCGCGCAGCTGCAAATCTCGCTCGGGCAGTACGCGCTGTCCGACGACGGCGATGTCGTCGAGAGCGATCGCGCCGACGAGGAGGTCGTCGTCCCGCTCGCCCACACGGAGGGCGGACTGACCGCGTCGGTGCAGCGAGGCGCGCGCGCGGCGGAGCTGTCGGGCGGCTTCCGCACCCACGTCGTCGCCGACCGGATCACGCGCGCGTCCTGCTTCGTCTGTCGCGATGCCGGCGACGCGTTGACGCTCGGCCGGTGGATCGAGGATCGCGTGGACGAGGCGCGGGAGTGGCTGCGCACGGCCGACGTTCCGGAGCTGTCGCGTTACGCGGTGCTGCGCGAGGTGAAGACCCACGTCGTCGGGCCGATGTGCCACGTGCTCTGGCGGTTCACGACGGGCGATGCCGTCGGGCCGAACATGATGACGCGAAACGCGTACGCGCTGAACATGGCGTTCGTGCTGCCGAACGCGCCGGTGAGCGTCGAGCGGTCGATGCTCGAGGCGAACATGGGCGGCGACAAGAAGCCGTCGCACGAGTACTTCCAGTCCGGCCACGGCAAGACGGTGATCGCCGAGGTGACGCTGACGGACGAGGCGATCGAGCGGGTGCTACGGACGACCGCCGCCGATCTCGAGGCGCTCTCGTGGGCCGGCACGCACGGCGCGGTCGCGTCGGGCATGCAGTCGGTCGCATTCACCCCGGCCTCTGCGGTGGCCGCCGTGTTCGCGGCGACGGGCCAGGATCTCGGGATGGTCGGGACGTCTTCGATGGCACACGGCACCGGGCGGCGGGTCGAGGGCGGCCTCCACGCGTCGATCCGCTTCCCCGGCCTCGAGGTCGGTACGGTCGGCGGCGGCACGAGCCTGCCGACGGCGCACGAGTGGCTGACCGTGCTCGGCTGCGCAGGCCCCGGCACGGTGTACCGCTTCGCCCAGGTCGTCGCCGCGACCGCGCTCGCGCTCGAGATCAGCGCGAGCGCGGCCATGGCGACGGCCGGCTCGGAGAACTTCTTCAGAGCCCACTTCGAGCGCGGCGGGATTCGCTCCTAGCCCCGGAGCTTCTGCTTCGCGAGCACGTTCCCGGCTGCATCGAGGCTGACGAGGTACACCGCCGCGTCCTGCGGCAGCACCTTGCCGGACGCGAACAGGTTGTCGACCACGGGCGTCGAGTCGAGCACCGTGCCGTTCGCGTCCTCGAACTCGACGGTCGCGACGCCGTCGGACGCGACCCCTTCGAGCTGCCGTGCCGGTGGAAACGTCACGGCCCGCTTGTCGGCCGACGGGAACCCGTCGTCATTGAAGTCGCAACCGACGCCCTTGCCGTACTGGTCGCTCACGTGGTCGATCGCCATGCAGAAGTGCCCCTTGGCGTTCCGGCCGATGTAGAACGCTACGCCGTTGAGCGTGCCAAGGGACTGCATCGTCCCACCGACCTGCATCTCCTGCAGCGCCGCGTCGAGCTTCGACTGGTCGGGAAGCACCTGGCTCGTCGGCACGGTCGCTCCCTGGTTCGAGACGCCGATCTGGTCCGCCACCGCGATCGCGGCGGGGACGAGCGCCGCCGCTGCGACGACGGCAATCGTCCAGCGGTGCGTGTGCCGGCGTGCGCGTGCGGGCGCGGGCACGGGGTTGGCGGCGGCGAGCCGCGCGATGGTGTCGTTCATTCCGTCACTCCTTTCGGGTTCGGTCGAAAGGACGCAGCGCTCCCGAGCTTCGCGCCCAGCCGAGACTTCGCACGGTGGTAGCGCACGCGTGCTGCGACGGGCGAGCACTCGAGCACGCGTGCGGCGGCGCGGAGCGACAGGCCCTCCCAGGCGACGAGGCGGAGGATCTCGCGGTCGGCGTCGCTCAGCGCCGCGAACGCGACGGCGAGCTTCGGATCGCCCGCCGGCCCAGGCTCATATGCGGCCTCGTGCGAGATCTCGGGTGCGAGCGGTACGTCCCGGCGCTTCCGCCGCTCGTTCGCGAGCGTCTTGCGGGCGACGCCGTACAGCCACGGCAGCGGGTCGCGGGGAACGTCCTCGATCCGCCGCAGGCAGACGACGAAGACGTCGGCGACGAGGTCGTCGACGAGCGACTCCGGCGCACGCCGTCGCATGTACGCCAAGACGGCGTCGCGATGCTCCTCGTAGATCCGCTCGAAGCGTTGCATCCACCCTGTCTATGTCGCGGCGGGCGGCGACGTTACATCCGTCGCAAGAAGCACGAGCGCGGCCGCCCGGACGTGCGGTACCTCATGGGCGATCCGCCACATGGGCGCATCCGCCTCGTCTGCCTCGATCGAGAGCAGCTTGCCCAGGGCGTTCGCACGCTCGAGCGCGTGCGCGACGAGCATCCGGGCCGTAGCCTCGTTCGCGGCGCCGGCGACGAGGGCGAGCTCGTCCGATCGCTCCGCGAACGGCGCACCGTGCAGCGACGCAACTCCGCCGTCGGCCACCGCCGCCTCGACCAGAGAGGTACCGCAGAAGATGCGGAGCGACTCGTCGAGCGGACGCTCCGTCGCGGGCGACCAGGTGGCGTGCTGCCGGCGATATGCATCCTCGTGCGCCAGGGCGAGGGCTTCGTTCGATCGCGGGCGTCCGACGTCGCCGCGATGCGCCTCGATCCAGGCGCCGACCGAGGCCGGATCGACGACGACCGTCACGTTCCTCATCAACAACGCGAAGCCGTGCGCCCGCAGGAAGCGTCCCCCCGGATCGTCGAGATCACGGACGCGTGCGAGCAGCGGCCGCCGGTCCGATTCCTGTTGCAGCGCGTCGAGCAGCGCCGAGCCGTGACCCTGCCGCCGGCGCTCGGGCAGCACCGCGCCTGCGAGGAAGCGGCGCGAGGGGTGGCGCGCGCTCTCGACGAGCGTCCCGACGCCGACGATCCGGTCGCCGGCCTCGGCGACGAGCGTTCCGCGCGGTTGTGCGTGCACGGCGGAGATCTCGCGCAGCACTGGATCGCCGGCATATGCGGCGTCGAGAACGGCATCGACCGCGGCGGCGTCCGCAGCGGTGAACGGGCGCACGGCTACAGCGTCGGGAGACGGACTTCACTCACGTCGAGCCCGAGGCTCGCCGCGAGCCGGCGGCCGTGCTCGAGCTCCTGCACGAGCCGCTCCCGGTCGCGTGACTCCATGAGCGAGCCGATGAACTCACGGGCCTTCGGCCGCCAGAGCGCGTGCTTCGCGAACTCGGGCAGCATCCGGTTCGCCGCGTCGATCAGCCGCGCCTTCACGGTGGGCGGCGCGTGCTCGAGCAGGATCCGCTCATACGCCATCCCGGAGCCGTGGTGGATGCCGTCGTCGACGGCGAGCCGGTTGCAGATGTCCTCGAGCACCGTCCCGCGCGACGAGCGCGCGATGAGCCGGAACCGCGGGATGATCAGCCGCTCGAAGAAGACCTGCATCAGGAAGACCTTCTCCTCGAGCGAGTCGGCCTCCAGGAACATCCGCCCAAGCCGGTCGAGGTGCGGGTCGCGCTCCCCTTCGCCGCCGACCTGGCCGATCAGCTTCATCCACGCCTCCGTGTGGCGCGACTCGTCCTGCACCATCGTCGTGTAATAGAGCCTCGCCTCCGGGTCGGGCGCCGCGTTCAGCAGCTGCGCCGACATCTCGCACGCGATGACGTCCGCCTGGAGCTGCTGCATGACGACGCTGCGCCAGATGTCGCGGCGCCGCGCCTGCCGCTGCGGCGAGCCCTTGCCCTCCGGGACCGGCGGCAGCTCGCCCCACGGCACGTCCTTCACCTGCCACTCTGCGTGCTTCGCGAGGTCGTAGAACCGGAGGACACCGGCGTACCGGCTGCGGTCGTCGAGCTCGGGAGCCTCGGCAGTCGGTTCGGCGCTCACGGGCCTGGACCTTATCCTGCCGTCGTGATCGCACTCGTCTTCAGCTACGAGATCCGCGACGCAGAGCAGTTCGAGGCCGTGCACGGACCGGACGGCGAATGGGCGGCATTCTTTGCGGGCGCGCGGGGCTACATCGGCACCGAGCTCCTGCGCGACGTCGAGCACCCCGGCCGGTACCTCGTGATCGACCGCTGGGAGTCGACGGAGGCCTACAACGGCTTCGTCGCAGAGCATCGCGACGAATTCATGCGCCGCGTCGACGACACGCGGTACATGGTCGAGCAGGAGCTCCGTTTCGGCACCTTCGAGAACGTCTGGGGCGCGTAGAGCCGATCACGCTGTCGGGTGATACTCCGACCCCGCTGCCCGGCCGATACTGAAGCTGCTGCGGCTCGACCGAAAGGACGGGCCATGATCCGCTCGATAGTCGTCGCCGGCGCCTGCATCTTCGCCCTGCTGCTCGTCATCAGGGACGGCCGCGTCATGCGCGCAACCGGGCTCACGGCCACGTGCACGGTCGTCCAGCAGGGGACGGACGGCTCGCAGCTTGCCGCCTGCCGGCCGGGCAGGCTCGAAGGACGGCCGGACCTGACCCGTCGTGGCTGCCTCAGCGCGGGCACCACCGGCACCTACCAGTACTGGCGCTGCCCGGCCGACCAGGCAGCAGACGAGGCGACTCGCTAGCTCGGGGGATGGGCCTGCCGCTCGTGCCCGCCGATACGAACGGCGGGCTTTGCGGCGAGCTCGGCACGGCGCCGACGTCAACGGGGTGACGGCGGCGCCGCTGCGCACTGCGAAGCAAGTCGGCCGAGTTTGCTTGCAGGCGCTACTCCGGCTCGAACCGCCGCAGGCGGAGCGAGTTCGAGACGACGAAGATGCTCGAGAAGGCCATCGCCGCGCCCGCGACGACGGGGTTGAGATACCCGGCGGCCGCGAGCGGCAGCGCCGCCACGTTGTAGGCGAAGGCCCAGAAGAGGTTCGTCTCGATCGTCCGCAGCGTGCGGCGCGACAGCCGGATCGCGTCGGCGGCCGCCATCAGGTCGCCCGAGACGAGCGTCAGGTCGCCGGCCTCGATCGCGACGTCGGTGCCGGTGCCGATCGAGAGGCCGAGGTCCGCCTGCGCGAGCGCGGGCGCGTCGTTGACGCCGTCGCCGACCATTGCGACGACCCGCCCGTCACGCTGTAGCCGCGCGACAACCGCGACCTTCTCCGCCGGCAGCACCTGCGCTATCACCTCGTCGATCCCCACCTCCCCCGCGACCGACTGCGCGGTCGCCTCGCTGTCACCGCTCAGCAGGATGGGCCGCAGGCCGAGCGACCGCAGCGCGGCTACCGCGTCACGCGTGGTGGGCTTGACCGCGTCCGACACGACGAAGGCCGCCCGGACGGCCCCGTCCCACGCCGCGACCACCGCCGTGCGACCTGCCCCTTCGGCCGCGTCGACCGCCGCCGCGATGTCGACGGGCAGGGCGTGCAGCGAGGGCCGCGCGACGGTGACGGCGCGCCCTTCGACCACGCCCTCGACGCCGAGCCCTTCGCGGTTCGCGAAGGACTCGACCGGCGCGAGCGGGCCCCGCGCCGCTGCAGCCGCCGCGATCGCGCGCGCGACCGGATGCTCGGACGCGTGCTCGACCGACCCCGCGAGCCGCAGCGCCTCGTCAGGGTCGATCCCGGCCGCCGGCGTCACCGAGACGAGCTGCATCTTCCCGGTCGTCAACGTGCCGGTCTTGTCGAGCACGACGGTGTCGACCCGGCGCGTCGACTCGAGGATCTCGGGCCCCTTGATCAGGATCCCGAGCTGCGCCCCGCGGCCCGTGCCGACGAGCAGCGCAGTCGGCGTCGCAAGCCCGAGCGCACAGGGGCACGCGACGATCAGCACGGCGACGGCGGCCGAGAACGCGAACGTCGAGGACGCCCCGGTCGCCAGCCAGTAGCCCAGCGTCGCGAGCGAGAGCGCCATCACGACCGGCACGAAGACGGCCGACACGCGATCGGCGAGCCGCTGCACCGGCGCCTTGCCGCTCTGGGCCGCGGTCACGAGCTCCGCGATCTGCTGCAGCGCGGTCTCGCTGCCGACGCGCGTCGCCCGCACGACGAGCCGGCCGCCGACGTTGACCGTCGCGCCCGCGACTTCGTCCCCCTCGCCGACCTCGACCGGCGCGCTCTCTCCCGTCAGGAGCGACGCGTCGACGGCCGACCAACCTTCGACCACCACGCCGTCGGTCGCGATCTTCTCGCCGGGCCGCACGACGAACTGCGCGCCGACCGCCAGGCGGTCGACGGGAATCCGGCGCTCCACGCCGTCCTCGAGCATGGTCGCCTCCTTCGCCCCGAGCTCGAGCAGCGCCCTGAGCGCGCCGCCGGCCCGCCGCTTCGCCCGCGCCTCGAAGTAGCGCCCGGCGAGCAGGAACGTCACGACGGCCGCGGCAGCCTCGAAGTACAGCTGCCCGTCCGAGCCCGCGCGCGAGGGCACGAGCTCGAACGGCATCCGCATTCCGGGGGTGCCGGCGTCGAGGAAGAAGAGCGCGACGACCGACCAGCCGTACGCAGCGAGCGTCCCGACGGAGACGAGCGTGTCCATCGTCACCGTCCGGTGCCGCAGGTTCTGCCACGTCGCCCGATGGAACGGCCACGCGGCCCAGACGACGACCGGCGTGGTCAGCTGCCACAGGAGCCACTGCCAGTTCGTGAACTGCAGCGCCGGGATCATCCCGATCAGCAGCACCGGGATCGTGAGCGCGACCGAGGCCGCGAGCCGGACGCGGAGCGCGTCGACCGGGTCCCGCGCCGCTTCCGCCGCGGCCCCGGCGCGCGGCAGCCGCGCGTGGTAGCCGACCGTCTCGACCGCGTCGACGATGGCGCTCGCCGAGACCAGCTCCGGATCGAACTCGACCGTGGCCTTCTCGGTCGCGTAGTTGACGGTCGCAGTCACGCCGTCGAGCTTGTTGAGCTTCCGCTCGATGCGCGCCGCACACGACGCGCACGTCATACCGTCGACGGCGAGGTCGAGCCGCTCCGCGGTCGTGCTCATGTCAGTCCTCGACGTCGTATCCGGCGTCGTCGATCGCGGCGCGCACTGCGGCGTCCGACGCCTCGCCGCCGACCGTCACGAGCTTTCGCTCGAGGTCGACGCGGACCTCTCTGACACCCGCGACCGAGCCGACGCTCGCCGCGATCGCCTGCTCGCAGTGCGCGCAGCTGATCCCCGGGACGCGATAGGTGATCTCTGTATACCCCATGGGGGTATGGTACACTATCGCCGTGGCGCACGGCTACTCCGCAGACAAGGATCAGCTCCTGAAGCGCCTCGCGCGGATCGAGGGGCAGGTGCGCGGGATCTCGAAGATGGTCGAGGACGATCGCTACTGCATCGACATCCTCACGCAGCTCGGCGCCGTCGACACGGCCCTCGAAGCGGTGGCGATCAAGGTGCTCGAGGAGCACGTCGAGCACTGCGTCGCCGGCGCCCTCGCCTCCGGAGACCGCGCGCAGGCGGACGAGAAGAGCCGCGAGCTGCTCGCAGCCGTGCAACGGTTCGCGAAGACCCGCTGAATGCGGATGGCCGTCCGGGCGACCCTGCACTGCCTGACCGGCTGCGCGGTCGGCGAGATCCTCGGCATGGTGCTCGCCACCGCCTTCGGCTGGGGCAATACGACGTCGATCGCGGTGTCCGTCGTGCTGGCATTCCTCTTCGGCTACGGACTGACCTACCGAACAGTTCGCAGCGTCCGCACCGCCCTCGCCGCCGACACGGTCTCGATCGCGACGATGGAGATCGTCGACAACGCGTTCATCGCCATCGTCCCGGGCGCGCTCGCGGCCGGGCTCACCGCCGGCCTCTTCTGGTGGAGCCTTCTGGCGAGCCTCGCGGTCGCCTTCGTCGTCGCCGTGCCGGTCAACGCCTGGTTGATCGCCCGCGGACGCGGGCACGCGGTGGTGCATCACCACCACGCACACTGAACCCGAGCTGACGCATCCCGACCGGGTCTACTGGCCCGAGCTCGGCGCGACGAAGCGCGATCTCGCCGAGTGCTACCGGACGATCGCACGGCGGGCTCGTGCAGTACGCCGTCGTCGACGACCTGCCATCGCTGCTCTGGATGGTCGAGCTCGGCGCGGTGGACCTCCACATCTGGCCCTCTCGGTGCGATCGACCCGACCGCCCCGATTATGTTCTGTTCGACATCGACGCCGAGCAGACGCTCGACACGCTCGGCCTCGAGAGCTATGTCCGCACGAGCGGCGCGGCGACGGGATGCACGTGCTCGTCCCGATCGCGAGGCGGCACACGAGCGCCGAGGCTCGCGCGTTCGCCAATGTCGTCGCGGGCGCGCTGCGGCTCGAGCGCGCGAGAATCGACACGAAGATGATCGGCCACGGGCAGCAGGTCGTCGCCGGCTACTCGGTACGGCCGCTCCCGGGCGCGCCGGTCGCGACGCCGCTCGACTGGGACGAGCTCGAGCCGACCCTCGACCCTCGGGCGCTCAACCTGCGGACCGTCCCGGAGCGCGTCGCGCGGCTCGGCGACCTCCATGAGCCGCTGCTCCACGGGCGCCGGCGACTTGCAATTCGCACGCGTCTGCGCAACAAGTCATAAGCAATCGAAATCGCCCAATCCGCGTCTAACCAGCAAACGTAGGCTGACCTGTTCAATCCCGACTGGAGGTCGTGCGTGAGCCCGGACGAGCTGAGTGCGGCGACCGCTGTCGCCGAGCGCTTCCTCGACAACATCGAGACCGTCGTGCACGGGAAGCGGGAGCAGATCAAGCTCGTCGTCGCCGCGCTGATGGTCGGCGGCCACGTGCTCCTCGAGGATGTCCCCGGCACCGCGAAGACGGTGCTTGCGCGCGCCATCGCCGGCTCGATCGACGGCGCGCGCGCGACGCGCATCCAGTGCACGCCCGACTTGCAGCCGACCGACGTCACCGGACTGTCGATCTTCAACCAGCGCGAGCGCGACTTCGAGTTCCGGCCGGGCCCGGTGTTCGCCAACATCGTGCTCGTCGACGAGATCAACCGCGCGATGCCCAAGACGCAGTCGGCCCTGCTCGAGGCGATGGCCGAACAGCAGGTGACCGTCGACGGCGAGACCCGGCCGCTCGACGAGCCGTTCCTCGTGCTCGCGACGCAGAACCCGATCGAGTACGAGGGCACGTTCCCGTTGCCCGAGGCGCAGCTCGACCGGTTCCTCGTCAAGACGGCGCTCGGGTATCCGGACGCCGACGACGAGGCCCGCATCGTCGAGGAGCAGATCGCGGGCCACCCGCTCGGCCGGCTCGAGCCCGTCGTCGGCCTCGACGAGATCGCGACGCTCCGCCGGGCGGTCGGAGGCGTCTTCGTGCACGAGGCGGTCGCCCGCTGGACGGTCGATCTCGTCCGGGCGACGCGCGACCTCGAGTTGGTCGCGATCGGCAGCTCCGTGCGCGGCACGCTCGCGCTCAACCGGACGGCACGTGCGTGGGCGCTGCTGCACGATCGGCGTTACGTCACGCCCGAGGACATCGAGGAGCTGTTCGTGCCCGTGCTGTTGCACCGAATCCTCTTCCGCCCGAGCTTCGTCGCCGAGATCCGCGATCGCGGCTGGGAGGCGGCGAGCCGGGAGGTCCGGCAGCGCTGCCTCGACGTGTCGCCGAAGCCGGGCTTCGACATCGATCTCGACGTCCCGGCACCGGCGAGCGGCTAGTTGGCCGCGGTCTTCCCGCTCGTCCCGCGCCGCCGCGTCGTCGGGCTCGCGTTCGGCGGCGTCAGGAGCGCGCGCCGGGGTGTCGGCTCGGACGTCGCGAGCACCCGGCAATACCGCCCCGGCGACGACGTCGCGTGGATCGACTGGAGCGCCTCGGCCCGTCTCTCCGCCGCGCGGGGCTCCGACGAGTTCATCGTGCGCGAGCGGTTCGCCGACGAGGCGCCGCGGGTCGTCGTCCTCGCCGACCGGCGACCGTCGATGGGCATCACCGCGTCGTCGTTCCGCACCCTCGACAAGCCGGGGGCGCTCCTCGCTGCCATCGACCTGATCGGCGCGAGTGCAGTCGCGGCGCGCAGCCTCACCGGCTATCTCGACCATGCCGAAGGCGAGCCGCACTGGCGTCCGCCGCGTACCGAGCACCGCGCCGGCTCCGGCAGCTTCGACCGTCCGTTCCACGCTCCGCCCGACACCGTGTCTCGGGGGCTCGAGTTCCTGGGCGAGCACCGCCGCGACCTGCCGACGCAGGCGTTCGTCTTCGTGCTCTCGGACTTCATCGTGCCGCCGGATCTGGCGCGCTGGCAGCGCGCCCTCGAGAACCGGTGGGAGCTCGTGCCCGTCGTGGTGCAGGATCCCGTCTGGGAGCGGTCGTTTCCCGACGTCGGAGGCGTCGCCGTCCCGCTCGCCGACCCGGCTACCGGTCGCGTCGCGCCGGTGTACACGACCCGCGCCGAGGCCGCCGCGCTCCGCCTCGCGAACGAGCTGCGGTCGGAAGCGCTCGTCCGCGACATCCGGTCGCTCGGCATCGAGCCGGTCGACGTTCGCAGCCACGACCCGGTCGAGGTGCTGCACGCGTTCCTGCGCTGGGCCGACCTGCGCCTCATGTGGCGGGGAGCCGTCGCGTGAAGCAGGTCGCCGTCGTGGCGCTGCTCGCGCTCGCCACCGCCGGTGCCGCGTCGGCCGACCTGCCCGTTCACGGCTCCGGGTCGGTCGTCGGCGAGGGCCTACCGCTGAAGGCGTACGCGACGTTGCAGCCGACCGTCCATCTGTTCGGGGACGTCCTGACCGCAAGGCTCGCGGTCATCGCGGACACGAAGTGGGTCGACCCGGCCCAGTTGCGCGTCCACACCGATTTCGCGCCGTACGCCCCGGTCGCGCCGCCGGTGGCGTTGCGCCTGCGGGTCGGCCGGTTCGAGCAGCTGACGTGGACGTGGAAGCTGCGGTGCCTCGCCTCCGCCTGCGTCCCCCGCAACCCGCCGAGCGACGAGTACCACGTGTTCCATTTCCATCCGGCGCACGTCAGCTTCGCCGGCCCGAAGGGCAGCCCGGCGTACGGCATCGACGCGCGCTGGCCGAGCGTCGAGGCGATCTCGCAGATGACGCCGGGCCTCGTCCACTTCCTGCAACTGACGCGGCGGATCAACTGGCGCTTTCAGCTGACCCCGCTCGTCGCCCCGACGTACCGCGTGGCGCCCTCGACCCTGTTCTGGCTCGCGCTCGCACTCGCGGGCCTCGCGGCGGTGACCGGGCTCGGCCTGGCCGCCCGCTGGGCGTTCGCGCTGAGAGGCGGCGCGCCTCAGAGGGTCGAGGTCGAGCCGGGCACCGTGCTCGAGCGGGCACTCGCCGTGCTCCGCTACGCACACGAGAAGGGTGACGAGACGTTGCAGCGCAAGGCGTTCGAGCGGGTCGCAGCGGAGCTCGGCGTCGAGCGGGCGGGCGAGCTGCGCGTCACCGCACGTGAGCTCGCGTGGTCGCCGCGTACTCCCGCGGACGAGGAGATCGAGGGCTTCGCGCTGCGCGCGCTCGACAGTGAGGACGAGACGTGATCGTTCCGTCCCTGCACCGGCGGCATTCGGTGCCGCTCGCCGACCTGTCGCGACTCCGGCGGCAGGCCGTCCGCAGCTCGGCCGTCCGCATCGGGCTTGCACTCGCGCTCGCCGCGACGTTCGCGGCGCTGCTCCTCACCTCGCGCACGGCCGGGGCCGGTCGCGCTGCCGTCTTTCCGGAGGGGACGACGACTGGCATCGTCGCGCTCGACATGTCGGCGAGCATCTCGGGGGCGATCTTCTCCCGCGTGTCGACGACGCTGCGAGGGATCGTCGACGCGAACCAGTCGATCGGCCTCGTGATGTTCTCCGACACGGCGTACGAGCTGCTGCCGCCGAACTCGCCGCCGACGGCGCTCACGGCGTTCATACCGTTCTTCCAGCCCCAGCGCTACTCGGGCGGCACGCCGGTCTTCGGCCAGAGCCCGTGGGACATGTTCATGGGCGGCACCCGCGTCGCGAGCGGGCTCACCATGGCCGAGCAATCGCTCCGGCGCGCCGGGGTGAAGCACGGTGCGATCCTCCTCGTCAGCGACCTCGACGACTCGTCGGCCGACGGGCCCGCCCTCGAGCAGGAGGCGGTGTCGCTCCGGCAGGAGCACATCCCCGTGCGGATCGTGCCGCTCTTCGCGGCGCCGCAGGACAAGGCGCTCTTCGCTGCGCTCTTCGGCGACCGCTCGTTCGTCGACCCGCGGGTGTTCACGCACACCGCGACGCGGCGCACGCAATCGATCGCGGCACCGCTGCCGTGGGCGCTGCTCGCCTTCGGGCTGCTCCTGGTCACGCTGGTCGGCGCCAACGAGCGGTGGAACGCCCGCCTGGAGACCGCATGAGGCGCGCGCTCCGCCGCCACGCGCTGCTGCTGGGCGCCCTCGGTTGCGCAGCGGCGGCGGCCCTCCTGCTCCTCGTCGCACTGGACGCACGCACCTGGGGATCCTCGGTCGCACGCGACGACGTGCGCTTCCGGGCGCTGCACACGCACAACGATCTCTGGAAGCCGGACCCGGTGCTCCCCGGCGACCCGGCCGGGAAGCTGCTCGGCGTGCACAACACGCTCGCGTGGCGGCGGACGCTGCAGTCGTTCTGGTACAGCCGCGTCGGCAAGAACCCGGACACCGGGGCCGGCGGGTCGTCGACGCTGCGCGCCGACGCGCAGGATCGCCTCCTCGACGAGCTGTCGTCCGCGCCCTCGCGCGCGCAGCGCTCGCAGGCAGCGAACCTGCTCGGCGTCCTCGTCGTCACGACGCCGACACCGGGCGGCGACCGGTCGGCGATCTCGAACATCCTGAAGCGGGCGCAGTCGTACTTCGAGCGGGCGATCGCGCTCGACGCGGCGGACGTCGACGCGAAGCAGAACCTCGAGCTCGTACTTCGCATCCGGAAGCCGGGCAAGAGCCGCATCGGCCAGGACGCCAGGGCGGGCTACGGCTTCGGCCGCGGCCAGGGCGCCACGAACATCGGGAACGGCTACTGACCGCCGCGGGCGTCTTCGGGATCTCCTTCCTGACCCCGGTCGCCGGCCTGTTCCTGCTGGCGGCGGCGGTGCCGCTCGCAGCCTTCGCGTTGCGCGAGCGCCGGGCGCGCGCGGTCCGCGCCGTTCTGCGCCTTCGCGACCCTGGTCGCCTGTCGCTCGTGCTGCCGGCTCTCGCGATCGTCGTGCTGACGGCGCTCGTCGCGGCCGCTGCCGCCCAGCCGGTGATCGTCCGTCAGCAATCGCTTTCGCAGCGCTCGGATGCTGAGGCGTTCGTCCTCTTCGACACGTCGCTTTCGATGAGCGCGGCCGCCGCTCCGGGGGCGCCGACCCGGTTGGAGCGGGCGAAGCGGCTGGCACTCCACCTCGAGCGGGCGCTGCCCGATCTGCCGATCGGCGTCGCGTCGATGACCGACCGTTCGCTGCCCAACCTCATGCCGACCGTCGACCGGACGCTGTTCACCCGCACCGTGCACCAATCGGTCGGCGTCGACCGGCCGCCGCCGAGCCAGCCGCACCGGGGCCGTGCGACGACGTTCGACGCGATCGTCCCGCTCGTCGAGTCGCACTTCTTCCCCGACGCGCTGCGCCGGCGGCTGCTCGTCGTGTTCACCGACGGCGAGGCCGCGAAGGTGTCCCCGCTGCTCGGGCTGACGCTGCAGCGGCGCGTCGCGACGATCTTCGTGCACGTGTGGCAGCCGGGCGAGCGGATCTTCGGCGCGAGCGGCCGCCCGGATCCGCGGTACGTCGCCGATCCCAGGAGCACCGAGGCGCTGCGGCAGATCGCGGGGGTCGTCCACGGGGCCGACGTGGACGAGCGCGACCCGGGCGCGATCGTCCGGGCCGCACGCGACGTCGTCGGGCGAGCGGCCACGCACAGCGTGGCCTCGGGCTACGCGAGGGTGCCGCTTGCGCCGTGGTTCGTGCTCGCGGCCGCGCTGCCGCTCGTGTTCCTGCTCTGGCGCCGGAACTTCTAGGGGCGAACGGCGCGGCTCAGCGCCGTCCACAGCCGGTTGAAGCCGGCGAGGCACGGGCCGTTGACCCTGACGGTGCGACCGCCGACGCGGATCGACAGCGTCGCAACGTCGGGAAGCGTGCCGCGGCAGAGCGTGACGACGGGCAACGTCTGAAAGCCGTCGACGAAGGCGGCCCGGTTGATTGCGGCGAGCTGGAGCTTCGTGAGTCGGCGACGGTGCGCGGGCGCCGCACCGGTGGCGCGCACGACTCCGGCGGTGTCGATGCGCAGCGTGAACGGGCGAATGTTTCCACCGGTGCGTCCGAGCTCGAACCCAGTCGTCGGCGCCGTCGATGCTGCCGGGACGGCGGCGAGGGCCAATGCCGCGATGGCTGCGAACGTGTGCATCGACTGAGCCTACCGTCGCGCGCGCTAGCCTCTCGGCATGCGGACGGCGCTGCTCGCGGTTGCGGTGATTCTCGCCGTCGCCGGTTGCGGCGGCGGCAGCAAGAGCGCGAGCTCCTCGACCCAGTCGGCGGGCTCGGCGGCATTGATGCATCCCGGCTCGTTGAAAGCCACGGCGCCTGCCACGTACGACGCCCGCTTCGCGACGACGAAAGGCGATTTCGTCGTCCACGTGACTCGCGCGTGGGCGCCGCACGGGGCCGATCGGTTCTACAACCTCGTGCAGAACGGCTTCTACGACGGCGTGAAGTTCTTCCGCGTCGTGCCGAAGTTCGTCGTCCAGTTCGGGATCAGCGGCGATCCGCTCGTCGCGGCGGCCTGGCAGAACGCGAACATCCCGGACGATCCTGTGACGACCCACAACACCCTCGGCACGATCACGTTCGCGACGGCGGGCCCGAACACGCGCACGACGCAGGTTTTCATCAACCTCGCCGACAACTCGGCGCTCGACGCGCAGGGCTTCGCCCCGTTCGGCAAGGTGACGTCGGGGATGAAGGTCGTCGAGTCGCTCTACAGCGGCTACGCCGACGCCCCCACGGCCCACCAGCAGGAGATGACGACGGGCGGCAACGACTACCTCGAGAAGACGTACCCGAAGCTCGACGCGGTCAAGACCGCAACGATCGTCGGTCGCTGAAAGAAAGAAAGGCGCCTACCGGAGTCGAACCGGTGTACCAGGTTTTGCAGACCTGTGCCTAACCACTCGGCCAAGGCGCCGTGCCCCAGACGTCCGGGCGGGCGCCATGGTACTAACGCTGCCGCTGCCGATCCTCCCACCGCTTGCCGGCCCGGAGGAAGAAGTACGCGCCGACGATCACGAGGATCACCGGGACGACCGCCCAGAGGAGCAGCAGGAAGTTCATCGTCCTCACGACAGCACCCGGTCGAGGAAGGCGACCGACCGCTCGAACATCTCGATCCGGTTGTGCAGCTTCTGAACCGTGTGCCCTTCGTCCTCGAAGATCAGCAACTCGCACTCGACGCCCTTCGACTGCAGCACGCCGGCGATGTGCTCCGACTCCGACACCGGTACCCGCGGGTCGTTCCGGCCGTGCTGGATGAAGAGCGGCGCCTGCAACGCGGCGATGTGCGTCATCGGCGAAGCGCGCTCGAGGAACTCGAGATCGTGCTCGAGCGAGCCGTACTCGCGCTCGCGGGCAGCGCGCCGGTACGGCGACGTGTTCTGCAGGAACGTCACGAGCGACGAGATCCCCACCGCCTCGATCCCGGCGGCCCAGATCTGTGGCTGGAACGTCAGCGCGGCGAGCACCATGTACCCGCCGTACGAGCGCCCGTACACGACCGCCCGCGACCCGTCGACGTTCGGACGCGCAGACAACCACCCGTGCAAGGCCTCGAGATCGCGCACCGAATCGAGACGCTTCTCGACGTCGTCGAGGTGCTCGTAGCGCTTGCCGTAGCCGGTCGACCCCCGCACGTTCGGCGCAGCCACTGCATAGCCGCGCGAGACGAGGTACTGCGTCAGAGGCGCGAAGGACGGCGAGAACCACGGCAGCCACTGCGACTCGGGCCCGCCGTGCACCGTCACGACGATCGGGAACGGCCCCTCGCCCTCCGGCTCGAACAGGAACACGGGCACCGATTCGCCGTCGAAGCTCTCGAACCGGTGCAACGTCGGCTCCACCAGCGTCGACAGGTCGACGTCCCGCGGCGAGGTCGTCAGCCGCTCGAGCGAGTGCGACTCGAACGAGTACACGTAGACGTCGTGCGGCTCGACCGGCGACGAGAACGCGAACGCGAGCCTGGCTCCGTCCGGCGAGAACACCGGGTGCTCGACGACGCCGCGCCCCGGTAGCGGGATCTCGTCGCCGCCGATCACCTGCAGTCGCGAATAGCCGTCGGCGTTCTCGACCGCGAGCAGGATGCTCCCGTCGTCGCTGCCTACGAGCTCGACGTCCCAGTCCGACTCGAAGAGCGTCTCGCCCTCCCGCACGATCGCGAGCGTGTCGCGTCCCTCGTTCGTCGCGTACGCGATCCCGTCGGGCGTCCACACCGGCTCGTGGTACTCCGCAGGGTCGTCGTGCGGCATCAGCAGCGACACCTCGCCGCTCTCTCTGTCGCACAGGAGCAACTCGTTGTCGCCGCTCCGCACGCCGGTGCGGCCGGCGGCGATCCAACGTCCGTCAGGCGAGATGCCGGCGACATACGTGTGGCCGGGAAGCTCGAAGACCTGCTCCTCCCCCGTCTCGAGGTGCCGCGCGACGACGTCGAAGTCGATCTCGTTACGCCGGTTCGTCGCGTACGCGAGCAGCGACCCGCGCGCGACCGGCGTGCGATGGATGTAGCGCGGGTCTTCGACGAGCGGCCCCTCACCGAGCACGTGCAGCTGCGTGCGCTCGTTGCCGGCGGCGTCGACCTCGACGAGGATCCGGCCGTCCGGCAGGAACCGGCCGATCACCGGATCGTCGTACGAGGTCAACTGCTCCATGGACGGCCAGACGAAGAGCTGCTGCGTGCCCGGAAGGTCCGAGCGCACGAGCAGGCGCTCGCCGTCGGGCGACCAGGAGAGCGGCACCGCCTGCCGCATCTCGAGCAGCGCGCGCAGGTCGGTCACGCCCACCACATCTCGGACGGCGTGTCGCGCAGCACGACGGCGCGCAGCACCTCGACCGCCTTGGACAGCCCCTCCTCGATCGACGCGAGCCCGTCCTCGTGCTCGATGCTGAGAACGCCGTCGTAGCCGGCGACGCGTAGCGCGCTCACGAAATCGCGCCAGAACTTCTCACCCTGGCCATAGCCGACGCTCCGGAACGACCACGACCGCTCGGCGAACCGGTTGTAGTGCTTCGTATCGAGGACACCGTTCCGCGCAGTGTTGTGCCGGTCGACGTAGACGTCCTTCGCGTGCACGTGGAAGATCGCATCGCGCAGCTCGCGCACCGCGAGCAGTGGATCGATGCCCTGCCAGACGAAGTGCGAGGGATCGAGATTGACTCCGATCTCGGGGCCGCACGCGTCGCGCAGGCGCAATGCGGTCTCGGGGTTGTAGACGAGGAAGCCGGGATGCGGCTCGAGCGCGACCCGGACGCCCTGCTCACGCGCGAACGCCGCCTGTTCCGTCCAGTACGGGATCGCGCGCTCGTTCCACTGCCACTCGAGCACCTCGAGGTACTCGGGGGGCCAGGCGCACGTGACCCAGTTCGGCTGCGCCGCCGCGGGCCCGTCACCGGGACAGCCGGAGAAGCAGACCACCGTGTCGACGCCGAGCTCGGACGCGAGCTGCACGGTCTGCCGCCAGGTCTCGTGCGAGCGCCGCGCGAACGCCTCGTCCGGGTGCAGCGGGTTGCCGTGGCAGGAAAGCGCGCTGATCTCGAGCCCGCGTGCGTCGACCTCGCGCCGCAGCCCGGGGACGGCGTGGGCGTCGCCGGGATAGTTGCCGGTCCCGATCTCGACGGCGTCGAGGCCGAGCGAGACGACCCGGTCGAGCGCATCCGCGAGCGGGAGCTCTCCGAAGACGACCGTGAAGACGCCGAGCTTCACGCGGTGATGCCGGCGAACGACGGGATGACGTCGTCACCGTACGCCTGCAGCGTCTCTTCCTGCCCGTGCGTCATCAGGTAGATGTTGAACTGGTCGACGCCCACCGCCTCGAGCTCCCGCAGCTTTGCCTTGATCTGCTCGGTGCTGCCGAGCACGCAGAACCGGTCGCAGATCTCGTCCGTCACGAACTCGCCGTGCTTCGCGCCGACGCGCGAGTGCTCGTTGTAGTCGTAGAACTTCCGCGCCTGCACGTAGTCGGTGAGCGCCTTCGGGACGGTGCTGCCGTCGGCGCCGTAGCGGTCGATGAGGTCCATGACGTGGTTCGACACCATCGCCGGGAACCACCGCACCTGCTCGCGCGCGTCTGCGAGATCGTCGGTGACGTGGCTCGGCGCGCCGACGATGCACTTGAGCTGCGAGGGATCGCGGCCGGCCTCTTCCGCCGCGCGCCGCGCGGTGTCCATGATCCAGCTGATGATCTCGGGGTCGGCGAGCTGGATGATCACGCCGTCGGCGACGCGGCCCGCCACGGCGAGCGCCTTCGGCCCGTAGCCGGCGACCCACACCGGGATGTCGGGCAGCTCGGGCCGCACCCACTTCAGCTGCAGGTCGCGGTCGTTCCAGTCGACCTCACGGCCGTTCATGAAGTCGCGCACCATCCTGAGCGCCAGCTCGAACTGCGCGACCTTCATCGGCTGCTGCCCGATGTAGCGCACCGCCGAGTCGCCGCGTCCGACGCCCATCACCATGCGGCCGTCGGAGATGTCGTGCAGGGTCGCATACGAGCTCGCGAGCACGGTCGGCTCGCGCGTCGCCGCATTCGTCACGAAGTGCCCGAGCTTGACCTTCGAGGTCTCGCGCGCAGCGACGGCGAGCATCGGGAACGACTCCTGCCAGAGCACGTGCGAGTCGTACGTCCACGCGTAGCCGAAGCCATGGTGCTCGACGAGCTTGATCAGCTCGAGCCAGCGCGAGAACGGCGGATCCGGCAGGACGGTGACCCCGAACTCCATCGCCATGAGCCTACCGCGGGGTCGCGAGGGCGGCCAGAGCCGTCAGCACGCCGATCACGACGAAACCGATGCGCCCGTCGCCCGGCAGCGAGAACGTCAGGCCGACGAGCGGTGCGCCGGCGACGATCACGAGCGACGCCCAGGCGTTCACGAAGCCGACCGCCGCACCGGGTGCATCCGGCCGCGCCTGTGCGGCGCCGATGAACGCCTTCGCGAACGGCACGCCCGCAGCGAGGCCGACGACCGCGGCGCAGACGACGAGCACGGCGATCGGGAGCGGCATCGCGAGCAGGATCGCACCGACGCCGCCGACCACGAGGCTCGTGGCGATCAATGCGCGGGCGTTCGGTCGCGAGAGAATCGAGCCACCCCAGATGCGCGTGAAGAACCCGAGGAGCAGGGTCAGCGACCCGGCCGCGGACGCGACCGCCTTCCCGTGACCGTGGTGCTCGAGCAGCGTCACGACCCAGTTGCCGACGACGACGCTGAACCCGAACGACATCGCGTGGATCGCTGCCAGCCGGTAGAGCCGGGCGTCCCGAAAGAAGCCGAGATCGAGCCGCTCGCCGGCGTGCCTGACGGTGCGCACCGTCGCGGGCGCCAGCGCGAGGAGCGCGACGCATGTGACACAGACGGCGATCGCGCTGAAGTACGGCGCGCGCCAGCCGAAGGCGTCGGCGAGCGAGGGGACGACCGCGACCGCGATACCCGGTGCGAGCACAGAGCCGCCGCCGTACATCCCCTGCAGGAGCGGACCGCCGCCGCGGACGCGGATGTAGTCGCTGCCGCCGACGAACGCGAAGCCGGTGCCGACGCCGACGACGGCGCGGCCGACGAACGCGAGTACCGGCTGGGGCGCAGGCAGCGAGATTGCGTTGCCCACGACCACGAGCACGAGCCCGAGCAAAGCGCTCGTCCTCGCACCCCAGCGGTCGGCGGCGCGGCCGCCCGGCACCTGCATCAGCATGTGCATCACGAACTGCACGGTCACGAACGCGCCGACGACGGCGAGCCCGACGCCGTAGACGTGCGACAGCCGCGTCGCGACCGGACCGAGGATCGCGATGTTCCAGCCGACGGCGACGCCGACCCCGATCCCCCCGACGCGCCACACTCGGGCGAGCGTAAACGTGTGCCGGCATCGATGCCGGCACAAGGCGCCGTGATCTAGCGGATCGCTGTGCCGGTCCCCAGGTCGAAGAAGTGGAGACGGCCAGGCTCGAGCGCCAGCTCGATCGCCTCTCCGATGCGCGCGCCGTCCTCGGGTGCGAGCGCTGCGACGACGTGGACGGTGGA
Source organism: Thermoleophilia bacterium (assembly GCA_025925195.1). Lineage (GTDB taxonomy): Bacteria > Actinomycetota > Thermoleophilia > Gaiellales > Gaiellaceae > Palsa-739. Next base: position 29,487 of record JAICLU010000001.1, read on the forward strand.
GCCGTTGCGCGCGAGTGTCTCGTCGCCGTCGAGCAGCGCTTCGAGCGTCTCGTCGGTCGACACCGGCTTGCCCGCCAGCTCGACGTGAACCAGCTGCGACGAGCCGAGCGACTCCGTCAGCACCACGCGGCCGACGAAACGAAGCTCGTCGGCGGGCGCCGCCCGCCGGACGTGTTCGGGCCGGAAACCGAGTGCGACGGCGCGGCCCGCATAGCCGCGCAGCCCGGGCGGTGGGCCGGCGAGCGGCAGCACGCTCTCGCCGACCCGGCAGGTGGAGGCGTCGCCGTCGGATCCCACGGCCGCCTCGACGAAGTTCATCGCCGGGCTGCCGATGAAGCTCGCGACGAACAGGTTGACCGGACGGTCGTACAGCTCCTGTGGCGGTGCGCATTGCTGCAGCCGGCCGCGACGGAGCACAGCGACGCGATCGCCCATCGTCATCGCCTCCACCTGGTCGTGCGTCACATAGATCGTCGTGGCGGCGAGCTCGCGCTGCAGCCGGGCGATCTCGCCGCGCATCTGGACGCGAAGCTTGGCGTCGAGGTTCGAGAGCGGCTCGTCCATCAGGAACGCCTGCGGATCGCGGACGATCGCCCGGCCCATCGCGACACGCTGCCGCTGTCCGCCGGAAAGTTGGCCGGGCCGGCGGTGCAGCAGCCCGTCGAGACCGAGCGAACGCGCCGCACCGTCGACGCGCGTCCGGATCTCCTGCTTCGCCACGTGGCGCGCGCGCAGACCGAACGCCATGTTCTGAAAGACGTCCATGTGTGGGTAGAGGGCGTAGTTCTGGAACACCATCGCCACGTTCCGGCGGCGGGACGGCAGGTCGTGCACGGGCCGGTCGCCGATCCGGATCTCACCCGCACTGACGTCCTCGAGCCCGGCGACCATGCGCAGTGCCGTGGTCTTCCCGCAGCCGGACGGCCCGACGAGGACCATGAACTCTCCGTCCTCGACCTCCAGCGACAGCGCGTCGAGCGCGCGCGTTCCGTCGTCGAAGATCTTCTCCACCCGGTCGAACGAGACGGCTGCCACGGTTCCTCCCTTGCGGGTTGTCAGGGGCGCGGGTGCGCGGTGCTCTGGCGGACGACGAGGCTCGCGGGGAGCAGGCGGGGGCCCCCGGGGACGTCGGTGCCGGCAATCCGGTCGAGGAGAATGCCGGCCGCCTGCTCACCGACCTCCTGCATCGGCTGATGGACGGTCGTCAGGGGCGGGTCGACGTAGGCGGCCACGGGCAGGTCGTCGTAGCCGATCACCGAGACGTCCTCGGGGACCCGCAGCCCGCGCGACCTCAGGCAGCGGATGGCGCCGAGCGCGATCAGGTCGCTGTGCGCGAAGATCGCCGTGATCGGGCGGCCTGCCGCGAACAAGCGCTCCGTCGCGCCGTACCCGCTCTCGAGGCCCCAGTCGGGCGCGTGCTCGACGAGCGCCGGATCCTCCGGGATGCCGGCCCGGCGAAGAGCCGCCCGGTGGCCGGCAAGCCGCGCTTCGGCCGAGGGCCACTCGCGCGGACCGACGATCGTGGCGATCGTCCGGTGGCCGAGCTCGATCAGGTGGGCGGTCGCATCGAGCCCGCCCTGGAGGTTGTCGACGTCGACGACCGTCACGCCGGGCAGCTGCAGCGAGCCGATGGAGACGATCGGGATCGCCGCCCTCGTCGCGCGCTCGATCTGGTCGGGCGCGATGACGACTCCAGGTCGGGCGAGGATCAGCCCTTCGACCCGCCGGTCGAGCATCAGACGCAGGTAGCCGGCGCCCTCTTCGTCGTGCGCGAACTCCTCGACCGACCCGACGATGAGATAATAGTTCCGGCGCCGCGCCTCGGCCTCGGCCCCGGCGACGGCGCGGGCGAAGAACCCGTCGGAGACGTCGGCGGTGACCATCCCAAGCGTGTGCGTCCGGTTCGAGATCAACCCGCGCGCCATCGGGCTCGGCACATAGCCGAGTTGCGCGATCGCGTCGAGGACGCGCCTCCGCGTCGGTTCGGCAACGCTCGCCTGGTCGTTGATGACGCGCGACACCGTCTGGTGCGAGACCGCGGCGAGCGCCGCGACGTCGCGGATCGTCGCCCGCTTGGCGAGCGGCGGGTCGAGCTGGTGACCGGTCACATGCCCCCTTGACGTTTCGTCGTCATACCGTCATGTTACCGATCACACGGTCATGTGACCAGTCACATCCTCGCCATCCAGGAGGGACAGCAGTGGACGGGAGACACATGCTTCGGCGCTTCGGGGGACGTTCGGCTGCGGCCGTAGCGTTCGTCGTCGCGCTCGTCGTGGCGACCGGCGCCGGGGCTGCACACCGGTCGACCACCCTGACGATCTGGTGCTGGACGCCGACCGACGACGCGCTGAAGAGCGCCGATGCGGGCTTCACGAAGGCGCATCCGGACATCTCGCTCAATTACGTTCAGATCAAGCCGGCCGACGTCTATCAGAAGCTGCAGCTCGGAGCGGCCGCAGGCAGCGGCTTCCCCGACGTCAGCTGTCTCGAGGACTCGCACCTCGCGCAGTTCACGAAGCTCGGCATCCTCGCCGACATCACGAAGCAGGCCGCGCCCTACAAGAAGCAGATTCAGGCCTACAAGTGGACCCAAGAGACGGTCAACGGGCACATCTACGCGTTTCCGTGGGACGCAGGCCCGATGGCGCTCTTCTACCGGCGGAGCGTCTTCAAGCAGGCGCACATCCAGCCGACGTCGATCCATACGTGGAACGACTTCTACAAGGCCGGTCTGAAGCTGAAGAAGCTCGGGATCCCGATCTGGTTGCAGTCGAAGGCGCAGAACGACGCGCGCTTCTTCGAGGATCTCCTCTGGCAGCAGGGCCTCGGCTACGTCAACGCGAAGGGCGACGTCGTCCTCGACAAGAGCCCGAAGATCCTGTCGACGCTCGAGTTCATGGGGAAGATGTGGAACGCCGGCCTGTTCGGCGACCTCGCCGAATGGACCGACCCCTGGTACAAGGCGATCAACGACGGCAAGGTCGCGACGCTGCCGATGGCGGCCTGGATGGGCACCTTCCTCAAGAGCTGGCTCGCGCCCAAGACGTCCGGTGACTGGGGTGTCGTACCGCTCCCGTCGTGGACGCCGCACGGCGCCCAGACCGCAAACGACGGCGGCTCGTCGCTCGCGATCATGAAGTCGAGCTCGAACGCTGCCGCTGCGTGGCAGTACGTGCAGTGGCATCTCGGACGCGCCGACGTGCAGGCGCACACCTACCAGCAGACCGACCTCTTCCCGTCGCTCGAGTCGGCCTGGCGGAGCCCGTACATGCGCCAGCCCGACCCGTACTACGGCGGCCAGAAAGATCGGCTGCTGTTCGAGCAGCTCGCACGGAAGATCCCCGTTGCGCACGTCTATTCGAGCGACTACGAGCAGATGGACTCGCTGATGTCGGCCGAGCTCCAGAAGTACGCGCTCGGGAAGGAGACTGCGCAGCAGGCGCTCAAGAATGCCGCGAACGCCATCCGTTCGAGGACCGGCCGGTCGTAGCCGTTGGCGGTCCTCGACCAGTCGTCCGACTCGATGAGCCCGGCCGTCCGCCCCACGCGGACGGCCGGGCGCCTCTCGCTTCGGCGCCGGGCCACGCGAGCCGGGTGGCCCCTGCTCTTCGTCGCGCCGTTCTTCGTGCTCTTCGCACTCTTCAGCCTCTACCCGCTCGGCTTCTCGCTCTGGCTGTCCTTTCGCGACTGGTCGCTGAACGGGCCGGCGCGGTGGATCGGGCTCGCGAACTATCGAGCCCTCTTCCACGACTCCCTCTTCTGGCAGTCGATGCTGAACTGCGCGCTGCTCTTTCTCGTCTACGTGCCGCTGATGACGCTGCTCGCACTCGTGCTCGCGGTCCTCCTGAACAGCCGCTACGTGCGCCTGCAGGGGCTCTGGCGGACACTGCTGTTCCTGCCGTACATCATGTCGGGCACCGTCGCGGCGGCATTCACCTTTCAGCTGATGCTCGACCGGAACGCCGGCTACGCGAACAAATTTCTCGGCTTCCTCGGTGTCTCGCCCGTGCCCTGGCTCGACAGCACATGGTGGGCGCGCATCTCGCTCGGTCTACTCGTCATGTGGGCGTGGCTCGGCTACAACATGCTGATCATGCTCGCGGGGCTGCAGGCGATCCCGCCTGAGCTCGCCGAGGCGGCGCGGGTGGACGGCGCCGGGCCCATCCGCATCTTCGCGCGCGTCACCGTTCCGCTGCTGCGGCCGGTGATCGTCTTCTCGGTGACGCTGTCGATCATCGGCACCTTCTCGCTCTTCACGGAGCCGCTGCTGCTCACGAACGGCGGACCGGCAAACGCGACGACGACCCCGGTACTGCAGATCTGGCAGAACACGTTCTCGTTCCTGCGCGTCGGCTACAGCGCCGCGATGTCCTGGATCTATTTCGCGGTGATCGTCGTCCTCGCCCTGACGCAGTACGTCCTCGTCAGCCGTCGCGACCGCTATCTCGAGGCCCGGCGATGACCTTCGCAGTCCGGCGTGACCATGTCGCGCGCATCGCGGTCTACCTCGTGCTCGCGGCGATCTCGGCATTCATGGTCTTTCCGTTCGTCTGGATGCTCGTGTCGTCGCTGAAACCGTTCCCCGAGATCTTCTCCGGCGCGCACTTCTTGCCCGAGCATTGGACGCTTCACAATTTTGCGTCGTTCTTCCACCAGACGAACGCGGCCCGCGCCCTGTGGAACAGCTTCTACATCGCGACGGCGACGACGGCGCTCTCGCTCTTCCTTTGCGCGCTCGGCGGCTACGGCTTCGCGAAGTTCCGCTTTCCCGGCCGCACCCTGCTGTTCGCGTTCGTGATCGCGACGCTCGCCGTCCCGTTCGCGGCGATCGTCGTGCCGCTGTTCGTGATGATGCGAAACACCTTCCACTGGGTCGACACGCCGTGGCCGCTGATCGTCCCGTCGGCCGCGAACGCGTTCGGGATCTTCTTCATGCGGCAGTACATGCTGTCGATCCCGGACGAGATCCTCGACGCCGCGCGCGTGGACGGCGCGTCGGAGCCGCGCATCTTCCTACGCGTCGTGCTGCCGGTGTGCGCGCCGGCACTGATCAGTCTCGGGATCATCGTCTTCATCGCCAGCTGGAACGGGTTCCTCTGGCCGCTCGTCGTGCTGCCGTCGCCGCAGCACTGGACGCTGCCGCTCGTGCTCCGCTCGCTGCAAGGGCCGCCGGGGCGCACGCCGTACGACGTGCTGATGGCGGGCTCCGTCGTGAGCACGCTGCCGCTCGTCATCGGCTTCCTCGTCTTCCAGCGGCGACTCGTCTCGGGGATCATGGCGGGAACGGTGAAAGGCTGATGGCGCGGCTCGGCGTCGACTACTACCCCGAGCAGTGGCCGCGCGCGCGCTGGGAGCAGGACGCCGACCTGATGGCGGAGGCCGGGATCTCGATCGTCCGGATCGCCGAGTTCGCCTGGTCCGAGCTCGAACCGTCCCCGGGCACCTTCGCCTTCGACTGGCTCGACGAGGCGATCGACCTGCTCGCCGCGCGAGGCCTCGCGATCGTCCTCGGAACGCCGACCGCCGCGCCGCCCGCCTGGCTCGTCGAGGCGCACCCCGAGATCCTTCCCCGGCGCGCCGACCGGCGGCTTCACGGCTTCGGCCACCGGCGCCACTACTGCCCGAACCAGCCGGCGATGCATGCTGCGACCCGCCGCATCGTGGCCGCACTTGGCGAGCACTACGGCAAGGACGAGCGGATCGAGGCGTGGCAGATCGACAACGAGCTGATGGGGCGCTGCACATGCGACGCCTGCCTGGCGCGCTTCCACGATTGGCTGCGCGGGCGCTACGGGTCGATCGACGCGCTGAACGAGAGCTGGGGCACGGTGTTCTGGAGCCAGCGGTACGACGACTTCGCGCAGGTGCCGCTGCCGGAGCTCGGCCAGGTGCCGCCGTACGGCTTCGGGCGTGAAGCGCCGAGCCCGTCGCTCGCGCTCGACTACCGCCGATTCACCTCCGACAGCCACATCGCGTTCCTGCGGCTCCAGGTCGGCGAGCTCCGCCCGCGGATCGGGCCGCAGCAGCGGATCACGACCAACCTGATGGGCTTCAAGTTCGCCGAGATCGACTACCACGCCCTGTCGGCGGAGATCGACGTCGTCGCGTGGGACAACTATCCGCTACTCGACCCTACGGGCCGCTGGTCGTCGCCGGCGCTCGCCGCCGATGCGATGCGCGGTCTGAAGCGCGCCCCGTTCTGGGTGCTCGAGCAGCAGACGGGCGCCGTCGGCTGGGAGGTGCTGCGCACACCGCGACGCGGCCAGATGCGGCTGCACTCGTATCAGGCGATCGCGCACGGCGCCGAGCTCGTCTCGTACTTCCGCTGGCGGACGGCACGGTTCGGGACGGAGCAGCACTGGTACGGCGTTCTCGACGCGCACGGCCGGCCCGGCCGGCGGTACCACGAGCTCGCAGAGCTGGGACGCGAGCTCGAGCAGGTGGCAGGCGCGCTCGACGGCGCCGAGCCCGTATCGGTCGCGGCCCTCCTCCACGACTACGACTCGCGATTCGCTCTGCAGATCCAGCCGACGAATCCGTCACTCGGGTACGAGGAGACGGTTCAACGGCACTACGAGGCGGTGCGGCGGCTCGGCGTGGGAGTCGACGTGCTCGCACCGACCGCGCCCCTCTCGGAATATCGGCTCGTCGTCGCGCCGAACCTCTACGTGGTGGACGAGGCCCTGGCCGCGGCCCTCCACGGCTACGTCGAGGCCGGAGGCACGCTCGTGCTCGCCCCCCGGGCCGGCGTCAAGGATCGGTGCAACGTCGTTCCCGAGCTGCCGTTCCCGGCGCTTCTCGCCGGCCTCGCCGGCGTGGAGGTGGTCGACGTCGCCAGCGTTCTCGACGCAGATCCGGTGCAGTTCGCCGGCGTCGACGGCGGCCCGGACGGCGCCTTCCACGGCTGGTACGAGCAGGTCGAGCCGGCCGCGGATGCGCGTGCGCTCGCGATCTACGAGGACGGTGAGTTCGCCGAGACACCGGCGATCGTCTCGCATCCGGTCGGCGACGGCCGCGTGCTCTATGTGGCCGGGGCCGCCGACCAGGCGACACTCGACCGGCTGTATCGCGCAGTCGCGCCGGAGGCCGGCATCGCTGTCGCTGAGCTCCCGGACGGTGTCGAGTGCATACAGCTTCGCGGCGCCGAGACGCTGCTCGTGCTGCTGAACCACGCCGACGAGGAACGGGACGTGCCGCTCGACGGCGGCCGCCGCGACCTGCTCGCCGGGGTCGACCACGACCGCTCGATCCGACTGGCCCCGTTCGGTGTCGCCGTGCTCGCGCCCGTACGGGCCGCGATCGGCGCGGAGAAGTGAGCGACCTCTGGCTCGTCACCGGCTCGCAGCATCTCTACGGGCCGGCGACGCTCGCCCGCGTCGAGGAGCACGGTCGCGGGATCGCAGCGGCGCTCGACGGCGCGCTCTCGGAGCGGGGCCTGCCGGTCGGTGTCAGGCATCGCGGCCCGGTTGCGAGCGCCGACGAGATCCGCAGGGTCTGCCTCGAGGCGACGGCCGACGACGACTGCCTCGGCTTGATCGTCTGGGCGCACACCTTCTCGCCTGCGAAATCGTGGCTGCGCGGGCTGGTGGCGCTCGGCAAGCCGCTGCTCCACCTCCACACGCAGTTCAACCGCGAGCTGCCCTGGGCGGAGATCGACATGGACTTCATGAATCTCAACCAGTCGGCTCACGGCGATCGAGAGCTCGCGCACGCCCTCGCCCGCGCCGACGTCCGGCGCACGACGGTCGCGGGACACTGGCAGGACCCGGCTGTCCTCGCCCGGCTCGACACGTGGACGCGCGCGGCACTCGGCTGGCACGAGGCGCAGAGACTGCGGATCGCACGGTTCGGCGACAACATGCGGCGGGTCGCCGTCACGGAGGGCGACAAGGTCGAGGCCGAGCTCCGGCTCGGCATGGCCGTCGACGGCTACGGCGTCGGGGAGCTTGCGGCCGTGGTCGGCGACGCCGCCGACGAAACGGTGGACGAGCTCCTCCGCGCCTACGAGAACGAATATGAGGTCGCGCCGGAGCTCCGGGAGGACGGCGAGCGGCGGGCGTCGCTCCGGGAGGCCGCACGAATCGAGGCGGGGCTGCGTGCCTTTCTCGAGGACGGCGGTTTCTGCGCATTCACCGACACGTTCGAGGACCTGGGAGCCCTCCGGCAGCTGCCGGGGATCGCCGCGCAGCGGCTGATGGCCGACGGCTACGGCTTCGGCGCCGAGGGCGACTGGAAGACGGCGGCGCTCGTGCGAATCGCCAAGGTGATGGCGACCGGCCTTCCGGGCGGCACGTCGTTCATGGAGGACTACACGTACGACCTGACGCCCGGCGACGAGAAGGTGCTCGGCGCGCACATGCTCGAGGTCTGCCCTTCGATCGCCGGCAGCCGTCCGCGGTGCGAGGTTCACCCGCTCGCGATCGGCAGCCGCGACGACCCGGTGCGACTCGTCTTCACCGCGCATCCCGGCGCGGCGGTCGTCGCCGCGCTCTTCGACCGCGGTGACGGCCTGCGCTTGCTCGTCAACGAAGTCGACGTCGTCGAGCCGGACGCCCCGCTGCTGCGGCTACCCGTCGGGCACGCTGTCTGGCGACCGCGGCCGAGCTTCGCCGCGGCCGCCGAGGCGTGGCTCACCGCCGGTGGCCCCCACCACACGGTGCTCAGCTTCCCGCTCGGTACAGAGGTGTGGGTGGATTTCGCGACGATCGCCGGCCTCGAGCTGACGGAGGTCGCCCGTGACGGCTGACGCGTTGCGCCGTCGTGTGGTCACCGCGAACCTCGAGCTCGTGCGGCTCGGTCTCGCGGTGCTGACGTTCGGGAACGCGAGCGCGGTCGACCGCGAGGCCGGCGTGATGGCGATCAAGCCGAGCGGCGTTCCCTACCACGAGCTCAGCGAGGACTCGATCCCGCTCGTCGACCTCGCCGAGGGCACGGTCGTCGCCGGCTCCCGGCGGCCCTCGTCGGACACCCCGACCCACCTCGCGCTCTACCGCGCCTTCCCCGACGTCGGCGGCATCGTCCACACGCACTCGCCGTACGCGACCGCCTGGGCGCAGGCGCGGCGCGGCATCCCCTGCCTCGGCACGACGCACGCCGACCACTTCCGTGGGGCCGTGCCCGTCACGCGGCAGCTGACCGCGGCCGAGATCGCCGGTGGCTACGAAGAGGCGACGGGCGCGGCCATCGTCGAGCTGGGAGTCGATCCGACTGCGATGCCGGCGGCGCTCGTCGCGTCGCACGGCCCATTCGCGTGGGGCCGGAACGTCGACGAAGCGGTCGAGAACGCGGTCGCGCTGGAGGCGGTCGCCACGAGCGCGTATCGCGCGCTCGTGCTCCGCTCCGAGTGCGCCGAGATCGACGGGGACCTCCTCGCGAAGCATTTCGACCGCAAGCACGGCCCGGGCGCCTACTACGGACAGCCGTCGTGACTGCCTATGCGGTCGGCATCGACTACGGCACCGAGTCCGCGCGCGCGGTGCTCGTCGACTGCGCCGACGGCAGCGAGCTCGCGACGAGCGTCCACGTGTATGCGAACGGCGTGATCGACGAGCGCCTGCCCGCTCCCGACGACGACGTGCGGCTCGAGCCCGACTGGGCTCTCCAGGATCCCCGCGACTACGTCGCCGCCCTGCAGAGTGCGGTCCCGGCGGTACTGCGCGAGGCGGGGGTCGACCCCGACGACGTCGTCGGCGTCGGCATCGACTTCACATCGTGCACGATGCTCCCGGCGCTCGCCGACGGCACTCCGCTGTGCATGGTCGAGGACCTGCGCCGCGAGCCGCACGCATGGGTCAAGTTGTGGAAGCACCACGCCGCCCAGCACGAGGCCGACCTGATCAACGCCGTCGGCGCCGAGCGCGGCGAGCCGTGGGTGGAGCGCTACGGCGGCCGGTACTCGTCCGAATGGTTCTTCGCAAAGGCGTTGCAGATCCTCGACGAGGCGCCGCACGTGTACGCCCGCGCAGGCCGTCTGCTCGAGGCGGCCGACTGGATCGTCTGGCAGCTGACCGGGATCGAGACGCGTAATGCGTGCACGGCGGGCTACAAGGCGATGTGGACGCCCGACGACGGCTTCCCCGACTCCTCGTTCTTCGCGGCGCTCGACCCGCGGTTCGCGGATGTCGTCGACACGAGGATGTCGCGGACGCTCTTGCCGCTCGGCAGCCGTGCCGGCCGCATCTGCTCGCGCGCTGCGGCGCGAACTGGCCTCACGCCGGGGACGCCCGTCGCGGTCGGGAACGTCGATGCGCACGCCTCGGTCCCGGCGGTGGGCGTCACCGACGCCCGGCGCCTGGTTGCGATCATGGGCACGAGCACGTGCGACATCCTGCTCGGCGACACGCTCGCGAGCGTCGCGGGCATGTGCGGGGTCGTGGAGGACGGCGTCGTTCCCGGCCTCTATGGCTACGAGGCCGGACAGTCGGGGGTCGGCGACATCTTTGCCTGGCTCGTCGACACGGTCGGCCTGCCGCACGAGGTCCTGACGGCCGAGGCGAGCGCGCTGCGGCCGGGCGAGAGCGGTCTGCTCGCGCTCGACTGGTGGAACGGCAACCGTTCGGTGCTCGTCGACGGCGACCTCCGAGGGCTGCTCGTCGGCATGACGCTCGCAACGCGCCCGGCCGAGATCTACCGGGCGCTGATCGAGGCGACCGCGTTCGGCATGCGCGTGATCGTCGAGGCGTTCGAGCGCGCCGGCGTCGCGGTCGAGGAGATCGTCGCGGCCGGCGGGTTGCCGGATCGCAACCCGTTGCTCATGCAGATCTACGCGGACGTCTGCGGGCTCCCGATCGTCGTCGCCGGCTCGCGACAGGCGCCTGCGCTGGGCGCGGCGATGTTCGGCGCGGTCGCAGGCGGGGCGCACCGCTCGATCGTCGAGGCGTCGGCGGCGATGGCGCCGCCGGCCCGCGACCGCTACACGCCGGAGGCCCAGTCGGCGAGCGCCTACGACACGCTCTTTTGCGAGTACAAGCGCCTCCACGACCTGTTCGGGCGCGGCGGCGACGACGTCATGCGCAGGTTGAAGTCACTGCAACACGAGGTGAAGCGCGGAGCCGTCGGCTTCCGCGCTACCCGCGTTCCAGGATGACGACCGGGATCTGCCGGTCGGTCTTCGTCTGATACTCGGCGTACGGCGGCCAGTGGCCGAGCATCATCTGCCAGAGGCGGTCGCGTTCCTCGCCCTCCGCGTCGCGGGCGCGGACAGGGAAGACGTCTCCCTTGATCTGCACCTCCGCTGCCGGATTCTTGACGAGGTTCTTGTACCAACCCGGATGCTCCGGTGCGCCGCCCTTCGATGCGACGATGACCGGGTTGTCGCCGTCCAGGCCGAAGATCAGCGGGGCGGTCGTCGGCTCACCGCTCTTGCGGCCGGTCGTGGTCAGCAGCAGGATCTTCGACCCGTTGCGCCACTCGTATCCCTCTTCGCCGTCGGTCGCGCGGTAGCGCTCGACGTGCTCGTCTCCGTAGAGAAACTCCTGTTCGCTCATGCGCTGAGCCTAGCCAGCGCCTTCGAGGCCAGGCGGTCGAGCGCTGCGACCGACAGCTCGATGTGCTCCGGCTTCGTGTCCTCGAGCTTCGTGTGCGAGAGGCCGCGGAGCGACTGGACGAACAGCATCACCGTCGGAACGCCGGCGCGCGCCACCTCGGCCGCGTCGTGCAACGGCCCGCTCGGCAGGCGGTGCGACGTCCCGCAGACCTCGCGGACCGACTCGTCGGCGAGCTCGATCAGCTCACCGTCGAAGGGGATCGGCTCGATCTGCCAGATCCGCTCCCACGAGACCTCGACGTTCTCCTCGCCTGCGAACCGCTCGCTCGCCTCGCGCGCGAGCGACAGCAGCCGCGCCAGCGACTCCGCGTCGAGGTGGCGCTGGTCGAGCAGCTGCTCCGCCGTCTCGACGACCGACGTGACGATCCCCGGGCGGCAGACGACGTTCCCCGACGTGCACACGGCGCCCTGGCCGACCTCGGCCGCAATCGGCCGGATCTCGAGCGCGAGCTTCGCCGCCGCCGCGAGCGCGTCGCGGCGCTTGTCCATCGGCGTCGAGCCGGCGTGCGCGGCCTGGCCCGTCCACGTGATCTGGTGGCGCTCGACGCCGAACGTCCCGAGCACGACCCCGAGCGGGAGATCGAGCGACTCGAGGACCGGCCCCTGCTCGATGTGCAGCTCGAGGTAGGCGGCCGCATTCGCAAGCTGCGACCGTGCCTCGAGCGCGCGGTCGAGGTCGACGCCGTGCTCGCGCAGCGCGTCGGGCAGGGCGACCCCGTCGTTATCGCGCCGCTGGCGGAGCTCGTCCTGGTCGGCCATCGACCCGGCGGCAGCCGACGACCCGAACAGCGACCGGCCGAACCGCGCGCCCTCCTCGTCGGCCCAGTTGACGAGCCGGACCGTCAGCGGCGGCTCTCCCTCGGACGCGATCCGCCGCAGCACCTCGACGCCGGCCATGACGTTCAGGCAGCCGTCGAGCCAGCCGCCGTTCGGGACCGAGTCGAGGTGGCCGCCGATCAGCAGCGCCCGCTCCGAGGCGCCGGGCAGCGTGAACCACTGGTTGCCGGCCTCGTCGACCTCCTCGGACGCGCCTGTTCCGGCGACCTTTTCGCGGAGCCAGCCGCGTGCCCGCTCCCACGTCTCCGTCCAGGCGACCCGCTGGGCGCCGTTCTCGTCGCCGGTCAGCGACCGGAGCTCCTCGAGCTCCGCCACCGTCCGCGCCGGGTCGAGTCCCATAGACCGAATCTACTCCGTCTGTTAGAACCAGCGCGATGGCGTCGGTCGCAGTCGAGCGCCCCGCAGAACGGGGCGTCGGGGTCAAGCGGGTCGGATCGAGGGGCGTGCTCCTCCTCGTCGTGCTCGGCGTGCTCTGGGGCGTCTGGGAAGGCTTCCGCGCCATCGGCATCCACTACGGACTGACGCGGCCGTTCACCGTCGACGCGACCTCGATGCCCCACATCCACGACATGTTCAAGGCGCTGTTCGAGCGGCCGAACGCCGAGGGGCCCCTGCTGATCGTCACGCTGCTCGAAGCCGCCGCCTTCACGGCGAAGGAGGCAGCGCTCGGCTTCGCGATGGGCTCGGTCGGCGGCTTCGCGATCGGCGCCCTGCTTGCCCACTCGCGAATGCTGCAGCGCGGCTTCCTGCCGTACGTCGTCGCGTCGCAGACGGTGCCGATCCTCGCGATCGCGCCGATGGTGGTCATCTGGTTCACGAACCCGAACTCGACCTTTCACGTCACGGCGTGGGTCGCCGTCGCGATCCTCGCGTCGTACCTCACGTTCTTCCCGGTCGCGATCGCGACGCTGCGCGGCCTGCAGGCGACCGATCACCGGGCGGTCGAGCTGATGCGCTCCTACGCGGCCAACCGCTGGACCGTGCTGTGGAAGCTGCGGTTCCCGACGGCGCTGCCCTATCTCTTCAGCGCGCTCAAGATCTCCGCGACGGCGAGCATCGTCGGCGCGATCATCGGCGAGTCGCCGACGTCGATCGCCGGCGGCCTCGGCGGCGCGATCCTCAACTTCGCGCAGTTCTACAGCTTCCAGCCGCAGAACCTCTGGGCGACGAACATCGTCGCGGCCGCGCTCGGGATCGCGTTCTTCCTCGTCGTCGTCGGCGCGGAACGGCTCGTCCTCCGTCACGCCCCGGAGAACGTCGCGTGAGCGTCGTCGAGATACAGGGAGTCTCGAAGGAGTTCAAGGGCGGGACGGTGGCGCTGCAGGACATCGACCTGCAGATCGAGCAGGGCGAATTCGTCTCGCTGATCGGGCCGTCGGGTTGCGGCAAGTCGACGCTGCTGCGCGTGATCGGCGATTTGATCGAGCCGTCTCGCGGCGCAGTGACCGTCAACGGCAAGAGCGCGCGCCAGGCGCGGCAGGACCACGACTACGGCATCGTCTTCCAGGACGCCGTCCTCTACAACTGGCGCACCGTGGCGAAGAACGTCGCGCTGCCGCTCGAGCTCGCCGGCTGGAGCCGCGAGCGCCGGCAGGCGCGCGTCGAGGAGATGCTCGACCTCGTCGAGCTGCGAGGGTTCGCGGACCACCATCCCTGGCAGCTCTCGGGCGGCATGCAGCAGCGTGTCTCGATCGCGCGCGCGCTCTCGTTCGACCCGGCCCTACTGCTGATGGACGAGCCGTTCGGCGCGCTCGACGAGATGACGCGCGAGCGCATGAACGCCGAGCTGCTCCGGATCTGGGAGGCAAGCAAGTCGACGGTCGTCTTCGTCACCCACTCGATCGCCGAGGCCGTGTTCCTCTCGACCCGCATCGTCGTCATGTCCGTGCGGCCGGGACGGATCTCGAAGGTGATCCCGGTCGACCTGGCGCAGCCGCGCGGGACGGCGACCCGTGAGGAGCCGCGCTTCTTCGAGCTCGCGACCGAAGTGCGAGAAGCGCTCCACCTCGGTGGCCACGTCGAGGTGCCGGCGTGACCGCGAGCATCGGCCGCAGGAGTGCGGAGTGGCTCCCGGCGCTCGGCGTGCTCGTCGCGATGATCGGGCTCTGGGAGGGGCTCGTGAAGGCCCTTCACGTCAAGCGCTTCCTCCTCCCCGCGCCCGACGCGATCTGGCGCGCGTTCGCGTCGAATCAGAGCCTCCTCTGGCGCGCCGGCTGGTGGACGTTCCAGGAGGCGTTCGGCGGCTTCGCGATCGGCTGCATCGCCGGGATCCTGCTCGCCGTCGTCGTCGCGCGGTTCGACCTGCTCGGCCATGCGCTGATGCCGTATGCGATCGCCGCGAATGCCGTCCCGATCGTCGCGTTCGCGCCGATCACGAACGCCTGGTTCAACCCGCTCGACAAGAGCTCGAAGATGGCGATCGCGGCGGTGCTCTGCTTCTTCCCGGTGTTCGTGAACGTCGTTCGCGGCCTCCGCTCGGTCAAGCCGCAGCAGCTCGAGCTGATGCGCTCGTACGCCGTCGGAGAGCTGACGGTCTTCCGGCTCGTCCGCGTCCCGACCGCGCTGCCGTACCTCTTCACGGCGCTGCGCGTCGCAAGCGTGCTCGCGATGATCGGTGCGATCGTCGGCGAGTACTACGGCGGCTCGCTCGATTCGCTCGGCGCGAACATCGAGCAGGACGCGTCGCTCTTCCAGTTCGAGCGCGCGTGGGCCGAGATCGTGATCGCCTGCATCTTCGGGATCGGGTTCTATCTCGCGGTCGCGGCGGCGGAGCGGTTCGCCACCCGGTGGCAGCCGCGGATCGAGACGTCAGGGTCGTAACTCAAATCGAAAGGGGCAACACGGATGGGTCGTAGGAAATGGGTGATGGGGATCGTGGCGGCGGCACTTGCCGGCGTCGTGCTCTCGGCAGGGCTCGGCACCGCTGCGGCGGCGCCGAAGGCAAAGCAGCTGGACAAGGTCACGCTCCAGCTGAAGTGGGTCACCGACACGCAGTTCGGCGGGTACTACGCCGCGCAGCAGCTCGGCTACTTCAAGAAGTTCGGCCTCGACGTGACGCTTCGGCCCGGCGGGCCGAGCATCACGCCGGAGCAGGTGGTGGCGAGCGGCCAGGCGCAGGTCGGCATCGACTGGCTCCCGAGCCTTCTCGCGGCCCGCGACACCGGCACGGGCCTCGTGAACATCGCGCAGATGTTCTCGAAGTCGGGCATGACCGAGCTGACGTGGAAGTCGAGCGGCATCACGTCGGTCGCGCAGATGAAGAACAAGAAGGTCGGCGTGTGGTGCTGCGGTAACCAGTACGAGCTGTACGCGGCACTGACGAAGTACGGGATGGACCCGACGAAGAACAAGGGCGTCACGATCGTCAACCAGCCCTTCGACATGAACCTGTTCCTCCAGCACAAGGTCGATGCCGCCGCGGCGATGACCTACAACGAGCTGGCGCAGGTCATGGAGACGAAGAACCCGAAGACCGGCAAGCTCTACACGCTCAAGGACCTGAACGTGTTCCCGATGCAGAACGAGGGCACCGGGATGCTCGAGGACGGGCTCTTCACGACGCAGGACTGGCTCAACTCGCACCGCGACGTCGCGATGCGCCTCGTGGCGGCCTCCGACTGGGGCTGGATCTACTGCCGCGACCATGCCGTCCAGTGCGCCCAGTGGGTCGTGAAGGCAGGCACAGCGCTTCCGGCCGGCCATCAGGTCTGGGAGCAGAACGAGTCGAACAAGCTGATCTGGCCGAACAAGCTCGGCATCGGGGTCATGGACCCGAAGGCGTTCGCGTTCACGGCGGCGACGTCCCTGAAGTACCACGGGATCAAGCACGCCGCGACCCGCAAGGCGTACGACGCCCAGATCGCGAAGGCGGCGCTGCAGTACCTGAAGAACCATGTGAAGGGCATCGACGTGTACGGCAAGCACTTCAAGCCGATCCACGTCACGCTCACGGCCGGCGGCAAGTAGAGAACGCAACCGAGAAGGGAGATTCGCTCATGTCGTTGCTCATCAAGGGCGGCCGCGTGGTCACTGCGGCCGACGACTACATCGCCGATGTCTTCGTCGACGACGAGCGGATCTCCCTGATCGGACTCGACCTCGACCTGCCCGCCGACCGCGTGATCGACGCCCGTGGCAAGTACGTGCTCCCGGGCTGCGTCGACCCGCACACGCACCTCGACATGCCGTTCGGCGGCACGGTGACGATCGACGACGTCGAGGCCGGGCAGATCTCCGCCGCGTTCGGCGGCACGACGTGCCACGTCGACTTCTGCATCCAGCCGGCCGGCGCCACGTTCGCCGAGGCGCTCGCCGAATGGCGCGCGAAGGCCGACGGCAAGCAGACGATCGACATGGGCTACCACATGGCGGTCACCGACCTCGTCAACGGCGGCACGCTCGAGGAGCTCGCGACGCTGCCGGGTCAGGGCATCACCTCGTACAAGCTCTTCATGGCGTACAAGGGCGCGCTGATGGTCGACGACGAGACGCTGTACCGCACGATGGAGGTGGCGTCCAAGACGGGCGCGCTCGTGATGGTCCATGCCGAGAACGGCGACGTCGTCGATCTGCTCGTGCGGGAGGCGCTCGCCGCCGGCAACACCTCGCCGCTGTACCACGCCCTCACGCGGCCGCCCGAGGCCGAGGGCGAGGCGACGAACCGCGCCATTCAGCTCGCGCACCTCGCCGGTGCCCCGCTCTACGTCGTGCACGTGACGTGCAAGGAGGCGGTCGAGCCGATCGCCCGCGCGCGCGAGGCCGGCTGGGACGTCTGGGGCGAGACGTGCACGCAGTACTTCTTCAACTCGCTCGACGACATCGCGAGGCCGAACTTCGAGGGCGCGAAGTACGTCTACTCGCCGCCGGTGCGCGACGCGTCGAACCACGACGTCCTCTGGAACGCCGTCCGCGGTGACGCGCTCTCCGTGATCTCGACCGATCACTGCGCGTTCCTCTGGGACGGCCAGAAGACGCTCGGCAAGGACGACTTCTCGAAGATCCCGAACGGCGGGCCCGGCCTCGAGGACCGGCTGAAGATGATCCACCACTTCGGCGTCAACGAGGGGCGGATCACGCTGAACCGGATGGTCGAGCTGCTCGCGACGAACCCGGCGAAGCTGTTCGGCCTCTACCCCCGCAAGGGAAGCGTCGCGGTCGGCTCGGACGCCGACCTCGTGATCTTCGATCCAAGCCGGGAAGTCACGATCTCCGCATCGACGCACCACTCGAAGGCGGACTACTCGCTCTACGAGGGGACGAAGGTCACCGGCGCGCCCGACGTCGTGGTCCTGCGCGGCAACATCCTCGTCGAGAACGACGAGCTCGTCGCCTCGCCGGGGGTCGGACAGTTCGTGCGACGCGCTCGGTTCGGCGAGGAACTGGCGCAATCCAAGACGGCGTCGCCGGCGTAGTCATGGCATGCGCTTCCTGCTGCTCGCGATACCTCTCGCCCTGACGCTCGTCTTGCTGCTCGCCGCCTGCGGCGGCCACGGCGGCTACTAGACGGCGCGGAACTAGACGGCGCGGATCGCCCCCGCGTAGATCGCCGCGGCCTCCACGAGCTGGTCTCGTGAGACGGCGTCGTCGCCGAGGACACCGGTCGTGTCGAGCTCCCCGGAGAGCGGCCCGCACATGACCGCCGGAACACCGATCGAGCAGGCGTAGCCGGCGTCGAAGGTCGATTCGGGATAGAACCCCTCGGACGCTCCGCCCGCCCGCAGCGCCCGGACGACCGCCGCATCCTCCGCGACGAGCGCCGGGATCATCGTCGCTCCCTGGCGCACCGACACGTCGAGGCCGGTGAGCGCGTCGGCCACCTCGGCGACGGCGCGCGCGGGATCGTCACCCGGCAGGAGCCGGCGGTCGAGCACGAGCCGGCACCACGCGGGAGTCGTGTGGGGCGCGACCGGGCCGCACGTCAGCTTGTACGGGAGGATCGAGCGGCGCCCGAGCAGCGGATGCTCCGCCGGGTCGAGCGTCAGCCCGTCGAGCCGCCGCTGCACCTCCGCGACGACGGGGATCGGGTTGCGGCCGAGCCGCCCGGCGACGCTCGAGTGCGTCGGCTCGCCGTCGATCTCGACCACGACGTCGACCCGGCCGCGGTTCCCGAGCGAGATCCGATTGCGCGTCCCGACGGTGAGCACGGCGCCGGCGGGTAGCGGGTCGAGCGACTCGTAGAGCACGCGCGAGCTCTCGTGCGTCGAGCTTCCCTCGGAGCAGACCCCGACGATCGCGCGTCCGTCGAGCTCGACCCCGTCCGCGCGCAGGGCGGCGACGGCGGCGCAGACCGCTGCGAGCCCGCCTTTGCTCTGGCTCGCTCCGACGCCCGCCCACAGCTCCACGCCCGTCGCACTGCGGACGCGCCGGGCGCGCAGCGGCTCCTCCATCTCGTTGCCGTGGTGCAGCGCCGGATACGCGAGGAACAGGAGCTCGCGGCCGGTCGGCTCGCCGAAGCGGGCGACGACGTTGTTCAGGCGGTCGATCGCGACCGTGGCGCCGAGCTCCTCGAATGCCGGCGCGGCCACCTCACGGGCAAATCGGGCGAGGCGCGGGTCGAGCGGATCGATGCGGTTCGCGCCGGCCGCGACGAGCGTGTCGGCGGCGACGAACGTCTCGAACCAGCGCCACAGCGCGTCGACGTCGATCGTCATCCCGCCAGGGCCGGAATGATCGACTCGCCGAACGCCGCGAGCACCCGGTCGGGCAGCGTGTACGACGAGAAGTGGCGGATGTAGAAGTTCGTCGCTCCCGCGTCGGCGGCGCGTTCGAGGCGGGCGATGCACTGCTCGGCGCTGCCGACCAGGCAGAAGGCATCGGCGTATCGGCGGGCCATCTCGTCGGTCACCCACTCCCCGGCGGCCTCCGCGGCCTCGTCCCAGTCCTCGGCGTGGGACATGTCGGGATAGATGCCGCCGACGACGGCAGGCGGTTCGATGTCGATTCCGATCGACCGTAGCGTCTCGCCGCCGCCGACCTGCGCCGTCGCGACGACGTAGGGCTTCACGATGCGCGCCGCCTCGCGCTCGTCGTCGGTGACGTGGCAGAACGTGCCGACGCAGAGCTCGACGCCGGGCCCGACCTGGGTCCGCAGCCGCCGGACGAGCTCCGGCGCGATGCCGGTGGCGGTGATGACGCCGTCGGCGATCTCGCCCGCGAGGGCGAGCGCCTTTGGCCCGTTCGCCGCCAGGTAGACGGGGATCGGCCGCTCGGCCGCGGCGTGCGGGCGCATCGGCCGCCCGTCGAAGTCGACGGTCGCGCCGCGCACGAGGTCGCGGAGGCGCTCGACGCCCGATCGCATCCCGGCAAGGCGCGTCGGCCTCAGCCCGAGCGTCTTGATCGAGCTGTCGCCGCTGCCGACGCCGAGGATCGTCCGGCCGGGCGCGAGCTCCTCGAGCGTCACGGCGGCAGCGGCAGTCACCGACAGGTGCCGGGTCTCGAAGTTCGTCACGCACGGGCCGAGCGCGATGCGCTCGGTCCGGTCGGCCGCGAGCGCGAGACAGGACCAGACGTCTCGCCAGAGGAACTGAGAGTCCGGCAGCCACGCGATGTCGAAGCCGGCGCGCTCGGCGTCGGCGACGCAGCGGGCGACCTCATGCGCAGGCGCGCAGGGAGGGATCCGGAGGCCGAAGCGCACGCCCGGAACCTACCGCCGAAGCCGGCTCGGCCCGCGTCCGGTGCCGGCGGCAGAGGAGGCGACCGCCACACACCGGACGCGGGCGAGCCGAAGGCCCCCCGCGCACCGATCTCGTTTCCACCCGAGAGGCGCGAAAACCCCGCGCCGCTCTCAGCGCTGCTGAAGCTATTCGCGGTGTCGAGCGGGAGCCCGTCGACGGCCACGCCGACGTCCGCCAAGATCTGTGACGTGCAGCGCGCGCATGAACGTGCGGATCCCCGCAAAGGCGCGGCACGACGTGCGCGGTCGAGCGGTTTGTAAGGAGGTTGTGACATCGTCTGCAGGCCCGACCGGCCGTCGGTACTCTCGCGCCGTGGGGTCGATCGCGAGATGTCTCGCGCTCGTCGCGCTCGTGCTCGTGGCCACTGCGGCGACGTACGCGAAGGGCGTCGACGTGTCGAACTACCAGGGCTCGATCGACTGGCTGCAGGTGGCCGGCGGGGGCTACACGTTCGCGTTCGCGAAGGCGTCGGAGGGCACGACGTTCACCGACGTCACGTATGCGCTCAACCGCTCAGGCACCTCGGGAATCGGGCTGCGACTCGGCGCGTACCACTTCGCGCGGCCGTCCGGCACGAGCGACGCGCTGATCACGTCCGGCGCGATCGCGCAGGCCGACCATTTCGTCGACGTCGCTCAGCCGAAGGGCGGCGACCTGCCGCCGGTCGTCGATCTCGAGTCGAACGGCGGCCTGAAGCCGCCGGGGCTCGTCAAGTGGACCCAGGCATGGCTCGACGAGGTCGCGGCGCGCACCGGCCTGAGCGCGCTCATCTACGCGTCGCCGGCGTTCTGGAAGAGCTCACTCGACGACACGAGCGCCTTCGCGCTCGCCGGCCACCGGCTGTGGATCGCGCACTGGACGAAGAACGCAGCCCCCTCGCTGCCCGCGGCGAACTGGGGCGGCACCGGCTGGGCGTTCTGGCAGTGGTCGGATTGCCAGAAGATCCCCGGGATCACGAGCAGGTGTGTCGACGCCGACCGCGTCAACGGCGCCGATCCGACGCCGTTCGCCGTGCCCGCGCTCCCTGCGGGCGCCCCCGCTCCCGCAACCGCTCCGACGATCGTCGGGCCCGCCCGTGCCGGCGCGAAGCTCGCCGCCGTGCCGGGGACGTGGACCGGCGGCAAGCCCGTCTCGTTCACATACCAGTGGCAGCAGTGCGACGCCGCAGGCGCGGGCTGTGCGCCGATCCCGGGCGCGACCACCGAGTCGTTCACGCCGACCGCGGCGAACATCGGTCACGCGCTCGTCGTCTCGGTGACGGCGACGTCCAAGGGCGGCGCTGCCGCGGCGTCGTCCGCGCCGACCGGCGCGATCGCGACGGCGACCGGCGTGTCCCTGCCCGCCGCGCTGTCGCAACCGCAGGTCACGGGCACGCTCGTCGTCGGTCAGACGGTCACCGGCTCCGCCGGCACCTGGACCGGCGCGCCGAGCTCATACACCTACGCCTGGCAGCGGTGTAGCGCATCGGGCGCCGACTGCGTCGCAATCGCAGGCGCGACGACACCGTCGTACACGCTGACACCGGGCGACGTCGGTGCGACGCTGACCCTGCTCGTGACCGCCCGCAACACGGCGGGCTCCACCCCGTCGTCGGCCGTGCCGACCGCCGCCGTCGCGCCGGCACCGATCCCGCCGGCCGTCGTCGACTCGCTCGCCGCACAGCCGGGCGCCGCAGGCGCGGTCGTGACGGCAGACGGCGCCGCAACGGTCACATGGCAGCCGGGCGCGGTCCCGCCGGGCACGGCCGTCGGTCTGACCTCCGACGGCACGACGCTCGGCGTCTCGCTCACACCGGGCGCGACACTGCCGTGGCCCGTCGACATCGCCTATGCCGGCGCACCGGCCGACCAGGTGGTCGGCGTCTCCAAGGACGGGCGGGTGTGGTCGCCGGTCGGCACCGTGACGGCGCCGCCCGCGCTGCCGGCGGGGTTCCTCACGGGCGCCTACTCGGCGGCGGGCGTGCAGCACGTACTGACGCGCAAGGCGGCGCAGTTCCGGCTCTTCGCTCCGAACGCCTGGGGCGACCCGCGCCTCGTTTCGCGCTACGCGCCACGGCTCCGCCGGGCGGCGCCGGTCCGGGTGACGAAGCTGCGGAGCGGCGTGCTCGTCGTGCGGACGCGTCTCTCGTCGCCGTCGCAGGTTTTCGTCACGCCGGGCCGCCGGCGTGTCCTGCGGCCCGGGACGTTCCCCGTGGCGATCCGCGTCGCGAGACATGCGCGCGGCACCGTGCTCCACGTGCACGTCACGGCCGTCGACCCGTGGGGCCGCCGCGGCGGCTTCACGCTGTCGTTCCGCGCCCCGTAAGTCCGCTCACGACGCTGCTGCTCGGCGAGCCCGGGACGGGCGCCCTGGCCTTTGCTCAGAGCGGCAGCGTCAGGCTCTCGAGGTCCCGCGGATACTCGGTGAGGACCTCGATGCCGCCGTCCGTGACGACGACCGTGTCCGAATGGCGCAGGCCGCCGAGCTCCGCGTCGTACACACCCG
>JAICLU010000066.1 GCA_025925195.1 Thermoleophilia bacterium
CCTCTCCGACCTCGCCGCGGCCGTCACCGGCGGCCTCGGGCTGGCGCCCTCGGCGAGCCTCTCCGACGGCGGCCCCGGCCTGTTCGAGCCGGTACACGGGTCGGCGCCCGACATCGCCGGTACCGGGCGCGCCAACCCGACCGCGATGCTGCGCTCGACGGCGCTCCTCCTCGAGCACGGGCTGGGGCACGCCGACGAGGCGGGCGCCCTCGAGCGGGCGATCGACGCGGCGCTCGAGCAGGTGAAGACTCCGGACCTCGGCGGCACGGCGACGACGGAGCAGCTCGGCGCCGCGGTAAGGGAACAACTGACCGTTGACGACGCACGGGTGCTGTCCTAGCGTGGTGCACATGCGCGAAGCCCTCTCGTACCGGTTCGGCTTCTTCGCGTACGCATTTACGCGCTGACACGCGCGCGCTCTTCCACTTCGCGCCATGACCTTGTCGACAACGACGACAGCTGTTGCGTACCCCGGGCCCGCAGGCTCGCACAGCGCCGCCGCCGCCGCGGCTCTGTTCCCGGGCGGCGACCTGCACGCGCTCGCGACCTTCCGCGGCGTCGCCGAGGGCGTCGTCGCGGCCGAGTACGACTACGGCGTCCTGCCGATCGAGAGCTCGCTCGCCGGCGCGGTCGCGGAGACGCACGACCTGCTGTACGAGCTCGACCTCGCGATCGTCGCCGAGACGGTGCAGCCGATCCGCCACTGCCTCGCGGCGCTCGAACCGGTGTCGCTCGACGACATTCGCGTCGTTCGCTCTCACCCGACGGCGCTCGAGCAGTGCCGCGCGATCCTCCACGGGATCACGACCATCCCGGCCGCGACGACCTCGGACGCCGCGCGGATCGTGGCCCAGCGAGGCGACGCGACGGAGGCGGCGCTCGCCTCGCCCGAGGCGGCCGAGCTGTACGGCCTCACCGTGATCGCCGACGACGTCGGCGACACTGCGGCGTTCACGCGCTTCGTCACGGTCGCGACGCACACACTCGTCGACGTGCCGAACGCCCGGATGGCGCTCTCGTTCGTCACCGATCACCGGCCGGGCGCGCTGCACGCGGCGATCACGCCGTTCGCGCAGGCCGGACTCGACCTGCAGCGGCTCGTGTCGCGGCCGCTCCCGAATACCCCGTTCCAGTACCGCTTCGACGCAGTCGTCGCGGGCCATCCGATCGAGCCGGCGGTGCGCGACGCGCTGCGCGCGGTTCGGGCAGTCACGCGCGAGCTGCACGTGCTCGGCGTCTACCAGGCACACGAGGAGGAGGCATGACCAGCAGCACTGTCGCGGGCGACGAGTACGTCGACCGCGTGAGGCGCGACATCTCCGACGTCGACCGCCAGCTCATCGAGCTCGTCAACAAGCGGCTGAAGCTCGTCGCGCAGCTCAAGCGCTACAAGGACGAGCACGGGATCGGCTTCGTCGATCTCGCCCGCGAGGAGTGGATGCTGCAGTACCTGCAGCGGCTGAACCGCGGCCCGCTGTCACGCGAGGGACTGGGCGAGCTCTACCACGAGCTGCTCGACCTGATGAAGCGCGAGGTCAGCCGAGGCTGACGGTCGAGAGCGGCGCGGGGTGCGCCGCCTCGAACGCGGCGATCGCGTCGGCCTCGCGCAGCGTCAGCGCGACGTCGTCGAGCCCCTCGAGCAGTCGCTGCCGCGTGTGGTCGTCGAGCTCGAACGGGAAGCCGCCCGCAGTCCGCGCCTCGAGGTCGACGGTCAGCTCCTCCCCGGCGCGGGCGCGCTCCATCAGCTGCTGCACCTGTTCGGCGGGCAGCTGCACCGGCAGCAACCCGATCTGCAGCGAGTTCTGACGGAAGATGTCGCCGAACGACGGTGCGATCACGACGTCGAACCCGTAGTCCTGCAGCGACCACGGCGCGTGCTCGCGCGACGAGCCGCAGCCGAAGTTGCGCCCCGCGAGCAGGATCCGGCCCGACTGGTGGTTGAGCTCGAAGTCGGGGTCCTTGCGCCAGTCGAAGAAGAGGAACTCGCCGAAGCCGCTCCGCTCGATCCGCTTCAGGAACTGCTTCGGGATGATCTGGTCGGTGTCGACGTCGGGCCGGTCGAGCACGACGGCGCGCGACGTGACGGTCGTGAACGCCTTCATGCGGTCGCGAAATGGCCGGCGAGCGCGGTCGCGGCGGCGATCGACGGGCTGACGAGATGCGTGCGGCCGCCTGCGCCCTGCCGGCCCTCGAAGTTGCGATTCGACGTCGACGCGCAGCGCTCGCCCGGCTGCAGCACGTCGGGATTCATCCCCAGGCACATCGAGCAGCCCGCCCGCCGCCACTCGAAGCCGGCGTCGACGAAGATCCGGTCGAGCCCCTCGGCCTCCGCCTGCGCCTTCACCTGCGCCGACCCGGGGACGACCATGGCGCGCACCGAGGGATGGACGCGCTGTCCGCGGACGACCGCGGCGGCGGCACGCAGATCCTCGATCCGCGAGTTCGTGCACGAGCCGATGAAGACGCGATCGACTGCGATCTCACGGATCGGCGTCCCCGCTTGCAGCCCCATGTACGTCAGGGCGCGCTCGGCGGCCTCGTCTGCCGGCTCAGGCACGACGTCGTCGATCGAGGCGACCATGCCGGGATTCGTCCCCCACGTGACCTGCGGGCGGATCGCGCCGACGTCGATCTCCACCTCGCGGTCGAACACCGCGTCGGCGTCCGAGCTCAGGTCGCGCCAGTCGTCGCGCCGGGGCACGCCGCGCTCGCGCAGGTACGCAAACGTCGTCTCGTCGGGCGCGATCAGCCCGGCCCGGGCTCCCGCCTCGATCGACATGTTGCAGATCGTCAGCCTGCCCTCGACCGAGAGCGCCTCGATCGCCGGGCCGGCGAACTCGATCACGTGGCCGACACCGCCGTCGACGCCGAGGCGGCCGATCGCGGCGAGCACGTAGTCCTTGGCGCCGACCCCCGGCGCCGGCTCACCGACGAACGTGACCCGGAGCGACTTCGGCTTCCGCTGCGGCAGCGTCTGCGTCGCGAGCACGTGCTCGACCTCGGACGTCCCGATCCCGAACGCGAGCGCACCGAGCGCGCCGTGCGTCGACGTGTGCGAGTCGCCGCAGACGATCGTGATCCCCGGCTGCGTCAGCCCGAGCTCGGGGCCGATCACGTGGACGATCCCCTCGCGCCCGGAGCCGGTCGCGTAGAGCGGGACGCCGAAGGCCGCGCAGTTGTCGCGGAGCGTGTCGAGCTGCTGCTGCGAGAGCGGGTCGATCGGCGTGTCGTCGCCCGTCGCGACGTTGTGGTCCATCGTCGCGATCGTCAGATCCGGGCGCCGCACCGGCCGGCCGGCGAGCCGCAGCGACTCGAAGGCCTGCGGCGAGGTGACCTCGTGGACGAGATGGAGATCGATGTACAGCAGGTCGGGCCCGTCGCCGCCCGGGCGGACGACATGCCGCTCCCAGATCTTGTCGAGCAGGGTCTTGGCCACGGAATCGACGCTAGCGCGGGTCTGCCGGAAACCCGTAAGGGATTGTCCGGTTTCCCGTGATTTCCGGCCTACCCTTGCCCTATGGCCGTCGCCACCGACCCGCTGCGCCGCGACGTCCGCCTGCTCGGTGACCTGCTCGGCCGGGTCCTCGTCGAGCAGGAGGACGAGTCGCTGCTCGAGGACGTCGAACGGATCCGCTCCCTCGCTCGAGCGGCCCGCGCCGGCGAGCCGCACGACGAGCTGCGCGGGGCCGTCGCCTCGCTGCCGGTCGAGCGGCAGACGAGCGTCCTGCGAGCGTTCGCGCTCTACTTCCAGCTCGCCAACGTGGCCGAACAGCAGCACCGAGTCCGCCGTCGGCGGGAGTACCGCCGGGAAGGGCAGGTGCGGCGCGAGTCGCTCGAGAGCGCGCTCGCCGAGCTGGACGGAGACGTCCCGGAGGTCAGCCTCGGCCTCGTCCTGACGGCGCACCCGACCGAGGCGACGCGGCGCACCGTCCTCGCCGCCCATCTGCGGATCGCGGCGCTCCTCGAGCGCGACGCCCCGGAGGAGCTGCTGCTCGCGGAGATCACCGGGCTCTGGCAGTCCGACGAGGTGCGATCGCGGCGGCCGCGGATCGTCGACGAGATCCGGAACGGCCACTGGTTCTTCGAGCAGAGCCTGATCGACGCAGCCGAGCGGTTGCTCGCCGAGTTTCGCCGCCGCGTACCGGGTGCGCCGGTCCCGATCCGGTTCGGCAGCTGGATCGGCGGCGACGCCGACGGCAACCCGAACACGAGCGCCGCCACCGTCCTCGAGGCGCGCCGTCGCGCGCGCGAACTGCTGCGGCTGCGCTACCGCGCCGAGGCGCGGGCGCTCGCGATGGAGCTCGGCGGGTCGACGCGGCTCGTCGGCGTCTCGGACGAGCTCCTGCAGTCGATCGCGGCGGACGAGACGGCGCTGCCCGGGTACGCGGCGGAGATCGGCGATCAGAACGCCGACGAGCCGTACCGGCGCAAGCTCTCGTTCGTCTGGCATCGGCTCGATCGCGACCTCTACGAGACGGCCGCCGCGCTTCTCGCCGACCTCGACGTGCTCGACCGGAGCCTGCGCGCGAATCGCGGCGCGCGAATCGCCGACGCCGCGCTCTCCGCGTTCCGCCGTCGCGTCGAGCTGTTCGGGTTCCACCTCGCCGACGTCGAGGTGCGCGTGCACGCGCGCGACGTCGTCGAACCCGACGAGCGGATCCGCGGCCTGCTCGACGTCGCCGGCGAGACCGTCATCGTGTCCGGAACCGCGTCGGCGGAGGACGTGCGGCGCGTGCGAGCGCTAACGCGCGCGCCGAACGTCGTGCCGCTCTTCGAGTCGGTCGAGACGCTGCGTGCCGCCGCGTCGATCTACGAGGAGCTCGGCTGCGGCGAGGTGATGGTCGGCTACTCCGACTCGGCGAAGGACGGCGGTTATCTCGCGGCGCAGTGGGAGATCAGGCAGGCGCTCGTCGCCCTCGCCGAGGCGGCGCGGCGGCGCGGCGCGGCGCTGACCGTGTTCCACGGCCGCGGCGGCAGCGCAGGGCGCGGCGGAGGGCCGACGTTCGACGCGATCCTCGCGCAGCCGCAGGGCGTGCCGCCCGGCCGGCTGAAGGTGACCGAGCAGGGCGAGACGATTGCGTTCAAGTACGGCCTGCCGGAGCTCGCTCAGCACAACCTCGAGGCGGGGCTCGCGGCGACGCTGCTCGCCGCGTCCGGCGTCGAGCCGCGCGTCGACACCGGCGCGATGCAGGCGCTCGCCGAGACGTCCCGGGCGGCCTACCGCGCGCTGATCGACGACGCGCGCTTCGTCGACTTCTTCCGCTCGTTCACGCCGGTCGACGAGCTGGCGCTGCTCAACATCGGCTCGCGGCCCGCCCGCCGCCCCGCCGCGGCCGAGTACATGGCGTCGCTGCGAGCGATCCCGTGGGTGTTCGCATGGACGCAGACCCGCTGCCTCCTGCCGTCGTGGTACGGCTGCGGCAGCGCGTTCGCGGGCGCCGGCGTCGCCGAGCTGCGAACGCTCTACCGCGAGTGGCCCTTCTTCCGGACGCTCCTCCAGAACCTCGAGATGACGCTCGCCAAGTCGTCGCTCCGCATCGCTTGTGACTATTTGTCACTTGTGGAGGACGCCTCGTTGTGGGATGCGATCGCGGAGGAGCACGAGCGGACGGTCGCCGCGGTGCTCGAGATCGTCGAGGCGGACGAGCTGCTCGACCGCCATCCGGTCGTCCAGCGCTCGGTGCGGCTGCGCAATCCGTACGTCGATCCGATGAACGCGATCCAGGTCGACCTGCTCGCGCGCTACCGCGCGGGGGACGAGAGCGCCGAGCCGGCGCTGCTCCGTTCGATCGCCGGCATCGCGGCGGCGCTGAGGAACACGGGATGAGGCAGCAGATCGAGGCCGAGGCGCAGGCGGCGCACGATGCCGTCGCATCGCTCGCCGACGAGCCGGTCGCGGCAGCGCTCGCGCGCGCCGCCGCGCTCGTCCGGGAGCGGCGCGGCGCGATCGAGCAGGCGAACGCCGCCGACCTCGCTGCGGCGACGCACCTCGACGCGGGGACGCGCGACCGCCTGCGCATCGACGTCGAATCGGTCGCCGGGCAGCTCGAGCAGCTGGCGGCGCTGCCTCCGCTCGAACGGCTCGAGGACGCGTGGGGGCTCGAGGACGGAACCCAGGTGGAGGTGCGCCGCATTCCGATCGGAGCGGTCGGCGCGAACTTCGAGGCCCGTCCGAACGTCGCGGTCGACGTCGCGGGGCAGCTGTTGAAGTCGCTCAACGCGGGCGTCCTGCGGACCGGCGGCGCGGCGCTCCGGACCGTGACCGTGCTCGTCGACGACGTCCTGCGGCCTGCGCTCGCCGCCGCCGGCCTGCCGCCCGAGGCGGTCGGGCTCGTCCGCACCCCGAAGCGGGAGGCGGCGCGCGTGCTCGTGTCCCTGCCGCGCGTCCTGCCGCTCGTCATCCTGCGCGGCAGCGGCGAGACGACGGCGGCGCTCGCGCGCGAAGCCGCCCGGCACGGCGTCCGCACGCTCGCGCACGCGGAGGGCGGGGGCGTCCTCTATCTCCATCGCGCCGCCGACCCGGCGAAGGCGGCGGCGATCGTCGAGGCGAGCCTCGACCGGCTCGGCGTGTGCAACCGCCTCAACCTCCTGCTTTGTGACGAAGTGTCACAAGCGCCCGTGGAGCTGCTCGCCCGGCTGGGCATGACCGTTCGCGACGAGCTGCGCGAATGGGCGAACGAGCCCGACCGCATCGCGTCCGTGACCGTGCGCGGCGTCGCCGGCTGGGAGGAGGCAGTCCGGGTCGCCAACGAGGAGACGAGCGGGCTCGCGGCGTCGATCGTCACCGAGGACGCGGCCGTCGCGCAAGCATTTCTCGACGCGTATCGCGGCACGGCCGCGTACTGGAACGCGACCACGCGGCTGACCGACGGCTTCAAGCTGACGGGATCGCCCGAGACCGGGATCAACGTCGACCGCGTGCCGGGGCCGCGCGGGCCCGTCACCTACCGCGACCTCTACCTACGGCAGTTCCGGGTCGTCGGGTGAGGCTGCCGGTCGTCGTCAAGCTCGGCTCCGCGCTCGTCGTCGACGACCGCGGCCGGCCGCGGCGGGCACTGCTGCGGCGGCGCGCGGCCGAGATCGCAGCCATCGCCGGCGGCGGGACGCCGGTCTGCGTCGTCTCGTCCGGGGCGATCGCGCTCGGTCTCGGCGGGGCGAAGCGGCCGGGCTCGCTGCCGCGGCTCCAGGCCGCGTCGGCGCTCGGCCAGGCGGCGCTGCAGCGTGCGTGGCAGGACGCACTCCGCCCGCACGGCCTCGAGGCGGCGCAGATCCTGCTGACGAGCGGCGAGATCGGCGACCGCCGCGCCTACGTCAACATCCGCGCTGCGTTCAACGCGCTGTTCGTGCTCGGCGCCGTCCCGGTCGTCAACGAGAACGACGCGACGGCGACCGACGAGATCAGCTTCGGGGACAACGACGCGCTCGCCGCGCAGGTCGCGGTGCTGCTGCGCGCGCGCCTGCTCGTGCTGTTGACGTCGGTGCCGGGGGTGCTGCACGAGGGCGTCCTGATCGAGGACGGCAGCCGCGCGCGCACCGCCGCGTTCGGCCCTGGCTCGCGGCTCGGCAGCGGCGGGATGGAGAGCAAGGTGGCGGCCGCCGAGCTCGCGGCCGGGGCCGGCATCCCGACCGTGATCGCGGGCGACACACCGCTGCCCGACCTGCTCGCGTCGGGCGGGACGCGGTTCGCGGCGGCACGACCGGAGCCCGCGTTCAAGCTCTGGTTGCGCCACGGGAAGCGCGTCGCCGGCCGGATCTCCGTCGACGCGGGCGCGCGGCGGGCGGTGGTCGAGGCGGGCGCGAGCCTGCTCGCGGTGGGGATCACGCACGTCGAAGGAAGCTTTCGCGCAGGCGACGGCGTCGAGCTGGCCGGCCCGGACGGCGGCGTCTTCGCCCGCGGCGTCGCGTCCGCCGATGCAGCCGAGCTCGCCTCCCGGCCCGCGAACGTCGAGGCGGTCCACCGCGACCGCCTCGTGCTCGTCGACAGCTCTTAGCCGAACGTCCCGAGCGCGGCAGCTCGCTCCGCTTCGATCCGCGCCGACCGGTTCACGGCATTCACCGCCGCACGCAGCGAGGCCGTGACGATGCTCGCGTGGACTGCGACGCCCCACACGACCTCGCCGTCGATCTCCGTTTCGAGGTAGGCGGCCGCCGTCGCGTCCTCGCCGGTCTCGAGTGCGTGCTCGTGGTAGTCGAGCACCGTCAGCTCGACGCCGATGCCCGCGAGCCCGTGCACGAGCGCGGCGATCGGCCCGTTGCCCCGCCCCTCGACGGCCACGTCCTCGCCGTCTCGGCGGAGGCGCGCGACGAGCCGGTCGCCGGTCTCGTCGGCCTCGTGCGTGTAGCCCTGCAGCTCGTAGCGCGCGGGCGCGTCGAGATACCGGTCGCGGAACAATCCCCACAGCTCGGCCGCCGACAGCTCGCCGCCCTGGAGGTCGGTGATCGCCTGCACCTGCTGTGCGAACTCCACCTGCAACGCCCGCGGCAGGTCGAGTCCGTACCGGTCGAGCAGGAGGTAGGCGACGCCCCCCTTGCCCGACTGCGAGTTGACACGGATGATCGCCTCGTAGCTCCGGCCGACGTCCTTCGGGTCGATCGGCAGGTACGGGACGTCCCACACCTCGTCGCCCGAGCGCTGCCAGGCGTGCATCCCCTTCTTGATCGCGTCCTGGTGCGAGCCCGAGAACGCGGTGTAGACGAGGTCGCCGGCCCACGGGTGGCGCGGATGGACGGGCAGCTCGTTGCACTCCTCGACGATCGTGCGCGCCT
Organism: Thermoleophilia bacterium; assembly: GCA_025925195.1. Lineage (GTDB taxonomy): Bacteria > Actinomycetota > Thermoleophilia > Gaiellales > Gaiellaceae > Palsa-739. Next base: position 8,767 of record JAICLU010000066.1, read on the forward strand.
CGTCGAGCCGCGACAGGTCGAGCTTCGGGTCGACGCCCTGGGTCAGCAGGTTGAGTGCGAGCGTGACGACGTCGACGTTGCCGGTGCGCTCCCCGTTCCCGAACAGCGTGCCTTCGACGCGCTCCGCACCCGCCATCAGCCCGAGCTCCGCCGTCGCGACGGCCGTGCCGCGGTCGTTGTGTGGGTGCACGGACAGCACCGTCGAGTCGCGACGCGAGAAGTTGCGGCCGAACCATTCGATCCGGTCGGCGTAGACGTTCGGCGGGAACTGCTCGACCGTCGTCGGCAGGTTGACGATCATCTTCGCCTCCGGCGTCGGCCCCCATTGCTCGGCGACCGCCTCGCAGATCTCGAGCGCGAAGTCGAGCTCCGTGTGGTGGAAGCTCTCGGGCGAGTACTCGAAGACGATCGCGGTCGGCGTGCGGCCGGCGAGCGTGCGGCAGAGCTCGGTCGCGCGCACGGCGAGCTCGGTGACGCCGGTCCGGTCGAGTCGGAACACGACGCGGCGCTGCGTCGTCGACGTCGAGTTGTAGAGATGGACAATCGCGCGCCGCGCGCCCTCGACCGCCTCGAACGTCCGCTCGATCAGCTCCGGCCGCGCCTGGGTCAGGACGGCGAGGGTCACGTCGTCGGGAACGGCATCGCCCTCGATCAGCTCGCGAATGAAGTCGAAGTCGGTCGCCGACGCCGCCGGGAAGCCGACCTCCACTTCCTTGAAGCCGAGCGACACGAGCAGGTCGAAGAAACGGCGCTTGCGAGCGCCGTCCATCGGGTTGACGAGCGCCTGGTTGCCGTCGCGCAGATCGGTCGAGCACCAGATCGGCGCGGTCGCGACGACCGCGTCGGGCCAGCGGCGGTCGGGCAGATCGACGGTCTCGTAAGGGCGGTACTTGGTGAACGGCATCGACACGGGAAGCTCCTCCTCGGGACGCACTGCGGCACGGACGGGGGTGGGTATGTCGGCGCGCGCTCCCCTACCGGGGAAGGCCGAGGAGCAGCGCGCGGAGGTTGCCGAGGTGGATGCGCGCCGTCATGTGTCTCCTACCGTAGAGCGTTCCGGCCCGAGAAACCACGCAAAAACGGACAAAAGACGAAGCGACGGGACCGAACAGGTAACCGGACAACCAACTTTCCTAAATGAAGTAATAGGACGTAGCCTCGGCGGATGGCCGCCGCACCCACCTGGGACAGCGTCTACGAGCGCAACTCGGTCGAGCGGATCAAGCGCGACCGGCCGCCGCTCGGGATCCGCGACGAGCTACCGGCCCTGATCGCCGCGGGCTACGAGGCGATGCCGGAGGAGGAGATCGTCCGCCTCCAGTGGTGGGGCCTCTACCACGACAAGCCGAAGCTCGGCACGTTCATGCTCCGGGTCAAGATCCCGAGCGGGATCCTGGCGCCGGCGAAGCTGCGCGCGATCGGCGAGGTCTCGAACCGGTACGGCCGCGGCGACGCCGAGCTGACGACGCGGCAGTGCATCCAGCTCCACTGGCTCGAGCTCGCGGCGCTGCCCGACGTGTTCGCCGACCTCGACGCCGCCGGGATCACGAGCGCCGGCGGCTGCGGCGACACCGTCCGCAACATCACCGGCTGCCCCGTGGCGGGCCTGCATGCCGAGGAGCTGTTCGACTCGACGCCGGTGCTCGACGCCGCGACCGCTGAGTTCTACGGCAACCCCGCCTGGGCGAACCTCCCCCGCAAGCACAAGTACTCGATCGCGAGTTGCCCCGACCGCTGCAACGGGCCGGAGATCAACTGCGTCTCGCTCGTCGGCGTCGTGCACGAGGGGCGCGACGGCTATGCGGTGCAGGTCGGCGGCGGGCTCTCGTCGGTGCCCCGCATCGCACGAGACCTCGGCGTCTTCGTGCCGAAGGAGCAGGCGAACGAGATCCTCGGCGCGGTGACCACCGTGTGGAGCGAGGACCTGAAGTACCGGATGTCGCGCGTCAAGGCGCGGCTCAAGTTCATGGTCGACGATCTCGGCGCCGACGGGGTGCTCGAGCGCGTCGAGGCGAAGCTCGGCCGGACGCTCGAGCGCTACGAGCTGCCGCCCGCTGCGGTGCGGCCGTCGGCCCACATCGGCGTGCACGAGCAGAAGGACGGCAAGTCATTCATCGGCGTGCCGGTTCCGCTCGGCCTCTCGTCCGGCGACCAGCTGGTCGCGGTCGCCGACCTCGTCGCGTCGTTCGAGGGCGACATCCGGCTGACGCGGCAGCAGAATCTGATCGTCACCGGCGTCGTCGACGTCCCCGAGACGCTCGCGGCGCTCGACGAGCTGGGATTGCCGCTCGACACGAACGAGATCTGGGCGGGCTCGATCGCGTGCACGGGCGAGCCGCACTGCAACTTCTCGGTCGGCGAGACGAAGGAGCGCCTGCGCGACCTCGTGGAACATCTCGAGTCGACGTTCGGCGAGTCGATCGCCGGGCTGCGGCTGCACCTCGACGGCTGCCCGCACGCCTGCGCCCAGCACTGGGTGGGAGATCTCGGCTTTCAGGCGACGACGGCGAAGGACGCCGACGGGAATCGCATCGGCGCCTACGACATCTTCGTCCGCGGAACGCTCGGCCCCGGCGCTCAGATCGGCACGTCGCTCTTCAGGCGCGTGCCGAGCGACGCGCTCGACGGTGCCGTCGAGGGCATCGTCCGGGGTTGGCTCGAGGGGCGCGCCGGCGGCGAGTCGTTCACCGAGTTCCAGCGCCGGCTCTCCGACGAGGAGCTCGGCGCGCTCGCCGGGCTCGAACCTGCAGTGAAGAGAAAGGTGGCCGCATGACCGAGTTGCTCGACGAGCTGGAGGCGGGCGAGCTGTCGATCCGCTTCGAAGGCGAGGAGCCGCAGGCGCTTCTCGAGTGGGCGCTGGACGAGTTCGACAACCTTGCGATCTCGGCTGCGTTCCAGGCCGACGACGTCGCGCTGATCGACATGGCGTACCGGCTCGATCCGTCGGTTCGCGTGTTCACGGTCGACACGGGGCGGCTGCCCGAGGAGACGCACGAGCTGATCGCCGCGCTGCGCGACCGCTATCCCGGCCTCGAGCTCGACGTGCTCCAGCCCGATCCCGGGCAGGTCGAGCGGCTCGTCGCGAGCAAGGGGCTCGACCTGATGCGCGAGTCGGTCGAGAACCGGCTCCTCTGCTGCAACGTCCGCAAGGTGCAGCCGCTGACGGGCCATCTCGACGGGCTCGATGCCTGGGTGACGGGCCTGCGGCGCGACCAGTGGGCGACGCGCACGAACATCCGCAAGGTCGAGATCGACCACGACCACGGCGCGATCGTCAAGCTCAACCCGCTCGCCGAGTGGACGAAGCGCGAGGTGTGGGAGTACCTGCGCGAGCACGACGTGCCGGTGCACGGGCTCTACGCGAAGGGCTACACGTCGATCGGCTGCGCGCCCTGCACGCGCGCGATCGCCGACGGCGAGGACGATCGTGCAGGTCGCTGGTGGTGGGAGAGCGGTGCGCCGAAGGAGTGCGGGATGCACTGCTCGATCGAGCACGGCGGCTTCGAGCACGAGCTGAAGGCGATCCTCGGCAAGTGATCGCGCTGCGCGGAGATGCCGCCGAGGTCGCACTCGGTGAGGCGCAGGCCGTGCTCGCGCACGTCGCCGACCAGGAGCGCCGCGGCCGCCTTTCCGACCTCGTCGCCGCCGTCCAGGACGGCGAGCTCGGTGACGACGAGGCGCAGGCCCTCGAGGAGCTGATCGAGCTCGGCCTGACGAGCGGCCGCATCCGCGGGGTGTACGGGCCGGAGGGCGAGCAGGCGGCGCTGAAGACGTACCGGCGGCTGCCCGCGGGTCGCGCGCTCGTCGACAGCGCGGCCGAGGTGACGGCGGCGCTCGCCGCGCTCGAAGGGAAGACGCTCGAGGACGTGAAGGTGCAGTTCACCGGGCCCGGCGCCTACCTCGTGACCCTCGCCGCCGACGGCCTCGAACTGTCCGTTCGCCTCGACGGGTCGGGCGCGCGCGTCCATTCGGTCGGTGTCTGAGCAGCAGCACTACGTCGCCTGCCTGGACCTGACGGGCAAGCGCGTGCTCGTCGTCGGCGACGCGCAGCAGAAGGTCGATGCGCTGCGGGCCGCGGGCGCCGACGTGCTTGTGACGAAGTGTTACGAACCAGCGCAGCTCGACGGCGTCTGGCTCGTGATCTGCGTCGATACGTCGCAGGGCGAGCGCGTCTTCGCGGACGCGACGGCACAGAACGTGTTCTGCAACGTCGAGGACGTGCCGGAGCGCTGCTCGTTCATCCTGCCCGCGCTCCACCGCCGCGGACCGATCACGCTTGCGGTCTCTACGAGCGGCGCGTCGCCGGCGCTCGCGCAGCATTTGCGGGACCGCTTCGCCGCGCAGATCGGCTTCGAGCACGAGCAGCTCGCGCACGAGCTCCGGCGCATCCGCCCCTGGGTCAAGCGGAACATCCACACCTACGCCGAGCGTCGCGAGTACTTCCGCGAGCGCGTCGCACAGGCGCTGGCCGGCGTCGGCTCGACGGAGGCGCAACCGTGAGCGTGTCGCTCGTCGGTGCCGGCCCGGGCGATCCCGAGCTGATCACGGTCCGCGGACTCGCGCGCGTCCGGGCAGCCGAGGTGCTCGTCTACGACCGGCTCGTCTCGCCCCAGCTGATCGCGGAGGCGCCGCCGCACGCGCTTCGCATCGCTCGTGACGATTTGTCACAAGCTGAGGTGAACGCGGCGCTCGTCGAGCACGGGCGATCGCGCTTCGTCGTCCGGCTGAAGGGCGGAGACCCGTTCGTCTTC
>JAICLU010000143.1 GCA_025925195.1 Thermoleophilia bacterium
ACATCCTCGACGAGCCCTCGATCGGCCTGCACCAGCGCGACAACGCGCGCCTCATCGCGACGCTCGAGCGGCTGCGCGACATCGGCAACACCGTCGTCGTCGTCGAGCACGACGAGGAGATGATGCGCCGCAGCGACTGGCTCGTCGACATGGGGCCGGGGGCAGGGCTGCACGGCGGCGAGGTCGTCGCCGAGGGTCCGTCGGCGAAGGTGGCGCGCAACAAGAAGTCGGTGACGGGCCAGTACCTGAGCGGCCGCCGCTCGATCGCCGTCCCCGAGCGGCGCGACGAGGATCGCGGCGTCTTCCGGGTCCTGAACGCGCGGCAGCACAACCTGAAGGGCATCGACGTCGAGTTTCCGGTCGGCAAGTTCATCTGCGTCACCGGCGTCTCGGGCTCCGGCAAGTCGACGCTCGTGAACGAGATCGTCTACAAGGCGCTCGCGAACCGCCTCAATCGCGCGCGCACGAAGCCGGGCCAGCACGGCGGCGTCGAGGGCGTCGACGTCTTCGACAAGGTGATCGAGATCGACCAGAAGCCGATCGGCCGCACGCCGCGCTCGAACCCGGCGACGTACACCGACCTGTTCACGCACATTCGCGAGCTCTACTCGCTGACGCCCGAGGCGAAGGTGCGCGGCTACAAGCCGGGCCGGTTCTCGTTCAACGTGCGCGGCGGCCGCTGCGAGACGTGCAAGGGCGACGGCCAGATCAAGATCGAGATGCACTTCCTGCCGGACGTCTACGTGCCGTGCGAGACCTGCAAGGGCGCGCGCTACAACCGGGAGACGCTCGAGGTGCGCTTCAAGGGCCGGAGCATCGCCGAGGTGCTCGACATGTCGGTCGAGGAGGCGCTCGAGTTCTTCTCGAAGATCCCGAAGATCCGCCGCCGGCTGCAGACGCTGCACGACGTCGGGCTCGACTACATCAAGCTCGGCCAACCGGCAACCACGCTCTCGGGCGGCGAGGCGCAGCGCGTCAAGCTCGCCGCCGAGCTGTGCAAGGTCGCGACCGGACGGACGCTCTACATCCTCGACGAGCCGACGACCGGGCTGCACTTCGCCGACATCGAGAAGCTGCTCGAGACGCTGCAACGGCTCGTCGACGGCGGCAACACGATGCTCGTCATCGAGCACAACCTCGACGTGATCAAACAGGCCGACTGGCTCGTCGACCTCGGCCCCGAAGGCGGCGAAGCGGGCGGCGAGATCGTCGCCGTCGGCACGCCCGAGGATGTCGCCGCCGCCGACGACAGCGAGACGGGCCGGTTCCTGCGCGACGTGCTGCGCGAGCGCGCCGTCGTCGCTGCGTGATCCTCGCGATCGACCAGGGGACGACCGGCACCACCTGTCTCCTCGTCGACGAGGAACTGACCGTGCACGGGCGCGGCTACGCCGAGCTGCCGCAGCACTTCCCGCGACCGGGCTGGGTCGAGCACGACCCGGAGGAGATCTGGCAGAGCGTCGAGCGGGCGAGGGACGGCCTCGCCTACGACACGATCGCGATCACGAACCAGCGCGAGACGACACTGCTGTGGGACCGCGCGACCGGCGAGCCGGTGCAGAACGCGATCGTCTGGCAGGACCGCCGCACGGCGGAGCGCTGTACCGAGCTCGACGCCGACTTCATCCGCGCGAAGACCGGCCTCGTCCCCGACCCGTACTTCAGCGCGACGAAGCTCGAGTGGCTGCTGCGCGAGCACGGCATGCGCGACGGTCTCGCCTTCGGGACCGTCGACAGCTGGCTCGTGTGGAAGCTGACCGGCGGCTCGGTGCACGCGATCGACGAGACGAACGCGTCGCGGACGATGCTCTGCTCGCTCGAGACGCTCGACTGGGACGACGAGCTGCTCGAGCTGTTCGGCATCCCGCGCGAGCTGCTCCCCGAGATCCGCCCATCGGGCTCCGAGTTCGGCGAGGGGATCCGTGGCATCGCCGGCGACCAGCAGGCGGCGCTCTTCGCCGCCGGCGGCGGCGCGAAGGCGACGTACGGCACGGGCTCGTTCGTCCTCGTCGAGACCGACGAGGATCCGGGGCACGGCGTGCTCCGCACTGCCGCTGCGAGGTTGCCCGGCGAGGAGCCGCGGCGCGCGCTCGAAGGAGCCGTCTTCGTCGCCGGCGCTGCGGTGCAGTGGCTCCGTGACGGGCTCGGGATCGTCGACGACGCGCGGATGACGGAGGAGCTCGCGCTGTCGGTGCCCGACAACGGCGGCGTCTACTTCGTGCCCGCGCTCACGGGTCTCGGCTCGCCGCACTGGCGCGCCGACGCGCGCGGTCTCGTCACCGGTCTCACGCGCGGGACGACGCATGCGCACTTCGCGCGGGCGGCGCTCGAGGCGACGGCGTATCAGGTCCGCGACGTGCTCGAGACGATGCCCGCCGTCGAGCGGCTGCGCGCCGACGGCGGCATGACCCGCAACCGCTGGCTGATGCAGTTCCAGGCAGACATCCTCGGCGTGCCGGTCGAGACCGCGCGCGAGCCCGAGCAGACGGCGATCGGTGCCGCGCTCCTCGCACTCGGTGAGCGGCGCGCCTCCCCGGCAGGAGAGTACTTCGAGCCGCGCCTGTCACGCGATCACGCGGAGACGCTCTACGCCGGCTGGCAGGACGCGGTCGCGCGGACGCTTCGCTGACTCATCCTTTCGGAGGAGCCGAATCTCGTCCTTGTGGCCGAGGCGGTGCGCACGTCGCGCCGCGTACCGTCCGAGGCATGATCGAAGCCAGCAATCTCACGAAGGACTACGGGGAGAAGCGCGCGGTGGACGACGTCTCGTTCGCAGTTCGCCCCGGCATCGTCACCGGCTTCCTCGGGCCGAACGGCTCGGGCAAGTCGACCACGATGCGGCTCATCCTCGGCCTCGACGCGCCGACGCAGGGCGACGTCACGATCAACGGCAAGCACTACCGCGACCATGCTGCGCCGCTCCACGAGGTCGGCGCGCTGCTCGAGGCCCGCTCGATCCACACCGGGCGGTCGGCGTCGAACCACCTGCTCGCGCTCGCAAAGACGCACGGCATCTCGCGCCGGCGAGTCGACGACCTGATCGACCTCGTCGGCCTGCACGAGGTCGGCCGCAAGCGCGCCGGCAAGTTCTCGCTCGGCATGGGCCAGCGGCTCGGCATCGCGGCCGCCCTGCTCGGCGACCCGGCGACGATCATGCTCGACGAGCCGGTGAACGGCCTCGACCCCGAGGGCGTCCACTGGATGCGCAACCTCCTCCGGCAGCTTGCGAGCGAAGGGCGCACGGTGTTCGTGTCCTCGCACCTGATGAGCGAGATGGCGCTGACGGCAGACCACCTGATCGTGATCGGCCGCGGCCGGCTGATCGCGGACACGAGCATCGACGACTTCGTGCGGAAGGCCTCGGGCGACCGGGTCCGCGTTCGCACGCCGGAGGCGACGCGCCTCCGCGAGCTCGTCCTCGGCCAGGGCGTGTCGGTCATCAGCAGCGAGCCCGACGTGATCGAGGTCGAAGGCGTCACCTCGCAGCGGATCGGCGAGCTCGCCGCGGAGCACCGCATCGTCCTGCACGAGCTGACGCCGCTGCAGGCGTCGCTGGAGGAGGCATTCATGGAATTGACCCGCGAGGACGTCGAGTTCAAGTCGGTGGCGGCATGAACGCCGTGACGCCGATCGTCAAGATCCCGCACCTGACGGAGCGCGGGCACGTCACGCAGTCGCGTGTCGTGGCGTCCGAGTGGACGAAGTTCATCACGCTCCGCTCGACTCTCTGGTCGCTCGGCGTCGGGATGTTCCTGACGCTCGCATTCCCGATCCTGTTCGCGACCGTCACCGGCGCCCGCTGGGGTCAGATGTCGCCGCACGAGCGGGCCGACCGGAACCCGCTCGACATCGCGCTCGCCGGCGTCAACGTCGCACAGCTCGCGATCGCCGTGCTCGGCGTCCTCGTCATCACGGGCGAGTACTCGACCGGGATGATCCGGTCGACGATGCTCGCAGTGCCGAAGCGGCTGCCCGTGCTGTGGGCGAAGCTCGGTCTCTACGCGGTCGTCTCGTTCGTCCTGACCCTGCCGGCGGTCATCATCGCCTTCTACGCGAGCCAGGCGATCCTCGACCGGCATCACATCCTGCAGATCTCGATCTCCAGCTCGGGCGTGTTCCGGTCGCTGCTCGGCGGTGCGCTGTACGTGACGCTCGTCGGCGTCTTCGCAATGGCGATCGGGGCGATCGTCCGCAACACGGCAGGCGGGATCGCGCTTTTCGCCGGGATCTTCTTCGTCATCCCGCCGTTGATGAACATCTTCCCGACGAACTGGAACAACGCGATCAGCCGCTGGCTTCCGAGCGAGGCCGGCCGCCAGTTGTTCGCGCTGACCAGGGATCCCAACCGTTATGCCCAGTGGCCGAGCGGCGCGATCTTCCTGGGCTACTGCGTCCTCGCGATCGCGATCGCGGCCGTGCTGATGCGGCGCCGGGACGTGTAGCGGGAGCCCCGATACCGTGGAGCCACGATGATCTGGCGCTGGCTCCACCGGCACACGTGGCCGACCGACCTGGCGTTGACGGCGCTGCTCCTCGTGGGCGGCGTCGCCGCCGTTCGGCACGGACGGGACGGCGCGTCGGGCGCGGCGCTCGCCCTCACAGTTGCCGGCACGGTTCCGCTCGTGGTCCGGCGCAGTCGGCCGGCGCTCGTCGTCGGTCTCGTCGCCGCCGCCTCGCTCGCGCTGATCGCGGTCGACGCATGGAGCTTCCCGGTGCCGCTGGCCGTCGCCGTCTACACGCTGACGTCGATCCGCGATTCGCAGCGGGCCCGCGGAATCGCCGGCGCGGCCGTCGCCGCCGTCGCCGTCGCGGTGCTCGCCGCCCGCGGCATCGAGTTCGGCGCCGCTGCAGCCCGCGTCTTCCTGCTCGTCGCCGCCGCCGCGCTCGGCGACAACATCCGCGCGCGGCGGGCCTACGTTCGTGAGATCGAGCAGAAGGCGACGCGACTGGAGCACGAGCGGGAGACCGAGGCGCAGCGCGCCGCCGCGCAGGAACAGGCGCGGATCGCGCGCGAGCTGCACGACGTCGTCGCGCACGCGCTGTCGGTGATCGTCGTGCAGGCGGGCGCGGCGGACGACGCGTTCGAGTTCGAGCCGGCGCGGGCGCGCGAGCCGATCCGTGCGGTCGATCGCGCGGCGCGCGCGGCACTCGCGGATCTGCGGCGCGTGCTCGGCATCGTCCAGGAGCCCGGCACGTACCAGCCTCAACCGTCGCTCGGCCGGCTCGACGAGCTCGTCGCGAGCGTCCGCGCGACGGGCCTCGACGTAACGCTCGAGATCGACGGCAAGCTGCAGCCGCTGCCGGCGGCGGTCGAGCTCTCGGCGTACCGGATCATCCAGGAGGCCCTGACGAACAGCCTCAAGCACGCGGCGGCGAAGCACGTCCAGGTGCGCGTCCGCTACGGCGACGACCTCGAGCTCGAGGTGCGGGACGACGGCCGCGGCGCAGCCGCTGCGAACGGCGCCGGGAACGGGATCGTCGGAATGCGCGAACGGGTCGCGCTGCTCGGCGGCCGGCTCGATGCGGGCTCGGCGGCAGGCGGCGGCTACCGCGTCGCGGCCGCGATCCCGTTCGAGGTCCCCGGATGAGCACGATCCGCGTCGTCATCGCGGACGACCAGGCGCTCGTCCGGAGCGGCTTCCGGATGATCGTCGACGCACGGCCCGACCTCGAGGTGGTCGGCGAGGCCGAGAACGGCGTCGAGGCGGTTGCACTCGTGCGGGAGCTCGCGCCGGACGTGATCCTCCTGGACATCCGGATGCCCGAGCTCGACGGGATCGAGGCGACGCGCGAGATCGTCGCAGCCGACAACGGCACGCGTGTCCTCGTGCTGACGACGTTCGACGCCGACGAATATGTGCACGGCGCCATCCGCGCGGGCGCGAGCGGCTTCCTGCTCAAGGACGTTCGTCCGACCGAGCTCGTCGACGCGATCCGCGTCGTCGCGAGCGGGAACGCGCTGCTTGCGCCGGCCGCCGTCGCACGGCTGCTCGATCGCTTCGCCGACGACCGCGCGGAACCGCGCGAGCTGCCGCTCGACTCGCTCACCGAGCGAGAGGAGCAGATCCTCCGACTGCTCGCGAGCGGCCTGTCGAACAGCGAGATTGCGGCGACGCTCGTGCTCGGCGAGACGACGGTCAAGACGCACGTCTCGAATCTCTTGCGGAAACTGCGCGTGCGAGACCGCGTCCAGGCCGTCATCGTCGCCTACGACGCGGGCCTCGTGCGGCCGAAGAGCGCCTAGAGAACGGCTGGAGTGCGGATTTCGGAGGACCCCGGGCGATTTCGGAGGATCCGGGCGCGTGCGTAAGCTACGAACGTGCGTTCGGAGCGGCGGGTCATCCAGCAGGCATACCGGTTCGAGCTGGACCCGAACCGTGCGCAGTTCGTGCTGCTCGCAAAGAGCGTTGGCGCGTCCCGGTACGTCTACAACTGGGGCCTCGCGGAGTCGCGTCGGCAGTACGAGCTGACGGGGAAGCGGCCTCGGCTGGGTGATCTGAAGAAGCAGCTTGTCGAGTTGAAGAACACGGACGCGCCCTGGCTGTACGAGGTCTCGGCGCACATCGGCCAGTCCGCGTTGAAGGACTTGAACCACGCGTTCGAGCGCTTCTTCAAGAGCGTGAAAGGCGAAGGGGCGAAGGCCGGCTATCCGCGGTTCAAGAAGAAGGGCGGGCGCGACAGCGCTCGGATTTACGAGGTAACGCTCGAGGAACGGCACCTGCGCATCCCGAACATCGGGCGCGTGCGTCTCAAGGAGGCGTGCCGGAGCGCGGCTTCGAGGGTCGCGTACTCTCGGCGACGGTCACCCGCCGGGCTGACCGCTGGTTCGTCTCGCTTGCGGTTGAACGGGAACGTGAGATCGTGCTGCCGGAAGCATCGGTGAAGCCGTCACAGG
>JAICLU010000045.1 GCA_025925195.1 Thermoleophilia bacterium
AGCATCGTCAACGGCGTCCTCAAGCAGCTCGGGCGCTGGAAGACCGGCTACTAGAACCGCACGGGCGGCGGGGCCGCGAGGCGCCGCCCCACCATACGTCGGTGAGCGCGGGCGCGACACTACGCGGAGGAAGGGCCCCCCCCTCCCCAACGCCGTCGGCCGCCCGCTCGCCCCCCCCGGCCCCGCGCGCGCACACCACCACAGACGAGCGGCGGCGCCTCCCGGCGCCGCCGCCCGTGCGGTCTCTAGTAGCCGGTCTTCCAGCGCCCGAGCTGCTTGAGGACGCCGTTGACGATGCTCAGGTCGGCGACCTCGTTGTAGGTCGGGACCCGCGGGATCTGCTTGAGCCTGTGCTCGTACCGCATCGTCGTCATGACGCGGCCCTTCTCGAGCCCGTCGTTCACCGTCCACTCGTGTGCCGCCTTCAGGAAGTCGTACGCCTTCGTGACCGCGGCCTTGCTCTCCTGGGTCTCCTTGACGCCGATCGCGATCGTCTGCGCCTTGTGCGAGTAGATCCACCGGTCGGCCTGGATCATCGCCTTCAGGACCTTGGCGATCGTGGCCCGGTTCGCGGCCTTGTACTTGTTCGTGACCGCGAGGGAGCCGTACCACCAGTAGGGCAGCGACTTGTACACGGCCGCGATGACGTGGAGGTTCTTGTCCTGCTCCTGCGCCGCGAAGCCGTCGTCGGCGTGGAACGGGGCAGCGTCGATGCGGCCCGAGACGATCGCCGGCAGGAACGCCGAGCGGTCGGGCATGCTGATGATCTGGGTGTCGTTCGCGTTCACGTGCGCCTGCGCGAGCACGGCCCGCACCTGCACGTCCGAGAAGCCGCCCGGATCGGTGATGGCGATCTTCTTGCCCTTGAGGTCGGCCGCCGTCTTGACGCTCTTGTCGGCGACGATCGCCGTATCGAGCGGCATCGCGTAGCCCCAGATCGAGGTGATGCCGCCGCCCTGGGCGGCCGCGGCGATGACGTCGTCGGCACTCGTGCCGGCCATGTCGAACGCGCCGGCGGCGGCGCCCCGGAGCGACTTGACGCCGTCGCCCTCGCCCATCAGCTTCGCGTCGATCCCGTTCTTCTTGAAGAAGCCTTGGTCCCGAGCGACGTAGAAGCCGATGAAGGTCATCTTCGGCGGGATCAGCGCGAGGCCCATCCTCACCGTGGTCAGCTTGCCCGCCCGCGTGCCCGACGTGCCGGCCGCGGCCACCGAGGCGATCACGCCGATCGCGGCGAGTGCCGCGAGCGCGATCCCAATACCCATCCTCTTGCTGAACACCGGTCCTCCTCTTCGAGCTGGCGATTTGCGTGCGCGTGGAACCTGCCGGGCTGCGTTCACCTCAGAGGCGGCCCTCCTGCTCCGACCATGGCGAAGCCTTTCGCTTCAGCGTCCGGGTCACTCCGAGCAGGAAGACGCCGAGCGCCATGACGACCAGGATCGGGACGAACATCTTCGCGGTCTGGAAGGTGTTGCCGTTCGAGATGACGAGGTACCCCAGCCCGCTGGCCGAGGTGTAGAACTCCGCGATGATCATCCCGACGAGCGCGCGGCCGACCGCAAGGTTGAGGCCGGCCGTGATGAACGGCACCGCGGACGGGAGGATGACGTGGCGCCACGTCGCGAGCTCGCCGCAGCCGAACGACTCGGCCACTTCGACGAGGCCGCGATCGACGCTCCGCGCCCCCTGGTAGGTGTTGATCAGGAGCGGGAAGAGCGCGAAGCTGAAGATGATGATCACCTTCGCCTCGACGCCGAAGCCGAACCACAGGATCAGCAGCGGCACGAGCGCGACGAGCGGCGTCGCGTAGAGCGCGTTGACGTAGCCCTGGATCGCCCAGTCGACGATCTGGTAGCGCGCCCAGACGAGGGCAAGCGGGATCGCGACCACGATGGCCGCTCCCATCCCGATCCCGAACACGGTCAGGCTCTGCACGAGCGCCCGGCCGAGCGTGCCGTCGGCGACGAGCGTCCCGAACGCGTGCGCGATCTTCGTCGGCGGCGCGAAGAGGATCGGGTTGACGCTCGACCCGTACCACTGCCAGACGCCGAGCACGATCGCGAGCGACGCGAGGCGCACGCCCCACATCGTGAGCCGGCGCCGCGTGCGCGCACGGCGGATCCGTTCGCGGTTGGCGGCCCGCTTCGCGTCCGCGGCGAGGTGCAGCTCGGAGGCGCCGGCGGTCACGAGCGCGCCGCCTCCTCGGCGCCGCCGCGCTCCAGGAGATCCCAGCAGTGCTCGCGGAGCTCGCCGAACTGCGGCAGGCCGCGAACCGTCCGCTCGCGCCGCGGCCGCGCGATGTCGACCGGGATCTGCTCGACGACCGTGGCCGGCGAGCGCGACATGACGAAGATCTGGTCGGACAGGACGATCGCCTCGTCGATCGAATGCGTGATGAAGACGACGGTGCGCCGATCGCGCTCCCAGATGCCCAGCAGCTCGTCGTGCAGCACCTCGCGCGTCATCGCGTCGACCGAGGCGAACGGCTCGTCCATCAGCAGCAGCTGCGGCTCGACTGCGAGCGCGCGCGCGAGGCCGGCGCGCTGCTGCATGCCGCCCGAGACCTGGTAGGGAAACGACTGCTCGAAGCCGGTCAGGTGCACGAGATCGATGTAGTGCCTGACGCGCTCCTCGAGCTCCGCCTTGCCGAAGCCGCGCACGCTGAGGCCGAACGCGACGTTGTCGTAGATCGTCTTCCACGGCATCAGGCCGAACTGCTGGAAGACGATCGCCGCCTCGCGGGGCGGCCCGTCGACGCGCCTGCCGCCGACGAGGATCTCGCCGGCGTCGATGCCCGTCAGGCCGCCGATCGCACGCATGAGCGTCGTCTTGCCGCAGCCGCTCGGGCCGAGCACCGACACGAACGAGCCGGCCGGGATCGAGAAGTCGACGTCGGCCAGCACGTTGAGCTCGCCGAACCACTTCTCGACGTTGCGGCACTCGACCGACGCGGCGTGCGCGGCGGGCTCCGAGGCCGGAGCGGCCACTGCGCCCTCCGCGCGAGCCATCACTGCCCCCTCTGCTGGCAAACGTTTGCGATCGGGCGACGGTAACAGGGTTTCCGGGAGGGTGTCAACGGCGGCCGCGGCATCACGCGCTCTGGTAGAGACGGGTCAGGACGAACTCCCGGTGACCGAGGGTCTCGGCGCACGTCAGCCGTCCGTTCGCCGTCCGCTCGAGCAGCTCGCGCAGCTGCGTGCCGGCCGTCTCGAGCGTCAGCTCCCGGCGCAGCAAGCCGCTGACGTCGAGGTCGATGTGCTCGACCATCGTCGCCGCCGTGTGCGGGTTCGCGGTCAGCTTGATCACCGGCTCGACCGGGTTGCCGATCACGTTGCCCTGCCCCGTCGGGAAGAAGTGGAGGACCGCGCCACCCGCGCACATGAGCGTGATGTGCTCCGCCGCGGCAGACGAGCTGTCCATGAAGTAGAGGCCGGCGCCGTTCGTCGGCGCCGCGGCAGGCTCGAGGACGCCGACGACGGGCTTCGTCCCCGTCTTCTCGATGTTGCCGAGCGCCTTCTCCTCGATCGTCGAGAGGCCGCCGGCGATGTTCCCCTGCGTCGGCTGCGACCCGAGCAGGTCGGCGCCGTTCGACTCGATGCCCTGGACGTAGCGGCGATACGTGTCCATGAACTGCTCTCGCAGCTCGTCGGTCGCGCAGCGCGCGGCGATCAGATGCTCGCCGCCGGTCAGCTCGGGCGTCTCGCCGAAGAACACGGTCGCGCCTGCGTCGACGAGCTCGTCGACGACGACGCCGACGGTCGGGCAGGACGCGAGCCCCGTCGTCGTGTCGGATTCCCCGCATTTGATGCTGACGACGAGCTCTCCGAGCTCGACGGCCTCGCGCCGGAGCTCGGACGCGTTCTGCAGGAGCCGCTGCGCCGCGTGCGATGCGAGCCGCACGGTCTCGAGGTCGCCGCGGCCCTCGATCGAGAACGCCTCGACCGGCTTGCCCGTCGCGGCGATCCCCTCGGCGACGCGCGCCGTCCAGTTCGGCTCGATACCGATCACGATCGCCGCGGCGACGTTCGGGTTCGCGCCCGTCCCGATCAGCGTGCGGAAGTGGAGCTCGAGGTCCTCGCCGTACTGGAGGCGGCCGTAGGCGTGCGGCAGCGGCAGCGTCCCCGGCACCTGCGCACCGACCGAGAGGCAGGCGGCGTTCGAGAGGTCGTCGACCGGGAGGACGACGACGTGGTTGCGCACGCCGACCCGCCCGTTCTCGCGGCGGTACCCCTCGATGCCTACCACCGGGCGCTCCGCAGGTTGTGCGTGTGCACGTGCGAGCCGACGCCGAACCCACCCGTCGCGATCCCGATCGGGATGCCGTACTCGAGCACCGTGTCGCCGTCGCCCGCGGGGACGACCGCGATCTTGTGGCCGAGCGGCACCGGGTCGACGGCCTCGACCTCGACGGCCGAGTCGTCGTCCATGTAGATGCCGACGACGCGCTCCCCCGGCTCGATGTCGGCCACCGCGACCCCCACGTAGTCGCCTCGCTTGTGGATCAGAAACCGGTGCTCCAACCTTGCCCTCCTGCTCGCGACTGCCTGCCGATGGGGGCATCATGGCGCGTCCGGGATTGCAATGCAAACGATTGGCGTTATAGGCTCGCTGACGCCGCATGACGGTCGTCGCCATCCTCGGAACGCGCTATCCGGACTTCTCGGTCGAGGAGGAGATCCTCGCGCCGCTCGGCGCGGTCGTGGTCTCGGGGACGGGCGCGACGCAGGAGGAGCTCGTCGAGATCGCGGGCGAGGCCGACGTGATCCTCGCCGGCTCCGGCCCGAAGTTCGACGCCGCGACGATCGCCCGGCTGACCTGCCGCGGCATCGTCCGGAACGGGGTCGGCGTCGAGACGGTCGACCTCGACGCCGCCCGCGCCGCGGGCATGTGGGTGGCGCGGGTCGCCGACTACGGCACCGAGGCCGTGGCGTTCCACGCGGTGACGCTCGCGCTCGCCGCGGTGCGCCGGCTGCCGGAGGCCGACCGCCGCGTCAGGGCGGGCGGCTGGGGCTTCGCCGACCTGCGCCCGCTCCACCTACCCTCCGCGCTCCTCGCCGGCGTCGTCGGCTTCGGCCGCATCGGCCGCCGCGTCGCGGAGCTCCTCGCCGCCCTCGGCTTCCAGGTCGCTGCGTTCGACCCACTCGCCGCGATCGACGCGCCCGGCGTGCGAGCGCTGCCGCTCGCAGAGCTGCTCGCGACGGCCGACGCCGTCAGCCTGCACGCGCCGGCGCCCGACGACGGCTCGTTCCTCGTCGGCGCGCCGGAGCTCGCGTCCATGCGGCCCGGCTCGGTACTCGTGAACACGTCGCGCGGCGCCCTGATCGACCAGCAGGCGCTCGTCGCCGCGCTGGCTGCCGGCCGGCCCGGCATCGCGGCCCTCGACGTCTTCGCGCAGGAGCCCGTCGACGCATCGGCCTTCGCCGAGGTTGCCGACCGCGTCATCCTGACCCCGCACATGGCCTGGTACACCGAGGAGTCCGAGCACGATCTCCGCGTCAAAGCGGCGCACGAGGCACGGCGGCTGCTCCAGGGCGAGCGCCCGCGCGACGTCGTCGTCGAACCCGAGGAGGCCCGCGCATGACCGACAGCCTGTGGACGCTCCCGAGCCCGGACGTCGCCGAGTCGCTGCGGCGCAACCCGACCGTCGTCCTGCCGTTCGGCAGCATCGAGCAGCACGGCCCGCACCTGCCCTGCGGCACCGACACGATGATCGCGGAGCGGCTCGCAGAAGCGGTCGCCGGGCAGCTCGGAGCGCTGTACGCGCCGTTCGGCCCGTACGGCGTGACACCGATCCACGCCGGCCGCCCGGGCACCGTCAGCCTGACACCCGAGACGTTCGAACGGCTGCTCGAGGAGGTGCTGCTCGAGCTGATCCGCATGGGCGCGCGCACGCTCGTCCTCGTCAACTGGCACGAGCTGAACACGCCGTCGCTGAACGGCGTCGCCGTGAAGGTGCAGGCCGAGCAGCCGGTCACCGTCGTCGTCGCACAGGCCTGTTACACCGCGCAGCGCATCTACCGCGGCGAGGGCGGCGAGCTCACGCACGGCGGCTCGATCGAGACGCTGGGAGTGATCGCCGAGGACCCAGCGCTCGTTCGCGAGGACCGCATCGAGGCGGTCTCGCGCCCGCCGCACGCCGCGGCGCTCGACGAGATGCGGCGCGGCACCGAGGTCTACGGCTTCGTCACGGACGTCGGCGAGTTCGGCGGCGACGGCTGGTACGGCGATCCGGCCTGGGCGACCGAGGAGCTGGCGGCGACCTTCGTCGAACGCGTCTCGACCGACGTCGCCGCACAGGTGCGACACGTTCTCTCGCTGCGCACGGCAGCGGGCACCGAATCCAAGGAGGAAGCATGAGCGAGAAGGTTCGTCTCGCATCGGTCGGGCTCGGCCGCTGGGCCCGGGTGCTCGCCCGCGGCGCACAGCGCGGCGACGTGATCGACCTCGTCAGCTGCTACAGCCGCGACGAGCAGAAGCGCCAAGCGTTCCAGGACGAGTTCGGGATCGGCCGCGCGGCCGCAAGCTACGAGGAGCTGCTCGCCGACCCGGAGGTCGAAGGCGTCCTCATCACGACGCCGAACGACACGCACCGCGACCTCGTCGTGCAGGCGCTCGAGGCCGGCAAGGCCGCGTACACCGACAAGCCGATCGCGCACACGCTCGAGCACGGCGTCGCGATCGTCGAGGCGGCCGAGCGGAGCGGCGTCCCGTTCGCCGTCGGCCACAGCGCCCGCCGCCTCGCCGGCAGCCGCGAGATGAAGCGGTGGATCGACGACGGGCGCATCGGCGACGTGTCGATGGCGGAGGCGAACTTCTCGAACGAGCGAGGCCTCGAGCTGACGCCCGAGCACTGGCGCTCGTATCCCGACAAGACGCCGGGCGGCGTGATGATCCAGCTCGGCGTCCACCACGCCGACAACCTCCAGTTCCTGCTCGGCCCGGCGCGCTCGGCGACGGCCCACGCGCGCAAGCTCTACACGGCGGCGCACGTGCCCGACGTCGTCATGTCGCTCGTCGAGTTCGAGTCGGGCGCGCTGGGCTACATCGGCGCCGGCTGGGCGTCGCCCGGCATCTACACGATCAACCTGCAGGGGACGAAGGCCAACCTGCGGTACGACCTCGACTTCACGCACTGGGACGAGGGGCATCTGGCCGACGACTACTCCGAGCTGCGGTCGCAGGCGCACGGCCAGTCCGAGCGCGAGGTCGTGGAGCTGCAGCGCACCGACATGTTCCGCGAGCAGCTCGAGGAGTTCGCGCTCGCTATCCGCGGCGAAGCGACGGTCGAGGTCGGGCCGCGCGAGGCGCTGCGCGCGCTCGCCGTCGTCCACGCGGCGATCGCGTCGTCGGAGCGCGGTGGTCAGGCGGTCGAGCTCGCCGAGGTGATCGAAGCGGCCGGCGCAGGCGCGGCCGTCTAGTGCGGGTGGTGCGGGCCTCGGAGCTCCGGTTCGGGCAGCTGCCCGGCCGGCGCTCCGCCGACCCGTTCGAGGGTCGAGAGGAAGACGTCAGCGTGCGCTTCGCGCGCCTCTCTCCCGGCCCCCGCGCGCCGCACCGCCATCCGCACAGCGTCGAGGTGATCTACGTCGTCGAGGGCGAGGGCACCCACTGGCAGGAGGGCGAGACCGAGCGTGTCGGCCCGGGCGACGTGGTGCTCGTGCCGCGCGGCGCCGCACACGCGACGATCCCCGCCGGCGACGAGGGGATGCTCCTCTACTGCGTGTTCCCGGTCGGGACGCTCGCCGGCAACGTCGAAGAGCTCGACGAGCCGCTGTCGTTCTAGACGGCCGCAGCCGGTTCGGCCGTTGCGACCTCGAGACCGCGGTCTGCGCGGTCGCTCCGAATCGCGCGATGCACGGGCACGCCGACGTCGAGCAGGGCGCGGCGCGGATCGTGGAATGCGTGCAGCGGAGCCAGCCGGTCGCGCCCCTCGTCGAGCGCTACCGCGAGCGCCAACGCCGTCTCCTCCTCGAGACGCTCCGACGCGAACACGAGCCACCGGTCGAACCGGAGCGTCGAAACCGACTCGCGGATGCCGGCGAGGTACTCCGCCGGCAGCAGCCCAGGCCGGAGGCCGTGTCGCGACGCGAGGCTTTCGAGCGCCGTCGCATCGCAGGGCAGGAACCGCAGCGGCGCGAGCGCGGCGGCGTCGTGCCAGATCGAGCCGCGCCAACCCCGAAACGGACCGATCGGTGCGATGAGCAGGTCGAAGTCGAGCCTGGGGATCCGGCTCCGTTCGATCTCGACGTCCAGCATCCTGAGCCGTTCCGCGTCGACGCCGTGCGCCCGCAGCACCTCCCCGACGAGAAACGCCCAGGTTGCCGACTGGCCGCCGGGGACATATGTGAGCACCCGGAGGTCACGCGCCGCGGCGAGGTCCTCGAACGACGCGATTCGGGCATCCTCGCGGGCCGCGATGCCGAGCCACTGGACCTGCTCGACGCCCGCGACGAGTCGAAACGACGTGTGCCGCCAGCCCTCGTAGGCCGACTCGGCGCGGTACGCCCAGCGCACGGTCTCCTCCATCGCGATGCAGACCTCGGCCATCCCCTCGTGGACCGAGGCGACGCGACGCGCCTCGCCGCCGTCGAAGCGCTTCGGCTCCAGGGTGACGCCGGCGTCGCGGGCGAGCTGCCGTAGCACCGCCGCGAGATACCACTCCGGTGCGCCGCGCTCCGGGATCGCGAGCCGCAACGGCTCGCCGGCCTCGAGCGACGGCTCGGACCAGCGGTTGTCAGACATCGATGTGCAGATCGTCCTCGGCGTGGTCGCCGAGCTCGCGCCGGATCGAGATCGGCAGCTTGGACAGATCGGGAAATCCCTCGCGCTTGATCTGCTCGACCTGGAACGCCATGTCGATCTGCGGATAGAACCGCTCGGGGTACTGCACCATCCAGATCTGCTTGCGCAGCGTGAAGTTCATCGGGTCGACCTCGAGCCCGGCGCGCCAGGCGGCGACCGCGTCGTCCTTGCGCTCGAGTGCGAGCAGCAGGCTGCCGCGGGCGTAGTGCGCCGTCGAGTTCTCGGGGTCGAGCTCGATCACGCGCTCGTACGTCTGCAGCGCCTCGTCGTCCCGCCCCTCCTGGCTGAGCGCCTCGCCGAGCATCACGAGGAACCCCGTGTCGTCGGGGTTGTCGGCGAGCTCGGCCCGGATCGACTCGAGCTGCAGCGACTCCTGCGCCACGCCGGGATTGGCCACGAATTCTTCGAGGTCGCCCTCGACGACGCGCTCCGCCATCGCCAGCATCTCCGGCCGCTGGACGCGGAAGCCGTGCAGATGCTGCCAGCGGAGCCGGCCCTCCTCGTCGAGCAGGAACGCGTTCGTCACGGTCTTGACGCCGAGGATCGCGTTCAACAGGTTGCGGCTGTCGAGCGCCATCGGGAACGTGCAGCCGGACTGCTCGGTGAACGCGCGGGCTCCGTCGGGAAGCGCGTCGATCGCGACGCCGACGAGCGCGAATCCCGGCTTGTCTGCGTGTCGCTCGTGGAATGACTGCCACACGGGCAGCTCGTCGCGACAGCTTCACCACGAAGACCAGCTGAAGACGAGCAGCCGGCGCCCACGGAACTCCGCGAAGTCGATCTCCGTCGAGCGGTCGACCGACGGCAGCTTGATCGGCGGAAAGGGATCGCCGAGATCGCGCGCATGTACCTGTTTTGCCATCGGAGAACGATCCTACGAGCGCGCAGTGGAGGGTGTCAACGCCTGCGGCAAACGTTTGTCGCGGTCAGGCCGCGTGCGGGGCGGCGATCGTCGTCTCAAGGACGCCGACGCGCTCGACCTCGACCTCGACCACGTCGCCGTCGCGCAGGAAGACCGGCGGCGTCCGCGCCGCCCCGATCCCGGCCGGCGTGCCGGTGGCGATCACGTCGCCCGGCTCGAGCGTGATCGTCTCGCTGACGAACGCGATCAGCTCCGCCACCGGCCAGATCATCAGGCTCGTATGGCCGTCCTGCATCGTTTCGCCGTTCACGCGGCAGCGAACCCAGAGCTGCTGCGGATCGCCGACCTCGTCCGGCGTGACGAGCGCCGGGCCCATGGGCAGAAAGCCGTCGATCGCCTTGCCGCGCGTCCACTGGCTGACGCGGTTCTGCAGGTCGCGCGCCGAGAGGTCGTTGAGACACGTGTACCCGGCCACGTGCTCGAGCGCCCGGTCCGCCGGGACGCGGGAGCAGCGCGAGCCGATCACGACGCCGAGCTCGGCCTCCCAGTCGGCCTGGCTCGTCTGCTCCGGGATCGTGACCGTCGCGCCGGGCGCGGCGACGGAGTTCGCCCATTTCGCGAAGAGGATCGGCTCGGGCGGCGCGTCGAAGCCGCGCTCGTGCGCGTGCTCGACGTAGTTGCGGCCGATGCAGACGATCTTCCCGGGCCGCGGCACGGGCGCGAGCAGCTCGAGCGAGGAGCGGGCGACGGCCTCGCCCTCCTCCGCCCTGCCGTCACGGAGCCAGGCGGCGATGTCGGCGCCCATCGGGACGACGGCGTCGCCTTCGAGGCGCCCGAAGCCGCCGGGGTAGGAGACGATGCGCACCGCGCGACCCTACCGCACCCACAATCGATTGTCAGGCGACTTGCTCGGCGACGGCCGGCGCATCGCCGTGGCGCGTCTCGCCGAGCCCGACGGCCATGACGATCGCGCAGCCGGCGAGCAGACCGCTGACGGCGACCACCGCCGCACCCGTCCCGATCCCGTCGTAGAGCCAGCCGGCGACGAGCGGGCCGGCGATCAGTCCGAGGTCGCCCGCGAAGCGGTATGCCCCGAGACGGCGGCCGACCCGACGCCCGCCGCCGAGGTCGGCGAGGATCGTCGCGGCGACCGTGCCGCCGAACGAGCCGAGCGACAGGAGCACGACCGCCGCGAGCCACACGACGACGCCGCCCGGAAGCTCGAGCAGCGCGCTGCCGGCGCCCATAGCGAGCAGCGCCGGGACGAGCGCAGCCTTGCGGGATACGCGGTCGGCCAGGACGCCGCCGACGGCGGCGCCGACGAAGCGGCAGATGCCGCCGACGCCGAGCGCGAGCCCGATGATCCCGACCGACAGGCCGTAGTCGCTCGACCCGATCACCGGCAGCAGCGTCTGCGGCATCGCGCCGAGTGCGAAGAAGACCGCGAACGACACGAAGTAGAGAAGCCCGAGCTGCCGGGCGTCGATGCGCCCGCCGTCGCGGAGGTCGCCCGCATCCTGCGCAATCGCGGCCGGCCGCCGGATGACCCGCGCTCCGAGCACGCACGCGACGCCGACGACCGCCGCAACCACGGCGCCGACGCCCTCCGCCGCGCGCCAGCCGGCCGCCCCGGCGACGACGCCCGCGACCGCAGGGCCGAGCGACTGGCCGCCGAGGAGAGCCGCGGAGAACGTCGCGAGGCTCTTGCCGCGCACGGCGCGCGGAGCGTGCGAGAAGTACGCCATGCCGGTCGTGTTCGTCGTCGCGCTCGCGACGCCGAGCACCGCCGCGGCGACGAGCAGCGCGACGAGCGAATGCGCCACGGCGAACAGCACGCTCGCGGCCGCAAGGCCCGCGGCCGAGAGGGCGAAGGCCTGCAGCGGCCCGATGCGGTCGGCCGCGTGGCCGGCAGGCAGGTCGGTCAGCAGCCGGCCGACGCCGAACACGACGGTGACGAGACTCAGCAGCCCAGGTCGCAGCACGAGGTCGTGCCCGATCTGGGGCAGGAGCGCGACGCGCAGGAACGCGACGGTCCCGAGCAGCAGGACCGCGGTCGCGACCGCTCCGGCCGGCCCGCGCAGCGGCCCGGGGTTCAGGCGCAAGGCGCGGGCGGCGCGGTCGACGCGCGCACGACGAGCGTCGGCGTCATCCTGATCGTCAGGGACGGGGCGTCGCCGTCCGCGAGCGCCTCGAGCATCAGCTGGGCCGCCTTGACCCCGATCTGGTAGTGCGGAATACGGATCGTCGTCAGCGGCGGCGAGAACTTGTCCGCGAACTGGATGTCGTTGTAGCCGATCACCGACACGTCCTCCGGGATGCGCAGGCCGCGCTCGCGCAGCACGTCGTAGCAGCCGAGAGCGAGACGGTCGTTCGCAGCGACGACCGCCGTGAAGCGGGTGCCGCGATCGAGCAGCTCGGCGAACGCTGCCGCTCCCGGCTCCTCGTGGAAGTGCGCCGCGTGCGCGACGAGGCTCGGATCCAGCGGCAGCCCTTCCTCGTGCAGCCGCGCGACGAACGCCTCGTAGCGGCCGAGCCCGGTCGAGGCGTCGGCGTCGCCGCCGACGTAGGCGATCTCGCGATGTCCGAGGGAGGCGAGATGGGAGACCGCGAGGCCGATACCGATGTGCTCGTCGCCGGTCACCGCCGCGACCGGCGTGTTCTCCATCGTCCGGTTGACCAGCACGACCTTGACGCCGGCGGCCAGGAGCTCGTGGACGAGCGGATACGACCGGCGCGCCGTCGCGAGCACGAGCCCGTCGATCTGGCGCGCGATCATCGCCTGGGAGATCGCCGTCTCGCGCTCGAGGTCGTAGTTCGTGTTCGCGAGGACGAGCGTGTAGCCGTCCTGGCTGAGCCGGTCCTCGATCCCCTTCACGATCGGCGGGAAGAGCGGGTTCGTGAGGTCGGGGATCAGCATCCCGATCGTGAAGGTCTTGCTCGTCCGCAGCCCGCGGGCCAGCGAGTTCGGCTGGTAGCCGACGTGGCGGGCCGCCTCGAGCACGCGGGCGGCGGTGGCCGCGTTGACGCGCCCGCGCGTGCCGGGATTCAGTGCGCGCGAGGCGGTCGACGGATGGACGTTCGCGGCGGCGGCGACGTCCCGCAACGCGGCGCGGACGCGCGGCCGTTCGAGTGGCCCATCGGTCGACGCCCCGCTCACCCCGCCCTCCGCGTTCGTGCCTGAGAAGCTCTGGGCCCGATCATAGGAGCCTCGCTGTCGCCGGGCAACGAATCACAACAGCCCCGTCAGTGCCTGGACGAGCAGGCTCGTCGACGCGACGAGCACCCAGAGGGCACCGCCGAGCGCGAGCGGCCGCAGGCCCGCCGCCCGGATGCGGCGCGGCTGTGCCGAGAGCCCGACCGCCGCGAGCGCGATCGCGACGACGAAGAGCGCGAGCGTCGACAGATCGTGGCGCAGGCCTGCGCCGAGCAATCCGGTCGACCCGAGCGCCGCCGCGGCAAGGAAGCCGACGAGGAACGGCGGCACGTAGGTCGCGCGGCGCTCCGGTCCGGCGTGCGGGCTCCGGCGCCGCTCGAGCGCAGCGAGCACGAGGACGATCGGCACGATCAGCAGCGTCCGGGTCAGCTTGACGACGAGGGCGTAGTCCCCCGCTGCGTGCGAGTACGCGTAGCCGGCCGCGACGACCGACGACGTGTCGTTCACCGCAGTGCCTGCCCAGAGGCCGAACGGATGGGCCGAGAGCCCGAGCGCGTGGCCGATCGGCGGGAAGAGCAGCACCGCGGCGACGTTGAACACGAAGATCGTCGAGATCGCGTACGCCACCTCGACCGCCTCGACCTCGATCACCGTCGCGACGGCGGCGATGGCGGAGGCGCCGCAGATGCCGGTCCCGACGGAGAGGAGCGTTCGCAGCGGCGCGTCGATCCCGAGCAGCCTGCCGATCAGCGCGCCGCCGCCGAGCGCGACGGCGAGCGTCACGAGCATCACCGGCAGCGACCGGGCGCCGACGTGCACGACCGTGCCGAGGCTGAGCCCGGTTCCGAGCAGCACGATCGCCACCTGGAGGAGCTTCTTCGACGCGAACGCGACCCCGGGCGCCGCCCAGGCTCCGGGATCGAGCACCGCGCGGACGAGGACGCCCAGCACGATCGCGATCACCGCGGGCCCGACGACCGGGACACGACGGCCCAGGATCGTGGCGATTGCCGCGAGCGCTATCGCGAGCGCGAGACCGCCCGCGACCGGCGGCAGGCGGCGCTCGGCCGCGAGCGGGGCGTCGAGCCTCGAGCCTGTCCCGGCATGCACCGGCTCATTGTGCGCACTCGACCGGGTTCATTGCAATCGATTGCGACTCACCGGTGCAGGGCGCTCCACACGCGAGACGGCGTGTAGGGCAGCTCGACGTGGAAGCCGAGGGCATCCGCGACCGCGTTCGCGACCGCGGCGGGCGTCCCGATCGAGCCGCCCTCGCCGACCCCCTTCGCGCCGAGCGGGTTGAGCGGAGAAGGCGTCTCGCGCAGCTCGCTGACGATCTCGGGGACGGTCTGCGACGTCGGCAGGTGGTAGTCGTAGAGATTGACGGCGAGCGGCTGCCCGTACTCGTCGTAGCCGACGTACTCGTGCAGGCACTCGCCGATCCCTTGCACGATCGCGCCGACGACCTGCCCTTCCGCCAGCAGCGGGTTGATCACGCGACCGCAGTCGTCGACGCCGGCCACCTTCACGATCTCGACCTCGCCCGTCTCGCGGTCGACGTTCACGGCAGCGACGTACGCGCCGAACGAGAAGACCGGTCCCGGCAGATCGAACCGGACGTCCGCGCGCGTCCGGCCGGGGTTCTCCTTCAGCTGTCGCGCCGCGAGCAGTAGCGCCGAGCCGCCGGCAGCGACCGAGCGCGAGCCGAACGTGCCGGTGCCGTCGGGGATCTCGAACGAGTCGCCGTAACGGATCTCGACGTCGGCGGGGTCGATCTCGAGCTCGTCGGCCACGATCTGCGCAAACGTCGTCTCGTGGCCCTGACCGTGCGGCGAGGAGCCGGTGAGGCAGACCACGCGACCGTCCTCTTCGAGGACGACGGCACCGGTCTCGTAGCCCGGGCCGCACCGCTCGACATAGAGCGCCACGCCGACGCCGTCGGCCCGCACGTCGCCGGCGAGCTCGAGCGCGGCGTCGAGCGCGCCCTCGTAGTCGCCGGAGTCGTACGTGAAGCCGAGGCCGTTCTCGTACGGGAACGTCCGCACGAGGTTGCGACGCCGCAGCTCGACGGGATCGAGCTCGAGCTCGCGCGCCGCGGTGTCCACGGCGGTCTCGATCGCGAGCGCGGCCTCGGGCCGGCCGGCGCCGCGGTACGGCCCCGTCGGCACACGGTTCGTGCGGACGCCGGTCACGCGCACGTCCGCGGCGGCGATCGCGTAGCAACCGGTCAGCAGCATCGCGCACGTCATGGCGGCGACCGGTGTCGTCGTGTAGAGATACGCGCCGAGGTCGGCGTGCACGTGCGCGCGCAGGCCGAGGATCTCGCCGTCGCTCGTCAGCGCGAGCTCCGTCTCGATGCGCTGGCCGCGCCCCTGGTAGGTCGCAAGCGAGCTCTCGGTGCGCGACTCGACCCACTTGACCGGCCGGCCGAGCTGCAGCGCGGCGAAGGCGACGGCTGCCGTCTCCGCCTGCGGCACGCCCTTGCTGCCGAACGCGCCGCCGACGTCGCGGACGACGACGCGCAGCTTGTCGGCCGGGCGGCGCAGCACCTTGCTCAGCCCGCCGAGCTGGCGGTGCGCGTCCTGCGCCGACAGCCAGAGCGTGAGCACGTCGCCGTCGTAGGACGCGAGCACCGCGCGCGCCTCGATCGGCGCGGCGATCAGTCGCGGCATCACGACGCGCGACCGGACGACGCGGTCGGCGCGCGCGAACGCTCCGTCGACGTCGCCGTTCGTCCGGTGCCAGCGCAGCAGGACCTCCGTGTCGTCGAGCGGCAGCTCGTCGAGCTCGAGCGTGACCAGCTCGGCCGCGTCGGCAGCGAGCGCCGCGGTGTCGGCGACGACGAGCGCGACGGGCTGCCCGACGTAGCGCACCTCGCCGCGCGCGAGCACCGGGTGCATCGCGCGGACGATCTCCTCGTCGCTGCGCGCCACGAGCGGAAAGTCGTCGAGCCCGTCGGTGTCGACGCCGGTGTAGACCGCGTGCACGCCGTCGAGCGCGAGCGCAGCCCCGGCGTCGATCGCCACGATGCGCGCGTGCGCGGCGTACGACCGCACGAACGCGGCGTGCAGCATGCCCGGCCGCCTCAGGTCGCCGACGTACTCGCCCTCGCCCTTGACGAACCGCTCGTCCTCGTAGCGCGCGAGGTGCTGTCCCACCCACCTCGTGGCGACGGCGCTCATGCGGCGATCAACGGCTCGAACGGCAACGTGTGCAGCGACTCGGCTCCGCCGCCCGTGACGACGGTGAGCGCGCCGAGCTGCAGTCCCATCCGCTCGTCGGGCGTGATCGGGTTCGGCTGCACGACGATCGTCATCCCCTGCTCGATCGTCCTGCCGGCGGGCGCCTCCTCGCCGCTCTGCCAGTAGCCGACGCAGGAGCGGTCGACGAGCGGCGGCCCGTAGTCGGTGCCGTAGCCATGGATCAGGTCGTCGTAGATCGCGTAGCCGCGCTCGCCGATCACGGCGGAGTTACGGATCACGTCGCCCTCGGTCGAGCCCGGCGTCATCCCCTTCGTGATCGAGTCGTAGGCGTCGCGCGCCGTCTCGAACATCCGCAGCCAGTCGCCGGTCGGCTCGGCGCCGACGAAGACGGGCCTGTGCACCTGGCCCGAATACCCCCAGAGCGAAGCGCTGAACTCGGTGATGATCACGTCGCCCTTCGCGAGGCGGCGGTCGCTCGGGTTCTGGGCCGGCAGGCAGCCGTTCGGCGCGTCCATCGGCATCGAGCGGAGGAACGTGATGCGCGTCGTGCCGCCGCGTCGCCGGTACGACTCCTCGACGAGCGCCACGAGCTCGGTCTCTGCGACGCCCGGCTTGGCGACGTCGACGAGCGTCGTGATCGCGAGATCGGACAGCTCCGCCGCTCCGCGCAGCCGCTCGACCTCCTCCGGCGACTTGATGCGCCGGAGCGACGCGTACTCGCGCGTCACGTCGACGAGCTCGGCGCCGGACGCGCGCAGGTCCTCGTAGTGCCGCCACGGCATGCCGTCGCTCCACGTCGCGTTGACGCCGACGAGGCCGATCCGGCCGCGCACGAGCGACCCGATCGTCTTGCCCGGCTCGTACCCGCCCCAGACGACATTCGGCACGTCGCTGAGCTCGCGCGCGTTCGGCACGTGGTTGACGAGGCCGACGAGCAGCGTCATCTCGCTCTCGCGCGGTACGACGAGGTAGCAGTGGTGCATGTCCTGCCATTGCGAGAGCCAGAAGCCGTTCGCGTGGTTGTGCCGGTTGACCCCGGAGTTGCCGTAGATCACGAGCGCGTCGAGCTCGAGGCGCTCGATCAGCTCGAGCGTGAGCCCGTGCCGTCTGACCATCTCCTGCTCACTGAACCGCAAGCTTCTCCTTCAGCCAGTCGGCGGTCAGCGGCCGGTACTTCCACGGGATGTTGTTGCAGACGTGGTTGCCGTCGTCGTAGAGCACGAACTCGCCG
>JAICLU010000064.1 GCA_025925195.1 Thermoleophilia bacterium
GGCGGGACGATGCGGACCGCCGCGACCGGCACGTTCCAGCGGGTCGTCGCCGCACGTGCCGGTCAGCGGTTCCGGATCAGCAGCCCGGCGGCCGCCTACACCAGCCCGTTGCTCCGCGTTCGCTGACGCCGGTCAGTACGCAGAGCCGGTCACCCACTTCGAGAGGGCGAAGCTGACGAGGATCAGCAGCGCTGCGAGCGCCACGATCACGCCCAGAGCGGTCGGGAGCATCCGCCACGGGTGATGGTCGAAGTCCGCGTGGGGAGCGTGCGGGTGCGGAACGTGGATCGACAATCGGCACCTCCTTCGTGCCGAATGGTACTACAGCTCAGGTCCGGAGGACGATCTCGAGCGCGGTGCCGCGGCCGGGCGAGGAGCGGAGCGAGAAGCCGCCCTCGATCGACTCGGCCCTGGCCCGCATGTTCTTGAGGCCCTGCCCGGCCGGCAGGCCCTCGCCGTCGAAGCCGTCGCCGTCGTCGTGGATCGTGACGAAGCGCTCGCCGTACGGACGCTGGCCGATCGTGACCTCGGCGCGGGTCGCATTCGCGTGCTTGCGGACGTTCGCGAGCCCTTCCTGGACGATCCGGAAGATCTCGATCTGCTCGTCCGGCGCGAGCCGGATCGCCCGGTCGACCTCGAGCTCGACCTCGAGCGCGCCGTCGGCGGTGAGGAACTCGACGTAGCGTCGCAGCGCGGCGTCGAACGGCGCCGTGCCGGAGGCGGACGAGAGTGCGAGGATCGCGAAGCGCGCCTCCTGCTGGGCGAGCGACGCGGCCTCCTTGAGCCTCGGCGCGATCTCGCTCACGGGCGCGCCCGACTCGAGCATCGACGCGTGCGTCGACACGGCGAAGAGGTACTGCGCTAGACCGTCGTGGATCTCGCGGGCGACGCGTGCTCGTTCCTCTGCGACCGCGCGCCCGAACTCGGCCGAGCGGATCGTGCGCCACGCGCCGACGAGGATCACGAGGTAGGCGAGCATCTTCAGGAAGTCGCCCTGCGAGACGAAGTCGCCGGCGAGCAGTGGCTGGAAGACGAGGTGCAGCGCCGCGAAGAGCATCAGCGTGAAGCCGAGCGCGAGCCACCGCGCCATGTCCTCGCCGCCGCGCACGAAGCGCACGCCCCAACCGACGAGCGCGATGAGCGTCACGAGCGCTTGCAGCGCGAGCGTGCCGGTGAGGTAGAACGGCTGCGAGTCGGAAGGCAGCGGCGTCAGCGGCGGCAGCGCGGAACCGAGCGCGCGCAGCAGCGACCACGCGACGAAGAGCCCGATCCCGACGGCGGCGACCGCGTTCGCGATCGCCCAGTCGCGGTACTTGCTCCGCCCCTTGGCGAACGGGGCGGCGGCGATCAACGTCATGCCGGCGATTGCGCCGATCAGCGCCGACCACGCCTCGGCCGGCCGGGCGTCGCCGCCGCCGAAACGCGGCGCGATCACGAATGCGATCGACGAGAGGGCGGTGACGAAGAAGCCGCTCGCGAGGAGCAGGTCGATGCGGCGGCCGTCGGCCGAGTAGCGCGCGGCGCCCAGGACGGCGACGAGCAGTCCCGCCCCGAACATCGAGGTCTGCAGCACGAGCCGCAGCTCAGGCAGGTCGTAGCGGGTTTGCAGCACCGGATAGGCGAGGAAGAGCGCGAGGCTCGCGCCGAGCAGCCCGGCCAGGAGGATCTCTCCCCACAGCCAGCTCTGGATGTCGCTCCGGTCGCGTTTCGCCCGCGTCTTCACAAAGGTCTTGTCGGCAGAACGCTTCGTGCCGATAAGGGTGGGAATGGCAACCAGGATCCTGATCGTCGACGACCATCCGCTGACCCGCGACGCGCTCGCGACGCTGCTCGGCGCGCACGGGCTCGACGTGGTCGGCTGCGCCTCGGACGGGGTGGAGGCGATCGGCGAGGCCGCGCGGCTGCTGCCGGATCTCGTCCTCCTCGATCTCTCGATGCCGGGCATGGACGGTCTCACCGCGCTGCCCCAGCTCCGAGAGGCGGCCCCGGACTGCGAGGTCGTCGTGCTGACCGCCTCGGGCACCGAGGAGAACCTGCTGGCCGCGATCCGCGGCGGCGCTGCCGGGTACCTGCTGAAGAGCGAGCCGCCGGAACGCATCGCAGCGTTCCTCGACGGTGTCGCGCAGGGCGAGGCGGCGCTGTCCGGCTCGATCGCGAGGCGGCTGCTCGACGAGGTGCGGCACGGAAACGACCGCGGCTCGGGCGTCCCGGACGCGATCGCGACGTCGCTCTCGGCGCGCGAGGTCGAAGTTCTGCTGCTGCTCGACGAGCACCTCGGGACCGACGAGATCGCGAAACGGCTGTTCATCTCCGAGCACACGGTTCGCTCGCACGTGAAGAGCCTGCTGCGCAAGCTCGGCGTGTCGTCTCGGCGCGAGGCGCTCGAGCAGCTGTCCACCGCCCGCGCGGCCTAGAAATCGAATCACCCACGGTGGGGGATGCGATTCCCCAAGCCCGGGTCAACAGCGCATGGGCCGCCGCGCCGATCATCTGCTCGAGCGGAGTTCCCTCTTTCACGCGTGAGGGCGATGGCGGATATGTACTGCGGCAGCGAGCGGCCCCCGAATGGGGCCGTTTGCATTTAGTGGATCGAGATCCGGTCGGGCGGCCAGTACGTCAGCACGACGCGTCCGATCAGGCTCGACCGCGGGACCGTGCCCCAGGTGCGAGAGTCGCAGGAGAAGATGCGGTCGTCGCCCATGAAGAAGTACTGCCCGGCCGGCACGCGACCGAACGACTGCGTCCGCGTGTCGCGCAGCTGCGGTTCGACGTACGGCTCGCTCAGCCTCCTGCCGTCGACGTAGACGAACCCGCCGCGCTCGGAGACCCGGTCGCCCGGCAGGCCGATCAGCCGCTTCACGAAGGTCGACCCGCCGTCTCCGGTGCCGCACTCCGACGCATCGGGCGGCGCCTTGAACACGACGATCTGCCCCCGCTTCGGGCTGCCGAACCGGTACGCGAGCCGATTTGCGATCACGCGGTCGTTCGAGCCGCCGAGGCAATCGGGCGTCGGCTTGGCGCAGTGCAACGTCGGCTCCATCGACGCCGACGGGATGCGGTACGGCTTCGCGACCTCCGCCTCGCAGACGAGCACGACCGCCGCCGCCACCGCGATCGTCAGGATCCATTCGCCGAGCCGCCGCGCCATCCGGGAACAGATTAGGAGGAGAAGCCGTCGATCGCGGCAGCGACGAGGCCCGGCAGGGTCTCGAGCTCGTACCCACCCTCGAGCACGGCCGCGACCCGCGGCCCGAGCTGTGTGCAGCGCCGGGTGAGCTCGCGGAAGCCGTCGGCGGTGACGCGCATGTGGGCGAGCGGATCGTCGACGTGCGCGTCGAAGCCGGCCGACACGAGCACGAGCTGCGGGTCGAACCGGGCGACCGCAGGCTCGACGGCGCGAGCAAACGCCTCGGTGTACTCGGCGTCGCCGCTGCCGGCGCGCAGAGGGACGTTCACGGTCGTCTCGCGCTGGTCGTCGGGCGAGCCCGTACCGGGATAGAACGGCCACTGGTGCAGCGAGACGAAGAGGACGCTGTCGTCGTCGAGGAAGATCGCTTCCGTCCCGTTGCCGTGATGGACGTCGAAGTCGACGATCGCGACGCGCTCGATCCCGAGCGACCGCTGCGCGGCGCGTGCGGCGATTGCGACGTTGTCGAAGATGCAAAAGCCCATTGCGCGACCGGGCAGCGCGTGGTGGCCCGGCGGCCGTACGAGCGCGAACCCGCCCTGGAGCGCAGCCTCGATCGCAGTGCCGGCAGCGAGACGCGCAGCCTCGTCGGTCGTGGCGCTCGCGATCGTGTCGCCGTCGAGCAGCGTCCAGTCGTCGATGGCGCCGATCCGTTCCACGTGCGAGCGCGAATGGCAGAGCAGCAGCTCGTCATCCGTTGCAGGCCGTCCCCGGCGGTAGTCGGGGAACCGCTCGAGCAGCACCGCGATCCGCTCGCCGCGCTCGGGATGCTCGCCCGTCGGGTGCAGGCGCGCGAGCGCCGGGTGTGTCAGGACGTCGATGTGACGATCTCGGCGAGCTCGGCCAGGCTCCGCCGGCCCTGCGCGCGGCCGAGGAGGTAGCAGAGCAGCGGCGCATTCGTGCGCGCGCCGCTCTCGTGCGCCGCGTGACCTGCGAGGTCGAGCAGCGTAGAGACCTCGTCCGGCGTGAGACCTTCGACGCCGAGTGCATTCGCGCGGTCGGTGAGCCACTGGTTCACGCGAGCGAATGTACCCGCCGCGCCACCGCAGCCAACCCGAGCTCGTCGAAGAAAGCGGACGCCTCTGCCCAGGTGGGTGTCTGGGTGGTGAGGGGAGGAAGGGGGGCAGAGGCGTCCATTTGCGCGATTCGCCGGTACAGGCGCAAGTCCTCCGCCTCCGCTGCGAACCGTCCGGCGGCGAGCACGTCCTCGAGCGTGCGGTACTCGGAGAGGATCTCAGCCGCCTTCTTCGGACCGATGCCGCGCGCGCCCGGGAGCTTGTCCGACGGGTCGCCGCGCAGTGCGATCAGGTCGGGCACCTGTTCGGGATCGACGCCGTAGCGCTCCCGCACCTCGGCGACGCCGATGCGCGCGATCTCGCTGACGCCCTTCACCGGCTGCAGGATCGTGACGCGCTCGTGGACGAGCTGGAACGCGTCGCGGTCGGACGTCGCGACGAGCACGTCGCCCGGCCACGTCGCCGCTGCAGCGGCGAGGAAGTCGTCGGCCTCGTAGCCGCCGCCCTTGCCGACGAGGAAGCCGCATGCGGCGCACGCGCGCGGCAGGATCGCGAGTTGCTCGAGCAGCGAGTCTTCGAAGACCCGGCCCGACTGGTACGGCTCGTACGCCTCGTGCCGGTACGTCGGCGTCTCGAGCGTGTCCCAGGCGACGAGCGTCGCGTCCGGGCGCTCGCGCTCCCACAGCGTCAGCAGCATGTTCATGAAGCCGACGACCGCATTCAGCCGCACCGACTTCGGCATCGAGTGGTACGCCCGGTGCGCGAACGAGTCGCCGTCGACGGCGAGCAGCGTCTCCGTCACAGCGACTCTTCGAGCTCGAGGATCTTCTCCATCAGCCGCTCCGTCGCCGTCTGTGCCGCGGTAGCGACGTCCTGCCCGCGCAGGTCGTCGATGTCGACCGGCCTCCCGTACGCGACGCGCAGCCGGTCGAACCGGCGCAGGCCGTCGGTGCCGGCGACTGCGGCGGGCACGAGCGGGACGCCCCCCTCGAGCGCGATCCGCGCCGCGCCGCTGCGCGGCCGCGCCTCGAACCGCTTGACGAGCCCCTTCGACCGGCGCGTTCCCTCCGGGAACATGGCGACCGGGTAGCCGGCGCGGACGAGCGAGACCGCGGTCTCGATCGCCTCGGTGTCGCGCTGTCCGCGCCGCACGGGAAAGGCGCCGGCGCCGCCGATCACGTACTTCAGCGGCCACCAGTAGAGCTCGGACTTCGCCATGAACCGCAGGTGGCGCTTCGGCCAGAGCGGCATGCCGAGCGGCCACGGATCGAAGCTCGACACGTGGTTGCAGGCGAGCACGAACCCGCCCTCCGCAGGGAGATTCTCGACGCCGCGCGCCCGCAGACGGTAGACCCCCCGCAGCAGAGGCCAGGTGAGGGCGGCGATGACGCTGTACATGGTGCTCGGACGCAACAGCGCTATCTTGACCCACCGGTGGCAAAAGACGGAACTCACAAGCGACTCGTCATCGTCGAGTCGCCCGCCAAGGCGAAGACGATCGCGGGCTATCTCGGGGACGGCTTCGTCGTCGAGTCGAGCGTCGGCCACATTCGCGACCTGCCCGAGCGCGCCGCCGACATCCCGCTGGAGTACAAGAAGGAGAAGTGGGCGCGGCTCGGCGTCGACGTCGAGGACGACTTCCGCCCGCTCTACGTCGTCGATCCCGACAAGAAGAAGAAGGTCAGCGAACTGAAGAAGCTCCTCGCGCAATCCGACGAGCTCCTGCTCGCGACGGACGAGGATCGCGAGGGCGAGGCGATCGCCTGGCACCTGTTCGAGGTGCTGAAGCCGAAGGTGCCGGTCAAACGGATGGTGTTCCACGAGATCACGAAGGACGCGATCGACCGCGCGCTCGAGCACACGCGTGACATCGACGAGCGGCTCGTCGACGCGCAGGAGACGCGCCGCATCCTCGACCGCCTCTACGGCTACGAGATCTCGCCGGTCCTCTGGAAGAAGATCACGCGCGGACTGTCGGCCGGCCGCGTGCAGTCGGTGGCGACGCGGCTCGTCGTCGAGCGCGAGCGCGAGCGGATGGCGTTCCGCGCGGCGAGCTGGTGGGACATCGCCGCGACCTTCGATCCGGAATCGTTCGAGGCGCGACTCGTCACGGTCGACGGCAAGCGGCTCGCGCTCGGCCGCGACTTCGGACCCGACGGCGTGTCGAAGAATCCCGAGGCGCTGCAGCTCGGCGAGGACGAAGCGCGCTCGCTCGCATCGCGGCTCGAGCAGTCGGACTTCCGCGTCGCCCGCGTCGAGCGGAAGCCGTACTCGCGCCGCCCGAGCGCGCCGTTCATGACGTCGACCTTGCAGCAGGAGGCGAGCCGCAAGCTCCGCTACACGGCGCAGACGACGATGCGCGTCGCGCAGCGGCTGTACGAGAACGGTTACATCACGTACATGCGCACCGACTCGACGACGCTGTCGGAGTCGGCGCTCGTCGCGGCGCGCAAGCAGGCGGCGCAGCTCTTCGGTGACGACCACGTGCCCGACCAGCCGCGCCGCTTCGAGCGCAAGGTGAAGAACGCGCAGGAGGCGCACGAGGCGATCCGGCCGGCAGGCGACTCGTTCCGGACGCCGCAGCAGGTGAAGGGCGAGCTGACGCGCGACGAGCATGCGCTGTACGAACTCGTCTGGATCCGCACGATCGCATCGCAGATGAAGGATGCGGAGGGGCAGACGGTCTCGTTGCGCATCGCCGGCACGTCGTCCGGGAACGAACAGGTCGAGTTCGGCGCGTCGGGCACCGTGATCACGTTCCGCGGCTTCCTGGCCGCCTACGAAGAGAGCCGCGACGAGACGGCCGAGTCGAGCGACGACGACGAGCGGCGGCTTCCCAACGTGTCCGAGGGCGACGCGGTCCAACTGAAGAAGCTCGAGCCGCAAGGCCATGAGACGAACCCGCCGGCGCGGTACACCGAGGCGACGCTCGTCCGCACGCTCGAGGAGCTCGGCATCGGCCGGCCGTCGACGTACGCGTCGATCATCGGCACGATCCTCGACCGCGGCTACGTCTTCAAGAAGGGAACCGCGCTCGTGCCCGCGTTCCTCGCGTTCTCGGTCGTCGAGCTGCTCGAGCAGCATTTCAAGCGGTACGTCGACTACCAGTTCACGGCGAGCATGGAGGACGACCTCGACCGGATCGCGGCCGGCGACGAGCAGCGCGGCTCATGGCTGCATCGTTTCTATTACGGCGACGGCAGCGCAGGCCTACACGACCTCGTCCAGGATCTCGGCGCGATCGACGCGCGCGAGGTGAACTCGTTCCACATCCCGGGCAGCGACATCATGGTTCGCGTCGGCCGCTACGGCCCGTACCTGGAGCGCGGCGAGCAGCGCGCGAACATCCCGGACGACGTCGTGCCGGACGAACTGACGATCGAGAAGGCGGAGGAGCTGCTCGCGCAGCCGTCCGGCGAGCGCGAGCTCGGCACCGATCCGGAGACAGGTCGCCCGATCGTCGCGCGCAGCGGCCGCTACGGGCCGTACGTCACCGAGGTGCTCGACGAGGGCTCGAAGGACAAGCCGCGCACGAGCTCGCTGTTCAAGGCGATGTCGCTCGACACGATCGAGCTCGAGGACGCGCTCCGGCTGCTCTCGTTGCCGCGCGTCGTCGGCGTCGCGGAGGACGGCGAGGAGGTGACCGCCCGCAACGGCCGGTACGGCCCGTACGTGCAGAAGGGCAAGGAGTCGCGCTCCCTGGAGAGCGAAGAGCAGCTGCTGACGATCGACCTCGAGCAGGCGCTCGCGGTGCTGGCGCAGCCGAAGCAGCGCCGCGGCCAGCGGCAGGCGGCGGGCCCGCTGAAGGAGCTCGGCGTCGATCCCGTGAGCGGCAAGCCGATGGTCGTGAAGGCAGGGCGCTTCGGGCCGTACGTCACCGACGGCGAGACGAACGCGAGCCTCCGGCAGGGGGACGATCCGGAGCAGCTCACCCAGGAGCGCGCGCTCGAGCTGCTTGCGGAGCGCCGCGCAAAAGGTCCGTCGAAAAAGCCCGCGGCCCGGAAGCGCAGGTCCTGACGGTTCAATGTTCCGCGACCGGGGGCCGTCGTAGAATGGGATGAACGCGGGTACGGAATAGGTCGGTTTGGGGCGCGTTTCCACCCTGGCGGGAACAGGATTTCGCTCCTATGGTGAGAAGGTCGTTTGACCCGTCGATGCAGGACCGAAAGGACTGAGTAGACCCTGACGCAGAACCAGCTCCACGAGTTGCTCGAGACGGACCAGGCGAAGGCCATGGTCGAGGGCGCGCAGGAGCGCGGCTACCTCGATCCGACCGAGCTCGAGGCGTTCTGCGTCGAGCTCGACCTCGACGACCAGGACGTCGAGGACCTGACGGCGGAGCTCGAGCGCATCGGCCTCGAGATCGCGTCGCCCGCAGCGATCGCGGAGGCGGAGAAGGAGAAAGAGGCGCAGAAGGAAGCCGAGCTCGCCGCCGCGGAGGCCGCGGCTGCCGTCGGCGGCGCGGGCGACAGCCTGCAGCTCTTCCTCGCCGACGTCGGCAAGCACAAGCTGCTCACCGCCGCGGACGAGGTCATCCTCGCCAAGGCGATCGAGCGCGGCGACCCGAGGGCGAAGCGCCGGATGATCGAGTCGAACCTCCGGCTCGTCGTGTCGATCGCGAAGGGCTACCGCGGGCTCGGTGTGCCGTTCCTCGATCTGATCCAGGAAGGGACGCTCGGGCTGAACCGCGCGGTCGAGAAGTTCGACTGGCGCCGCGGCTACAAGTTCTCGACGTACGCCACGTGGTGGATCCGCCAGTCGGTGCAGCGCGCCGTCGCGAACCACGCGCGGACGATCCGCGTCCCCGTGCACGTCGTCGAGCGCCAGCAGAAGCTCTCACGCGCCGCTCGCCGGCTCGAGGTCGAGCTCGGGCGCGAGGCGACGAAGGAAGAGCTGGCCGAGGCGACCGGCCTGCCGATGCAGCACATCGAGGAGGCGCTCGGTGCCGCGCACGCGTCGGTCTCGCTGAACCAGACGGTCGGTGCCGACGACGAGGGCGAGCTCGGCGACCTGTTCGCCGACCGCGAGGCGGCCGACCCGTTCGAGGAGGCCGAGGAGTCGTTGCGCCGCCAGGGTGTGCGGCGTGCACTCGACGCGCTACCCGAGCGCGAGCGGCGGATCCTCGAGCTCCGCTTCGGCTTCGACGGCGAGCCGTGGACGCTCGAGGCGATCGGTCACGAGCTCGACCTCACGCGCGAGCGGGTCAGGCAGCTCGAAGGGCAGGCGCTCGCTCGGCTCGGCGCGCTGCGCGACCTGATTCACGTCGCGGCCTGATCGCTTCTCGCCTGCGTTCACGCAGGCGAGAGTCGTAGCGGCTCGCAGGATCGCGCCCTTTTCGAGCGGGACGATGCGCATCTCCGGTTGCGGCTTGCGGAGGAACGTGCCGAGGAGATGGAGCTCGTCGAGGTCGCCGTGGTCGTCGGCCGCGAGCGCGCGACGGGCGCCGGCGAGGCCTGCCTCGATCTCGAGATGGACGCCGCCGCCCGGGGGCAGGGTCCTGATCGCGGCGACGCGGCCGCCCGCGACGAAGAACGCCTTCGCGTGGCCCGGCTCTACGGCCGGCACGACGATGCACCGCTCGACCGCGCGCAGCCGCGCGAGCCGCTCGAGCTCGCGGCACACCCGCTCGAGCGCCTGGAGCCGGTCGCGCAGCCGGGCGGCATCCTCGAAGCGGCGCGCCGCGGCGAGCTCGGCGATTCGCCGGCGCAGACGCGGCAGCGCGAGCGACGGACGCTCGGCCTCCTCGGCGAGCAGCGTGCGCGCGGCGAGCTGTGCCCGCCGCCGCGAGCGGATCGGACCCACCGGGGTCGCCCGCGTCGACGCGACGACCCCGTCGCCGCGCTTGCGTAACCACACGTAGCGGTCCGGTCGCGAAACGCGGGCATTCGCAGGAGGCCGCAGCTCGCGGATCAGGCGCAGCTCCTCGAGCGCCGCCTCGAGCTCCGAGCCGAGCACCGTCCACTCGATGCGCTCCACCGCAGCGAGCGCCGCCTCGACTGCCGGCCGCTGCTTGTCGGAGCGGAAGTACGAGCGCAGCCGCGCCCGCAGGTCGCGCGCGCGGCCGACGTACAGCACCTGCTCGTTGCGGTCGCGCCAGACGTAGACGCCCGGTCGTGTCGGCGCGCCGTGGACGAGATGGCGCTTGTCGTAGACCCGGCGCGACCGCGTCGCGGACAGCGCGACGACGTCCGCGACGGTGCGGGCGCCGCGCTCCTGCGCGAGACCGATCAGGCGCAGCAGCACCTCGGCGGTCGCCTGCGCGTCGGGCAGCGCACGGTGGCATGGCTGCACCGACGACCCGACCCAGTGCGCGAGCTCCGCGAGCGAGGCGCGCGGCACGCGCCCCGCAAGGAGCCTGCGCGCGAGCGGCACCGTGTCGAGCACGGGGTTGCCGAGGCGCGAGCCCGTCAGCCGCTCGGTCTCGCGATCGAGGAACGAGAGGTCGAAGCGCGCGTTGTGAGCCACGAGCACCGCGTCGCCCGCGAACGCGAGGAAGCGCTGGACGGCAACCGACGGCGGCGGCTGTCCGCGAAGCTGCCGGTCCGTCAGTCCCGTCAGCGCCGAGACTCCCGGCTGCAGCGGCTGCCGCGGGTCGACGAGCGTCTCGAACTCGTCGACGATCTCGAAGCCGACGATGCGGACGGCGCCGATCTCGCAGATCTGAGATGTGCCCGGCCGCAGGCCGGTCGTCTCGAGGTCGACGACGACATAGGTCGCGTGCTCGAGCAGCAACTCGGCGCCGAGCGGGTCGGCGAGTGAGACCGAGTCGCCCTGCCACGCGAGCCGCGTATCGGCCTCGACCACCTCGGCGAGCAGCGCCCGCGCGAGCGCGACCGGCGCGGTGCGGAGCGCGAACAGGCGGCGCGCCGCCTCCTCGGCGACGACCGGGCCGCGCCGTTCCTCGACGAGCTCCACGAGCCGGTCCGCCGCGTCTAGCCTGAGCTGCATGAGTGGAAGCCTAGGCGAACATACGTTCGCTCGCCACCTGGCCGCGCTGCGCGCCGAGCCCGACGACGCCGCCGAGCAGGTGACGCAGGCGCTCCCGGGCGAGCCGCTCGCCGTCGACGAGCGACGCGGTGACTGGGCGCGCGTCACGACCGAGTACGGCTACCCGGGCTGGGTCCGGGCCGACGCGCTCGGCGGCGAGCCCGACCCGGCGTGGCTCGAGCGCCGGGCCGTGGACCCGGTCGCCCAGGCGCGCAGCTATCTCGGCACGGTCTACGAGTGGGGCGGGATGACCGAGCAGGGGATCGACTGCTCGGGGCTCGTCCACATGAGCTTCCGCGCAACCGGGCGCCTCGTACCCCGCGACGCCGACCAGCAGGAGGACGCGGGCGCCGAGACGGGCGAGCCGCAGCCCGGCGACCTCGTGACGTACGGTGACCCGGGCCAGGGCGCCGACCACGTCGCCTTCTGGTTGGGCGCCGGACGAATCCTCCACGCGACGCGCCGCGTAGGAGCGAATGGAGTCGTCGAGGAGGAGGAGCCGGAAGCGCTTCGCGTCAGACGAAGAAAGACCTTTCGACTCTGACGCGAATAAGAATCACGCGTTGGGCTAGCGCCGGTCCATCGCATTCTGAAACAATCTTCGCGCGCTCAGGCCCCTACGCCTGCGCCGCACATGCGACACGACCGGGGAGGTACCGACTTGATTCGCAGGAGAAGATGGCTGGTCACGACCGCCGCCTTCGCTGCCGCTGGAATTGCTCTCGTCGCCGCCGGATGCGGTGGCAGCAGCAAGAGCAACTCCAGCGGGAGCAGTGGAACGACGACGGGCTCTTCGAGCACCGCGTCGAGTGGCAAGACGTTCCCGAACTTCCGTCTCGCGTACGACACCGGCATCGACTTCCTCGATCCGGGTCTGTCGTACACCGTCGAGGGTTGGGGAATCATGTGGAACGTCTATCTGCCGCTGATCGGGTACAAGCACGTCGCCGGGCCTGACGGCGCGACGATCGTGCCGTATCTCGCGGAAGACCTGCCGAAGGTCACGAACGGCGGCAAGACGTACACGATGACGATGCGGAAAGGTCTGAAGTACTCGGACGGGACCGCCGTGAAGGCAAGCGACTTCAAGGCGACGATCGTGCGCGACTTCAAGATCGACTCGCCGGGCGTCGGCTTCTTCGGGAACATCGTGGGCTCCGACCAGGCCGCGAAGACCGGTGACATCAGCGGCATCACCGCCGACGACGCGACCGGCAAGATCACGATCAACCTCGCGTCGCCGCAGGGCGACTTCGAGAACATCCTGGCCACGACGTTCGCGGCACCCGTGCCGCCGAACACCCCGGCGAAGGACCAGAGCACGACGCCGGCTCCGTCGACGGGCCCGTACATGATCCAGAGCTACAAGCCGAACAAGCAGGCGATCGTCGTGCGCAACCCGCACTTCGACGCGTCGATGTTCGACGGGAACGTGCCGTCGGGCAATCCGGACAAGATGACGATCGACATCATCGGCGACGACAGTGTCGCGCTCCAGCGGGTGATCAGTGGACAGGACGACTACGACTTCCACCAGATCCCGACGGACCGGCTTGCGGCGACCCAGCAGAAGTACGGCGACCAGATCAAGGTCTACACGCCGGCGAACCTCTACTACTTCTTCATGAACACCCGCGTGGCGCCCTTCGACAATCTGAAGGTGCGGCAGGCGGTCAACTACGCGGTCGACCGCTCGGCGCTCGTCCGGGTCTACGGCGGCCTCGGCCAGCCGACGGAGAACGTCCTGCCGCCGACCTACCCGCAGTACAAGAAGCTCGACATGTATCCCCACAACCTGGCGAAGGCGAAGCAACTCGTCGCTGCGTCGGGCGACAAGGGGATGTCGGTCACGGTCTGGAACCACGATCGCGGTTCCGACCCGAAGGCCACCGCCTATCTGACGGACATCCTGAACCAGATCGGCTTCAACGCGAAGCAGAAGATCATCAACTCCGCCGTCTACTGGACGACGGTCGGCAACCAGGCGACGAAGGCGCAGATCGGCTTCGCCGACTGGTTCCAGGACTATCCGCACCCGCTCGACTGGTTCGACGTGCTGCTGAACGGCAACCGGATCACGCAGACCCACAACAACAACTACGCGAACTTCGACGACGCCGCGGTGAACGCGAAGATCGAGGCGTTGAAGAAGGAGCCGTCGCTGACGAGCTCGGTCAACGCCCAGTGGGCCCAGGTCGACAAGATGGTCGACGAGCAGGCTCCGTGGGTTCCGTTCATGAACCGGCAGTTCACGGACTTCTTCAACTCCGACATGGACCTGAGCTGCTACGTGAACCACGTGCTGTACCAGTTCGACTTCGCCACGATCTGCAAGAAGTAGGCGAGGTCGGTCGATCGATGTCGGGGGCGCCGGTGACGGCGCCCCCGACC
>JAICLU010000018.1 GCA_025925195.1 Thermoleophilia bacterium
CGACAAGCTCCGGGCGAAATCCGAGGAGCTCTCGTCCCAGGGCGGCGTGAAAGCCAAGCTTGGCGAGCTGCTCGCCGAGGACGCAGAGTTTCTCCCCAAGCTCAAGCCGACGCTGATCAAGAAGCGCGCCAAGGGCGAGGCGCCGACCGACCAGAAGCCCGCAGAGCCGCCGGCTGCGCCGTCCGGGCCGCAGCTCGGCAAGGCGCCCCGTCCGGAGAAGCAGAAGCTGTCGGGCGGCGGACCGAATCCTTTCGTCGTGATCGGCGCGGCTCTCGTCGTCGGCGTGGCGCTGGCGAAGTGGTTGGACTGGAGAGGCCATGCCCACCCACGCTGGTGAGAAGGGCCTCGGCGCCGCCGCGCGGGCGGTCAGCGAGCGCGTCAGCGCGATCGTCCGCCTCGAGATCCAGCTCGCCGTCTCGGAGCTCAAGCGCAAGGTCGTCGCGCTCGGTCTCGGCATCGGGATGCTGCTCGGCGCAGGCATCTTCCTGCTCTTCATGCTCGGCTTCGCGCTCGCAACCGTCGCGGCCGCGTTCGCGACGTTCCTGTCGACCTGGCTCGCGCTGCTGATCGTGACGGGGATTCTGTTCCTGATCGCAGGACTGCTCGGCTTCCTCGGGATCACGGCCCTCGCCAAGGGGTCGCCGCCGGTGCCCGAGCAGGCAATCCAGGAGGCCAAGCTGACGACGGAGGCGCTGAAGAATGGCCGCTAGCGGGAAAGGCGAAGCGGAGCTCCGGGAGGAGCTGCACGTGGAGCGCGCCGGCCTCGCCGACGCCGTGCACGATCTTCGCGCCGAGCTCGGCGCGGCGACCGACGTGTCCGGGAAGCTCAAGTCGAAGCTGCCGGTCGTCGCGGCCGGAGCGTTCGCGGTCGGCTTCCTGAAGGCCGGCGGCGTCGGTGCGACGATGCGCCTGCTGATGCGCCGCGGCCGCGAGGGCGACGTGAAGGCCAAGGCCGGACGCTTCTCCCTGATCGACCGCGGCTAGCGGTCTCGCCTCCAACGCGGACCCTCCTGCCGGGGAGATGCCCGCGTCGTCTCGATCTGATGGTTTTACACGCACCAGACGTGCTCGATTTGTCGGGCGAATAGGGTCGTCCGAGTGACTGCGGAGACGATTAGGTTCACTCTGAGCGACGGCTCGAAGGCGCCGGAAGCGAAATGACGGTTCGGGAGAGCGGGGACGGAGTCGCGGAACTTCGCACGGTGGAGAGATGCGGTTTTGTTCCGCGTGTCTGGTCGTGAACTCGCCGCTCTCCGACTTCTGCACGGCGTGCGGTGAGCCGTTGCCGGTTCCCCCTGTCTCGGCAGAGTCGATCTCGGCGGTGTTGGACGAGGTGCCGGCACGCTCCGCTGGGACGCCGATAGGTCGTTGACGGAGTTCCGCTTCAGCGCCTCCTCGAGCGTCGCGTCCGGCGCGGGTGCGTCCAACCTTCCGCGGATGCGTCTTCTTCCGGCCGGTGCCGTCTTCGCGCCTCGCTTCTGACCCGTGGGCAGGACCGCATCGACGGGACCACCTGTCCCCCCTCAGAACTGCGAAGGGCGGCCGATGGCCGCCCTTCGCGTCGTCGGGAGACGACCTGATCGCCCGGCTCGCGTTACAGCCGGGCGGGACCTGCGGAACGGCGGCGGACAACGACGCCCGCCAGGATCAGCGCGGCGGCGATCAGCACTGCAAGCCACACCGGGAAGCCGGTGAACGGCAGGGTGCTGCCGGCCACGTGCGTGACCGTGCCGAGGACGCCGTGATGCGGCTTCGGCGTCGCGAGCGTCGTGTGCGCACCGAGCACGCCGCCCGTCGCGGACGTCGCCGGGGTGCTCTGCGTCGCCGGCAGGCCGGCCGCCGCGACGCCCGTCTGCGGCTGGGACGAGGGCGCGGCCGGAGCGGACTGCGCCGACTGACTCGCCTGCACGGACGATTGCACCGACGGAGTCGACGGCGAGATCGCCGACGAGCACACCTCACCGGTCGGGACGACCTGCGTCTGGGTGCTCGTTGCCACCACCGGCTGGTCGTCGTGCTTCGTGAAGTGCGCCGACTTCGTGTTCGTCATCAGGTGCGGGCTCTTGCCGTGCAGGACGCCGACCACCTGCGTCGAGGTCGTCGAGATCGTCGTCGCTCCACAGACGTGCGTCTCGCTCTGCGTCACCGACGGCGTCACGGTCGCCGGTGCGCACGCCGAGGCGTCGTAGCTCTTGACCGCGTGGACGTCGACGCCGCCGCTCTTGTTCGACGGCTTGCCGCAGACCGTCACCTTGTGCGGCTGGCTGTTGCCGGGGCCCGTCAGCTGGACGCCGACGCCCCCGCGCGAGACCGCGATCTGCGCCGCAGTCTGACCGTTGCCGTACTGCTTCGACACGTCGGCCTTCGTCTGCGGCGTGTGGCCGCTGTC
Source organism: Thermoleophilia bacterium (assembly GCA_025925195.1). Lineage (GTDB taxonomy): Bacteria > Actinomycetota > Thermoleophilia > Gaiellales > Gaiellaceae > Palsa-739. The sequence goes on from JAICLU010000018.1 coordinate 2,390, forward strand.
GGAAGACGTGCAGCTGACGCCCGAGGAGGACATCCCCGTCGTGCAGTGCGTCCAGTGCGTCGTCCCGCTCGCGGGCTTGACGCCCGGCGACGAGCTCGACGCCTTCGCAGCCTGCTTCGCCTGGCCCGGCGAGCTCGACGACGGCTGCGCCTGGGTCGGCGCCGCCTGCTTCTTCGCCTGGCCCGGAGCCTGACTCGGAGCCTGGCTCTGCGGTGCAGCCGCCGGCTGGCTCTGCGGGGCCGCCTGGCTCTGGGCCGCGGCCGCCGGCTGCGTCTGTGTCTGCTGACCGGGCGCATTCGCCGAGTTCCCGTTGCCGGGATCTGCGAACGCTACGCCGGTGAATGTCGCCGTCGCGACCGCAAGCGCGCATGCGGCCGCGAGACGCGCGTGAAGTCGCCTCATGGTGTCTTCGCTCCCTTGTTGCTCGTTGGCCGGAACCGTGGAGGGGTTCGGCCGAGAAACGTCTTACGAGTTCAAAGAGATACGGCTATGCCGGAAAAACTGTAAAACTAGGTGCGAAGAACTGCACCGAACCGCGACGCGAGCGACTCGACGATGCGCGAGCGCGCCGCCGAGGCCTCTGCGTCGGTCAGCGTCCGCTCGGGTGACCCGAACGCGACCCGTACCGCGAGCGACCGCTTTCCCTCGCCGACCTGCGCGCCGCGATACTCGTCGAAGACGCGTGCGTCCCGCAGCTCGGGAGCGCCGGCGTCGAGCATCGCGGCGACGAGGGCCGCGGCCGGGACGTCGTCCCCGACGACGAACGCGAGATCCTGGTGCACCTCGGGGAACGGGCTGACGTCCGTGTAGGTCAAGGCCTCGGGGGCCGCGGCCGCGAGCGCGTCCAGGTCGAGCTCGAACGCGCCCCACGCCCCGTCGAGCAGCGACGGGTGCAGCTCCCCGAACCAGCCTTCCGCCGTTCGCGCGCCCTTGCCGGGATGGAGGAGCTGTTCGTCGCCCTCCTCGACCGCCGGTGTGACCGCCAGCGAGGAGTAGAGCTGCTCGACCGTCCACGCGACGTCGGCGATGCCTCCTTCGACGACGCCCGCGACGTGCCAGCGCTCGTCCGGCAGGCCACCGTCCCCGTGCGGGTAGACGCGGGCGATTTCGAACAGCGCGATCTCGGAGTTGCCCCAGGCGACGTTCTGCCGCGCCGCCTCGACGAGTGACGGGACGAGCGCCGTTCGCAGCGCGGCCGCCTCGCTCGACAGCGGCTCCGGCAGCCGGTAGTCGCCGTCCGCGACGAAGGTCGGCGTGTACGCCTCCGAGAAGCCGCACCCGACGAGCGCGTCCTCGGCGACGCGGCGCAGCCGCTGCCAGCGGGTGAGACGTCCGAACGTCGCGTCCCGGCGGGGCAGCGTGAACGGAATCTCACCCATCCGGAATCGGGCGACTTCTTCGACGAGGTCGATCTCGCGCGTCACGTCACGCGCACGCCACGTCGGCACGCGGTAGCCGTCTCCCACGCGTTCGAAGCCGATGCGCTCGAGAATCGCCTCCTGGTCCGGGACGTCGAGCCCGAGCACCGCAGTCACGCGTTCGGGCCGCAGCTCGATGACGGCGCGCTCGGGCAACTCGCCCTGCACGTCGGCGGCGCCGACCCAGCGGGCGCCGGAGAGCTCGACGAGCATCCGGGTCGCGAGCGTCGCAGCCGGCCCTGCGAGGTGCGGATCGACGCCCTTCTCCCAGCGGTTGGAGCCCTCGGTGCGAAGCGCGAGCCGCTCGGACGAGCCGAGGATGCCGATCGGCTCGAAGTTCGCCGCCTCGAGCAGGACGTTCGTCGTCGACTCCGTGACCTCGGTTTCCTCGCCGCCCATGATCCCGGCGAGCGCGATCGCGCGGTCGGCGTCGGCGATCAGCAGGTCGCGCGGATCGAGGGCGCGAAGCGTTCCGTCCAGCGTCCGCAGCTGCTCGCCCGGCCCGGCACGCCGGACGACGACCCGGCCGCCGTGCAGCGTGTCGAAGTCGAAGACGTGCAGCGGGTTGCCGAGAGCGAGCATGACGTAGTTCGTGACGTCGACGACGTTCGAGATCGCGCGGACGCCGGCCGCGCGCAGGCGCGCCTTCAGCCAGACCGGCGACTCGCCGATCCCGACGCCGCGGAACAGCCGTCCGACGTAGCGCGGGCAGCCGGCGTAGTCGTCGATCTGCACGTTCACGGTCTCGTCGCCCGCGCGCCCGGGCTCTGCGTCGTCGAGCGGCACGAGCTCGCCGTCGAAGAGAGCGGCGACCTCACGCGCGAGCCCGTAGACCGACAGCAGGTCGGGCCGGTTGCCGGTCGCCTCCACGTCGAGCACCTCCTCGACGAGCGGCAGGACGTCACCGAGCGGCATGCCCGGGGCGAGCGCGTCGTCGAGGAGCATGATCCCGTTGTGGTCGGTACCGAGGTCGACCTCGTCTTCGGCGAGGATCATCCCCTCCGACACCTCGCCGCGCAGCTTGCGACGCTCGAGCGTCAGCCCGTTCGGCAGCGTCGCGCCCGGCAGCGCCACCGCCACCTTCGCGCCGGCGCCGAAGTTCCAGGCGCCGCACACAATTTGGAGAACAGCCTCCCCCACGTCGACCTTCGTGAGCTGCAGCCGGTCGGCGTTCGGGTGCTTCTCGGCTTCGAGCACGTGCCCGACGCGAAAGAGCGAGAGGTCGCCGGGCACGCCGCGGCGGTCGATGCCGTTCACCTCGGCGGTCGAGACCGACAGCGCGGCGGCGATCTGCTCGGTCGTCGCGTCGGTGCGGACGTAGTCGCGCAGCCAGCTCATCGGGACCTTCATCGGAACTGCCTCAGCAGGCGGAGGTCGTTGTCCCAGAACGGCCGCACGCCCGGGATGCCGTGCCGCAGCTGCGCGGTCCGCTCGATGCCCATGCCGAACGCGAAGCCCGTGTACTCCTCGGGCCCCCAGCCGACGAACTCGTAGAGATACGGGTCGACCATCCCGGAGCCGCCCATCTCGATCCAGCCGGAGTGCTTGCAGATCGAGCAGCCCGCGCCGCCGCAGGCGAAGCACGACACGTCCGGCTCCATCGACGGCTCGGTGAACGGAAAGTAGTGCGTCCGAAACCGGACCTGCCGCTCGGGGCCGTACAGCTGCTGCATGACGTAGAGCAGCGTCCCCTTGAGGTCGGCCATCGTGATGCCCTTGTCGATCGCGAGCCCCTCGAACTGGTGGAAGATCGGGAAGTGCGTCGCGTCGATCGTGTCGCGCCGGTAGACGCGCCCGATCGAGACCATGTAGATCGGCGGCCGCGTCGACTCCATCTTGTGGATCTGCGCCGGTGACGTCTCGGTGCGCAGCACCGTCTCGTCGTCGAGGTAGAGGCTCGCGCGCGGCGACCGGGACGGGTGCCAGTCGGGGAAGCCCAGGGCGTCGAAGTTGTAGCGGGTCGTCTCGACCTCGCGGCCGTCGACGACCTCGTAGCCGAGGCCGAGGAAGATGTCCTCGACGTCGCGGCGCACCTGCGTCGACGGGTGCAGTGTGCCGCGACGGCGCGGCCGTACCGAGCCGAGCAGCTCGGGCGGTAGCGTCACGTCGACGCGTTCGGTCGCGAGGCGCGCCTCGAGCTCGGCCCCTTCGAGCTGCTCCTGCTTCCCGGCGACGGCGGCCTCGATCGCCTCGCGGACGGCATTGAGTGCCATGCCGCTCTCGCGGTCGCGCACCTCGCGCAGCGCGAGCTTGAGCGGCGACTTGCGGCCGAGGTACGCCACGCGGGCCTCGTCGAGCGCAGGCAGCGTCTCCGCGGCCGCGACTGCGGCGAGCGCTTCGTCTCTGAGGCCGTCCGGATCCACGGATCGGCAAGGATACGTGCATGGTCGACTACGACCCCCACGCTTCGGGCTACGACGCGCACAGCGCGCAGATGCCGGTCGACGACGTCCAGTGGTATGTGTCGCTCGCGCAGACCGCCGCCGAGCCGATCGTCGAGCTCGCAGTCGGCACGGGCCGCGTCGCGATCCCGATCGCGCGTGAGACCGGGAAGCGGGTGATCGGCATCGACAGCTCGGCCGCGATGCTCGCGATCGCCCGCGAGCGGATCGACGACCTGCCGGTCGAGCTCCGACAGGGCGACATGCTGGACCTCGAGCTGGAGGAGCCCGTCGATCTGATCATCTGCCCCGCTCGATCGCTGATGCACCTGCGCACGTGGGCGGACAAGCGCCGGCTGTTCGAGCGCGTCGCCGCGGCGCTGCGGCCGGGCGGGCGGTTCGCCTGGAACGTCTTCGCCATGAGCCCGGCGTTCTCGGCCGAGAACGAGCGCAAGGGAGAGATTCGCAACGTCCCGTCCGACAACCGGATCGACATCCTCTGGGAGAACGGCGTCGTCCCGCTCTGGTGGCTGACGCGCGCCGAGCAGGAGGGCCTCGTCGAGGTCGTGGGCCTCGAGGTGGAGGCGCTGTACGGCGGCTTCTTCCGCGAGCCCTACGACGAGGCCGCGGTCGAGATGGTCTGGCTCGCCCGCAAGCCCGCGCTTCCGGCAGCGTGAGCGAGTACGACCCGATCGCACGCCTCTACGACCCGTGGAGCACGAGCGTCGTCGAGGACATCTCGTTCTACGTCGACGAGGCGCTGCAGGCAGCGGCGCGCCCGGTTGTCGAGCTCGGCGTCGGCACCGGCAGGATCGCGATCCCGACCGCGATGGCGGGCGTCGACGTGATCGGAGTCGACAGCTCGGCGGGGATGCTCGAGGTCTGCGCGCAGCGCGGCGCCGAGGCCGGCGTCGCCGAGCGGCTCGACCTCCGCCACGGTGATCTGCGGCGGCCCCCGGTCGACGAGCGCGTCCTGCTCGTCACCTGCCCGTTCAGGGCGTACCTCCACCTGGACAGCGACGCGACGCGACTCGAGGCGCTCGCCGCGGCGCGCGAGCTGCTCGTCGAGGGCGGGCGGCTGATCTTCGACGTATTCCGTCCCTCGCAGGACGACATCGACGAGACGCACGGCCGCTGGATCGAGCGCGAGCCGGGCATCGACGAGCGCGCCGACTGGGATCTCGAGCAGCAGACGCTGACCCTCTCGGTGCGAGACACGCAATGCGAGACGACGATGCGCCTGTGGTGGCTCGAGCCGCAGCGCTGGCTCGCACTGCTCGCCGACGCAGGCTTCGAAGTCGAGCACGTGTACGGCTGGTTCGACCGCCGGCCGTACGACGCCGGGGAGGACACGGTCTTCGTCGCGCGCCGGCGAGGGCGACAGTAGATAAGTGCGCAATTTGCGAGAAAGTTGTTGCGCGAACCTCTTGCATCGTGCCGTGCGGATGCGTAGGTTCCCTCTTGCAGCGAGCACGGAACGCGATTAGGTCGAAACCTCGACCAAGCGGTTCTACGAGAAGGGGGCAACCCCGAGGCGGAAGGCCGGTTGGACGAGGTGGACGAAAGCGCCACCGACCCGCTGAATCTGGAGAGGGCCCCGCGAGGGGCCCTCTCCGTTTAAGACATCTTGCGCGTGCCGGCGCGGGCGGGCACCGTCTGCAGCGATGGATTTCGGACCGGTTTCGGACGAGACGCTTATCATCGAGCTGCTACTCGGCATCGACGAGCGGACACGAACGATCCTCGCGATTCTGGAGGAAGACGATGAAGAAGAAGATCCCGAAGACGACGCCTGAGGAGAAGGCATATTCGGAGGCGCTCGCCGCCGAGGTTCGCCGCAGGCTCGAGAAGCGGAAGGCTGCTGAACGTCAGGCGGCCGAGCGCCGCGCCAGCTCGTAGAGCGCGATCGCTCCCGCCATCGCGACGTTCAGGCTCTCCGCCTCGCCGGGTTGCGGGATCGAGGCCCGTGTGTCACAGCGGGCGAGCACGTCCGCGGGCAGTCCCTCCCGCTCCGCGCCGAGGACGAGGACGACGTCGCCGTCCACCGAGAGCTCCGGCAGCGGCGTGCCGCCACGGGGGACGAGCGCCACCCGCCGGCCCCCTGGCTCGTCGAACCCCGCCAGCGGCACGCGGAAGATCGCCCCCATCGACGCGCGCAGCGCCTTCGGCCCCGTCGCGTCCGCGCAGCCGGCCGACAGGGCGACGCCGGCGCCGAACGCGTCGGCGGCGCGCAGCAACGTGCCGACGTTGCCGGGATCCGCGACGCGCCAGAGCGCGAGCGTCACCGGCCGCGCGCCGCGTGGCAGGTCGTCGCGCCGGTAGACGGCGATCACCCGAGGCGGGTGCGCGAGCGTCGAGACCTCCGCGAGCAGCGCCGGCTCGACGTCGTCCCCGGCCACGAGCAGATCGACCGGCTCGACACCGGCCGCCGCCTCGACGAGATCCTCGCCCTCGACGACGAGCAGCCCGAGCTTGTCGCGCCAGCTCCGGTCGTGGAGCTTGCGGACGAGCTTGAGCCGCTCGTTGTCGCGTGAGGTGATCAGTCCGTCGTCGCCAGCGCAGCCTTGGCGCGCTCGGCGATCGCGCCGAACGCGGCCGGATCGCTCACCGCGAGATCCGCGAGGACCTTGCGGTCGAGCTCGATCCCGGCCTTGCCGCAGCCGTTCACGAACTGGTTGTACGACAGGCCGTGCGCGCGTGCGGCGGCGTTGATGCGGGTGATCCAGAGCCGGCGGAACGTGCGCTTCTTGTTCTTCCGGTCGCGATAGGCGTAGACGAGCGAGTGCTCGACCTGCTCCTTCGCGTAGCGGTAATGGGTGCTCTTGCGCCCCCAGTAACCGCTCGCCTGCTCGAGGACCTTGCGGCGCTTCTTGTGTGCGTGGACCGCTCGTTTTACGCGTGGCATCTTCTAGATCCCCAACATCTTCCGGAGTGCCTTGTAGTCGCTCGGCGCGATCTCAGCGTCGTGCTGGCGCCGCTTCCGGCTCCCCGGGCTCCGCTTCACCAGGTGACCCGGCGGCGTCGTCCGGTGCCGCCCCGAGCGCATGATCTTGCCCGCCCCGGTCACCCGGAACCGCTTCTTGGCTGAGCTGCGTGTCTTGATCTTCGGCATCTCGTCTCACTCCTGCGTTCTTCGTCGGGCCGAGCACCATGACCATGTTCCGTCCGTCGAGGAGCGGCTGCGACTCGATCGCACCGATCTCCTTGACGTCGTCGGCGAGCCGGAGAAGGAGGTCGCGCCCACGTTCCGGATGGGTCGTCTCGCGACCGCGGAACATGATCGTCACCTTCACCTTGGCGCGCTGGTTCAGGAAGCGCTCGACGTGTCCCTTTTTGGTGTTGTAGTCATGGATGCCGATCTTCGGGCGGAGCTTGATCTCCTTGACGTGGATCTGGCTCTGGTGCTTGCGAGCCTGCTTCGCCTTCTGTTCCTCGGCGTACTTGAACTTGCCGTAGTCCATGATCTTCGCGACCGGCGGGTCGGCCTGGGCTGCGACCTCGACGAGGTCGAGGTTCTTGCCGTAGGCGTACTCGCGGGCCTCGTCCGTCGTCTTGATCCCGAGCTGGGCACCGTCGTCGTCGATCAGGCGGACACGGGGTACGCGGATGTTGTCGTTGATCCGCGTCGTGTCCCGGTTGACGGGACGCTGATGCTCGAATGGCCGGCGTCTCGGCCTCAAAGACAGATCACCAAGTTGGGCTTTCTCCTCCTGTACTCGTTTTCGTCGGACAGAAAAGCCGCTGCATGCAGCGGCCCGTTTCCTCGTCAGACTTCAGACTCGGTTGAACCTGCCGTAGCGCTATTGCGGTGAAGCAATCCTGGCCCGGAAGGTGAGGAACGGGTCCGCCCCTGCTTTTCAGGCTGCCAGCGTAGCAAGCCTGGCGGTGAAATCCGCAAGGGATTCGGTCGTCTGCTCGCCGCCCCGCTCGCGGATCGCGAGGCTCTGGTCGCTCTCGCGGTCGCCGAAGACGATGGTGAACGGGATCTTCTCGAGCTCGGCGGCTCGGATCCGCTTGCCGATCGTCTCGGTCGGCTCGGAGATGTCGACCCGGTAGCCCTCGGCGCGCAGGCGCTCGGCGACCGTCGTTGCCGGCTCGAAATGGGCTTCGCCGACCGGCAGGATCCGCACCTGGACGGGCGCGATCCAGAACGGGAAGGCACCCGCGTAGTGCTCGATGAGGATGCCGATGAACCGCTCGAGCGATCCGAGGAGCGCGCGGTGGATGACGTACGGCGTGTGCTCCTGGTTGTCGGCCCCCATATAGGAGAGGCCGAACCGCTGCGGCATCTGCGAGTCGAGCTGGATCGTTCCCATCTGCCACGACCGGCCGAGGACGTCGGTCATGTGCAGGTCGATCTTCGGGCCGTAGAAAGCGCCGTCTCCCTCGTTGACGACGTACTGGATCGAGCGCCGCTCGAGCGCGGAGCGCAGCGCGCCCTCGGTGAAGTCCCACTCCTCGTCGGTGCCGAGCTTGTTCTCGGGTCGCGTCGACAACTCGTAGCGCGCCGCCATACCGAAGATGTCGTAGAGGTAGTCGACGAAGTCCAGGCAGGCGAAGACCTCGTCCTCGATCTGCTCCCGGGTACAGAAGATGTGCGCGTCGTCCTGCGTGACATGACGGACGCGCAGCAGACCGTGCAAGGTGCCGGCGAGCTCGTTGCGATGAAGCGTCGAGGATTCCGCGAAGCGCATGGGCAAGTCGCGGTACGAACGCAGCTGGCTGCCGAAGAGCAGCATGTGCCCGGGGCAGTTCATCGGCTTCAGGCCGAAGGTCGTGCCGTCGCCGCCCTGGGGCGGGATGAGGAACATGTTCTCGCGGTACTTCTCCCAGTGGCCCGAGGTGACCCACAGCTCGGTGTCGTACAGGAGCGGCGTCTTCACCTCGAGGTAGCCGCGGCCGGCGTTCTGCGTGCGCCGCAGGTCCTCGAGCTGGTTCCAGATCACCATCCCCTTGGGATGCCAGAGGGGCGAGCCCGGCGAGTGCTCGTCGAAATGGACCAGGTCGAGCTGCACGCCGAGCTTCCGGTGGTCGCGCTTGCGCGCCTCCTCGAGCCGCTGCAGATGCGCGTCGAGATCCGCCTGTGAGTAGAACGCCGTGCCGTACAGCCGCGTCAGCTGCTGGTTCGCCGAGTCGCCGCGCCAGTACGCGCCGGCGAGGCCGGTCAGCTTGAACGCCTTGATCGGCTTCGCGTTCTGCAGATGCGGACCGCGGCAGAGGTCGGTGAAGTCGCCTTGCGTATAGAGCGAGATGTCGCCCTGGGCCGTGTCGACGAGCTCGACCTTGAACGGCTCGTCCTCGGCGGCGAAGCGGGCCTTCGCGTCGTCGCGGGAGATCTCCTCGCGCGACCACTCGCGTCCCTCCTTGATCTCGCGCTTCACCTCGGCCTCGATCTTCTCGAGGTCCTCTTCGCGGATGGGCTCCGGAAAGAGGAAGTCGTAGTAGAACCCGTTCTCGATCGGCGGGCCGATCGCGATCTTCACGCCGGGATAGAGACGGCGCACCGCTTCGGCGAGCAGGTGCGCGCTCGAATGGCGCAGCACGTACAGCGCATCGGGGTCGTCGGTGTCGCGCGTCGTCAGGAACTGGATCGGCTGGCCGTCGCGCAACGGCAGCCGCAGGTCCTGCACCGATCCGTTGCTGCGCACGAGCACCGCCTGCTCGGCGAGCTTCGACCCGATCGCGCGCGCGGCGTCGAGACCGGTCGCGCCGTCCGGGAGTTCAAGCTCGGAGTTGTCGGGAAGGACGACCTTCATGAGCGAACAGGATATGGAACACCCGCGCGAAGACGACCGGAACGACGAGATCGACGAGTCGCCCGTACCTGATCCGACGGCACCGAAGGACGCCGACGCGGGCGACGACCCCCAAGCCGACTAGCGGCGGTACTCCATCAGCAGCCACGCCGCCCGGTGATCCTCGTCCGGCGGGTGGCCCCGCGAGACCTCGACGAAGCCCGCGCGCTGCCACGCTCGGATCGCGGCGCCGTTCCACTCGTACGGGTCGACGGTCACGCGGGCGTGGGTGCCCGAGGCGAGCAGATGCTCGGCCATCGCACGAGTGGCGTCCGGCCCGAGCCCACCGCCTCGCGCCGACGGCACGAGGAACATGTCGAGCCCGCCCGGATGCGTCTGCAGGTACCCGACCGCCTCGCCGTCCGCCGACTCGACGATCCACGCGTCGATGTCTTCGCGCGCGAGCCGCTCGGCCATCTCCGCAGGCGTGAACGTCTCGCCGTCCCAGTAGCGGGCGACGTCCGGGTCGGCGTGCCACGCGACGAGCCGGTCGATGTCGTCCGGCGTCGCCGGACGCAGAGACGTTCGCTTCCCGCGCACGACGGGCATGCCGTAGTCATGCCCAACAAGAGCAGCAACGTCAAGAACGAGAAGCAGTACGAGGCGCTGAAGGACAAGGGCATGTCGAAGGAGCGCGCGGCGAAGATCGCGAACTCGCCGGGCGCGTCGAGCCGCGGCGGTAAGAAGTCCGGGTCCTCCGGCTCCTCGCAGAGCAACTCGTCGCAGGGTGGGACGACTGCGCAGAAGAAAGCCGCCGGCCGCAAGGGCGGCAAGGCCACTGCGAACAAGTCGTAACGCGCGAACGACACGCGTGTTTCGCGCGCGCGTGTCGTTTGCGTTGCGCATCCGTGGGCAGTTATCCACATGGCAAACAGACAGCCGAAAGGGGTTGCAATGGCGGAGAGCATCCGCGACTTGATGACGAAGGACCCGCGTTCGCTCGAGAGCGGCAGCAGCGTGATGGACGCAGCACGCCTGATGCGCGACGAGGACGCCGGCATCGTCCCGGTCGTCGAAGGCGACAAGCTGGTCGGCACCGTCACCGACCGCGACATTGCCGTCCGCGTCGTTGCGGAGGGAAAGTCGCCCGAAAGCACCACTGTCGGCGAGATCGCGTCACGCGAGCTCGTCACGATCGACCCGCAGCAGGATCTCGACGAGGCGCTGCGTTTGATGGCCCGCCACCAGGTTCGCCGCTTGCCCGTCGTCGAAGAAGACGGCAGGCTCGTCGGCATCGTTGCCCAGGCGGACATCGCTCGCACTGCATCCGACTCGCAGACCGGTGACCTCGTCGAGGACATCTCGAAGTAGGAGAGATGCGGTTCCCGCTGAATGTCAGCCGAGGCAACGCGCATACTGCACGCGTCAGCGTTGCCTTCGACATCGCCCACTAGGAGGAGCAGATGGCAACAGCACGCAGAAGGTCAACCGGAACGAGCACACGCTCGGCCGGCGCGACCACAAGGCGGTCGACCAAGGGCCGCAGCACGAGCAGTCGCAGCACCGGTACCCGTTCGACTGGTACCCGTTCGACTGGTACCCGTTCGACTGGCACGCGCCGCAGCACGACGAGCCGCAGCACTGGCACTCGCTCGACGGGCACGCGCTCGACGAGCAGCCGCAGCACGTCCCCCCGCGTGAAGGCCGCAGCGAAGACGCTCGGCACGCGCGGCGGCAAGGCGTCGGCACGCAAGCCGTCGGGCTCGGCCGGCCGGACGACCACCCGCAGCACCGCGAGCCGCAGCACCGGCACGCGCACCCGCTCGACCGGTACGCGCAGCACGGCGGCACGCAGCGGCGGCACGACGCGCCGCAGCACCGGCACGCGCAGCACCGCGACGCGCAGCACCGCCCGCCGCTCGACCGGCACGCGCTCGACGGGCACCCGCAGCACGGCACGCACCGGCTCGACCCGTGTCAAGGCCGCGGCGAAGACGCTCGGCACGCGGGGCGGCAAGGCGACCGCACGCAAGACGGCGCCGAAGAGCAGGACCACGCGGAGCACGGCGTCCCGCTCGACGGGCACCCGCAGCACGGGCCGCAGCACGGGCACGCGCAGCACGGCCCGCCGCTCGACGGGCACGCGCTCGACGGGCACGCGCTCGACCGGCACCCGCAGCACTGCGGCGCGCCGCTCGACGAAGGCCCGCAGCACGGGCACCCGCAGCACGGGCACCCGCAGCACCAAGGCCCGCAGCACCGGCACCCGCAGCACGGGCACCCGCAGCACGAAGGCACGCAGCACGAAAGCACGCAGCACGGGCACCCGCAGCACGAAGGCACGCAGCACGAAGGCACGCAGCACGGGCACCCGCACCACGAAGGCACGCAGCACGAAGGCACGCAGCACCGGGAGCCGCGGCGGCACCACGCGCCGCAGCACCGGCACCCGCAGCACGAAGACGCGGAGCACCTCCGGCCGTACCGGCGCCCGGGCGACAACGAGCCGCCCCGCGTCGGTGAAAACCAGGATGCCGGCGAGAAGCACGACCCGTCGCACGGGCGCGAGCGGTACGACACGGCGCAGCACGTCCCGCTCGAGCTCGGCCCGCAGCGGGACGAGCAGAAGCGGCACGACCCCGGGCATCGAGGCGATCGCCTCGGGCGGTATGGGCATCACGCCGTCGCTCGGCACGATCGGCGGTCTCGGCACGATCGGCGAGGCTGCCGGCTCCGGGTCGTCGTCCGAATAGGAGGACGCTCACCCCGTACTACGCGAAGGCCCCGCTCCGGCGGGGCCTTCGTCGTCTAGCTGCGGATGTCGACCGGCGTCCCCGTTCCGAAGCGGTGGATCATCCAGGCGAGCGCGCTGCTCGTCATCCTCACGCAGCCGTGCGATTCCGCGCGTCCCGGCGTGCCGCCGATGCCGTAGATCCCGTGGATGGCGATCTGCCCCGGGCCGCCGTCGAACTCCTGGTAGACCGCTGACCGCGCACTCAGCGCATAGGCATCGGGAGCCCCGGGCGACCGCGCCGGCAGGCTGATCGCCTCCTCGACGTAGAAGCGACCGCGCGGTGTCGGCGTCGCGCTCGTTCCGACGACGACCGGGAAGCTGCGGACGATACGTCCCCCTTTGAAGACGAAGAGCCGCTTCGACGCCGTTCGCACGACGACGTGCCACGGGGTCGACCAGGTCGTCGCCTTTCGCCCGTCGATCCACCCGGCATGGCCGTTCGGGCGTCCGGGAAGAAGGACGCGGAGCCAGCGCCCGTGCCGCTGGAGCACCGGTAGGGACGTCCGTTGGTGCGAGAGCGGCGTGTAGAGCGGCAGCACCCGGTGCGTCCACGTGTGGGCGCTCGGCGTGTTGAACACCGCCGCCGGATGGTGGAGGGTCGCGATCGTGAACAGGACGGCGGCGCGGTGCACCCGCCTCTTCTCGCGCATCAGCGCCTGCGGGAAACCAACTCGCGCTCGACGTCGTCGAGGTCGACTCCCGCCACCGCGAGCAGCACGTACAGGTGGAAGAGCACGTCCGCCGCCTCCTCGACCAGACGACCGTCGCGCGCAGTCGCCGAGATCGCCGCCTCCACCGCCTCCTCCCCCAGCTTCTGCGCGGCCTGCTCGACCCCGGCCGCCGCGAGCGACGCGACATACGACCCTTCCGGCCGGTCGCGCACCCGCTCGACGACGGTGCGCCACAGCTCCGGCGCGAAGCACGACCGCGACCCTGTGTGACACGCCGGCCCGTTCGGGACGACGCGCAGGAGCAGTGCGTCGTCGTCGCAGTCCTCGCGGATCTCCTGCACGGCGAGCGTATTGCCGGATGTCTCGCCCTTCTTCCACAGCCGCTGTCGCGAGCGGCTCCAGAACCACGCCTCGCCGGTCTCGCGCGTCAGCCGCTCCGCCTCGGCGTCCATCCACGCAAGCATCAGCACCCGGCCGTCCCGGGCGTCCTGCACGATCGCGGCTTTCAGCGGAGGCATATGCCGAGCTCCTTCAGCTCCGCCCGCAGCGATACGAGTCTGGCCGGATCCTCGTGGAGGATCGACGCGAGCAGCGCGGCCGACGCAACCGCGAGCGCGTCGGCGACGTGCCGGGCATTCCCTGCTCCGCCCGAGGCGATCACGGGCAGTTGCACGGCATCGCCGATCCGTGCCAGCTGCTCGACGTCGTAGCCGTTGCGCGTCCCGTCGCGGTCGATCGAGGTCACGAGCAGCTCGCCCGCTCCGCGCGATTCGCACTCGCGTGCCCACTCGAGCGTGTCGCGGCCGGCTTCGCGCGTCGCGCTGTGCGACCGCACGCGCCCATCCTCCGTGTCGATCGCGACCACGACCGCCTGGCTGCCGAGTGTCGCGGCGAGCTCCTCGATCAGCGCCGGTCGCGCGAGCGCCGCCGAGTTGACGCTCACCTTGTCGGCCCCCGCCTCGAGGACGGCGCACGCGTCGTCGACGGTGCGGATGCCGCCGCCGAACGTGAACGGGATCGTCACCTGCTCCGCGACCCGGGCGGCCGTCGCGACCGCCGCGGCCCGCTTGTCGAGCGTCGCCGTGATGTCGAGGAAGACGAGCTCGTCCGCGCCCGCGTCGCTGTACGCGGCGCCGAGCTCGACGGGGTCGCCCACGTCGCGCATCGATTCGAAGCGGACGCCCTTGACGACGCGGCCGTCCGCGACGTCGAGGCACGGGATCAGGCGCGGGAGAGGCATCGCTCCAGGAAGCGGGCGCCCGCGGGGCCGCTCTTCTCGGGATGGAACTGCACGCCGGTGAACGACCCGTGCTCGACGACCGCCGCGAGCCCCTCGCTCGTCGCGGTGACGGCCGGCGACTCGGCGACGTACGAGTGCGCGAACCAGTAGACATCGTCGCCGACCATGGCCCAGCCGATCCGCGGCACCCGTCCGTCGCGGAGGCGCACCGCGCGCCCCGGCACGATGCCGAGCCCGTCGACGCCGCCGTCCTCTTCGCTCGACTCGAGCGCGAGCTGCAACCCGAGGCAGATGCCGAGGATCGGCTTCGTCCGAGCGCGCAGCACCTCGTCGAGGCCCCGCTCGCGCAGTCCCGCCATCGCCGTCCGCGCCGAGCCGACGCCGGGCAAGATCGCAAGATCGGCGTTCGCGACGTCGTCGGTGAGCTCCGCGCCGAGCCGCCCGAGCGCCAGCTCCACCGAGCGCACGTTGCCGGCGCCGTAACGGCAGATCGCGACCGTTTTCACATCAGGCCTTTCGTCGAGGGCAGCTCTGCGCCGTCCTCCCGACTCGCCTCGCGGAGCGCCCTGCCGACCGCCTTGAATGCCGCTTCCGCGACATGGTGCGCGTCGCGCCCCTCCGCGCTGACGTGCAACGTCATCCGCGCCGCGTTCGCAAGGCTCTCGAGCATGTGTCGCGCGAGCCCCGGATCTGCAGCGAGGGCGATCTCCGCCCCCCGGCGCCCGCCCAGATCGACCGCCGCACGCGCGAGCGCGTCGTCCATCGGCACGACCGCCGACCCGTAGCGCGCGATGCCGCGACGGTCGCCGAGCGTGCGGTCGATCGCCTCGCCGAGCGCGATCGCGGCGTCCTCCGCGACGTGGTGCTCGCCGGTCTCCCAGTCGCCGGTGCCCTCGAGCACGAGATCGAGCCCGCCGTGGAACGCGAGCTGCTCGAGCAGGTGGTCGTAGAGCCCGCCGCCGGCACCGACCCTGACGCGGCCCGCGCCGTCGAGGCCCAGCCGGATGCGCACCGTCGTCTCGGCCGTCGCGCGCACGGAGCGGGCGCTGCGAGACGGCGGTGCGGGCTCGCCCGCAAGCGCGCTCAGCAGCAGGTCGTCGTCCTCGCGGTCGCGGACGCTGATGCGGATGCCGCCCGGCTGGACGCGCACGACGCAGCCCCGCCGGAGCAGCCGCTCCGAGACCGCCGCGCCGTCTTCCGTCGGGACGTAGACGAAGTTGGCGCGCGACGGCAGCGGCTCGAAGCCGAGGCCGCGCAGCTCCTGCGCCAGCCGCTCGCGCTCCTCGATCACCGGCGTCACGTCCGGCGGCGTCCGCAGGGCGGCGAGCGCAAGCGCGACGGACAGCGTCGACACCTGCGCCGGCGCCTGGTGCGCGGCGAGCGCCGCCGCCGTCCCGGGGTCGGCGAGCAGGTAGCCGATGCGTGCGCCCGCCATGGCGAAGGCCTTCGAGAACGTGCGGATGACGATCACGCCGTCGTCGAGCAGCGGCAGGGCCGTCTCGCCGCCCGAGTACTCGAAGTACGCCTCGTCGACGGCGAGCGGCCGCGCCTCAGGCAGGGGCGGCAGGTCGCCGAATGGATTGCCGGGCCGGCACGCGAACGTCAGCACCGGCGCGTCGTCACCCACCGTCGCGCCGGCGAGGTTCGCAGCGACCCTGAACACGGGATACGTCGGCTCCGGCGGAATCGCGACCACGTCTCCCGGCCCGGCGTACGCGCGTGCGACGAGCATGATCAGGTCGTCGGCGCCGGCACCGAGCACGACGTTCTCCGGCTCCACGCCCGCGTAGTCGGCGATCGCCTCGTGGATGTGCGGGTAGCCGCCGTGCGGATAGGTGTTGATCTCGCTCAGCGCGGCCGCAATCGCCCCGGGACGCGAGCTCGGCAGCGGCAGCGGCGGTACGTTCCCGTCGAAACGGACGATCTCGACGGGGTCGAGTCCGGCGCGGGCCGCGAGCTCCTCGGTCGAGGGCGCCCACGCGTACGGCGTGAACTCGGGCGGCAACGCTCTCACCGCTGCACCGCCGCTGCGTGCGCCGTCATTCCCTCGACGGCCGCGAGGGCCTCGACCGTCCGCCGGACGAGGGCGAGCCCGTCGGCGCTCAGCCGCTGCACGGTCACGGGCTTCATGAAGGTCTCGAGCCCGAGCCCACCGGTCGAGCGTGCCCAGCGACCCGTGGGCAGGACGTGGTTGCCGCCGGTCGCGTAGTCGCCGCTCGCGACGGGCGAGCTCTCGCCGACGAACACCGCGCCGGCGTTCCGGATGCGGCCGGCGAGCGTCTCGGCCTCGCCGAGCAGGACGACGTGCTCCGGCGCGAGCTCCTCGACCCGCGCGAGCGCGGCCTCGAGATCGGTTCCGTCGACGATCTCGCACACCGCCTCGTGGCCGTGCTCCGCTTGCGCGGCGACCTCGAGCTCCGCGATGCGACGATCGCCGCCGCGGCCCAGGACGACCACAACCTCGGACGGACCGGCCGGCAAGTCGATCGCGACGTCGCGGGAGACGAGCAGCTTCGCCTCGTTCACGTACGGGTTGCCGGGCCCGACGATCTTGTCGACCCGATGGACATACGCGAGCCCAGCGATCGCCTGGGCCCCGCCGACCGCCCAGACCTCGCCGATCCCGAGCAGCTCGGCCGCGGCCGCCACGAGCGACGCGCCGGCCGGGGGCGTCACGACGACGAGCCGCCCGACCCCGGCCGCCTGCGCGGGCACCGCGCACATGACGAGCGTCGAGACGAGACCGCGCGGCACGTAGATGCCGACCGAGTCGAGCGGAGCCCAGCGCCGCTCGAGCTCGACGCCCGGCTCGATCTCCAGGCGCACGTCGCGAGGACGCTGCGCCTCGTGGAAGCGGCGGACGCGACCGGCGAGCGTACGCACCGCGTCGACGGGCAGCTCGCCGCCCGCGATCGCGCGCGCGGGCTCGACCCCGTCGAGCTTCACGGCCCACTCGCGCACGGCCTCTTCGCCTCGCGCGCGGACGTCCTCGACGATGTCGGCGACGCTCATCCGAGCATCCGCTCCAGCGGCACGAGTAGGATCGACGTGGCGCCGGCTTCCTCGAGCGCGGGCAGCAGCCGCCAGACCTCCTCGGCCGGGACGACGCTGTGCACTGCGACCATCCCCGGTTCGGCGAGCGGCAGCACGCTCGGCGAGCGCGAGCCCGGCACGAGGCTGCAGATCAGCTCGAGCGACTTGGTCGGTGCGTTCAGCATCAGATAGCGCGCGCCGCGCGCCTCGACGACGCTCCGGAAGACGCCCGCGAGCTGCGCCCCGGCGCCGGCGTTCTCCGGCGGGCCGATCAGCACCGCCTCCGACTCGAGCAGCGTCCCGATCGACCGAAGACCGTTCGTGCGCAGCGTCGAGCCGCTCGAGACGAGGTCGACGATCGCTTCGGCGAGCCCGAGCCGCGGCGCCAGCTCGACGGAGCCGTGCACGTCGACGAGCTCGACGTCGGGCAGCAACTCTCGCGCGAGCCGCGGAAAGCTCGTCGCGACGCGGGCGCCGCGCAGGTCGGCAAGCGAGGCGAGCTGCGATTCGTTCGGCACCGCCGCCTCGAGCGAGCAGCGCCCGTAACCGAGCCGCACCAGCTCGACGACGTTCGCGCCGCTCTCACGGACGATGTCGATGCCGGTGATCCCGCAGTCGACCACGCCGTCCTGCACGTACTCGGGCACGTCGTCGGCCCGCACGAGCAGGCCCTCGACCGGCGCATTGCCGCACGGGAACGCGAGTGCACGGTCGCCCGGCGTCTCGGGCGCGAGGCCGGCGTCGTGCAGGAGCTGGATCGTCGGCTCGCGCAGACGGCCCTTCGACGGGACGGCGATCCTCATCATCGCTTTCGCCTCCGCAGTGCGAGCTCGTAGCCGCCCTCGCCGTTGCGCAGCCACTGGGCCACGCGCGTCACGGTCGTGGTGGATGCGTGGGCGCGCTTCGCGACCTCGAGGTACGGCAGCCCCTCGGCGAGGAGTTGCGCGACCTCCCAGCGATGCGCCATCGCCTCGAGCTCCGACCGCGTGCAGAGGTCGCGAAAGAAACGCTCGACCTCCGCCGGGGACTTGAGCGACGCGATCACGTCGAAGAGCTCGTATTGTTCCATCGTGTTAGCATGGTAACATGCTGGTGATTCCTGCGGTGGACGTGCTCGACGGCAAGGCCGTCAGGCTTCGGCAGGGCGACTACGACCGAGTCGAGGTCGACGCCGGCGACCCGCTCGAGCTCGTACGGACGGCGGCTGCGGCCGCCCCGCCCTTCGTCCACGTCGTGGCGCTCGGTGCCGCCCGCGACGGCGGCGCCCCCGTGGAGCTCGCACGCGTCGTGGTCGACACGGCGGCGCCGGTACCGGTCCAGCTCGGGGGCGGCGTGCGCACGGTGGCCGATGCCGAAGCGCTCCGGGCCGCAGGGGTGGCACGCGTGATGATCGGCACAGCAGCGTTCGGCGAGGTCCCGCTGGAGGAGTTCGGCGACGTCGTCGTCGCCGTCGACGTCGCGGGCGGCGTCGTGCGAACGCGCGGCTGGCTCGAGTCGTCCGGACTGACGACGCGCGACGCCCTCGAACGCTGCACGAGGGCGGGCGTCACGAAGGTCCTCTGCACGGCGGTCGAGCGGGACGGCACGCGCACCGGCCCCGACCTCGAGCTGCTTCGTGAAGCGCGAGGCGCATTCTCCGGCGAGATCCTCGCCGCAGGCGGGATCCGCGACGCTGCCGACGTCGACGCCGTCGCCGCGCTCGGGATCGACGGCGTCGTCGTCGGCCGCGCGTGGCTCGAGGGAACGTTGCGGCTGGCTTAAGCCGGTCGCAGAAGTTGCACGAGCAGAGCCTTCTGCACGTGTAGGCGGTTCTCCGCCTCGTCCCAGATCGCAGAACGGTCGCCGTAGAGCACCTCGGCGGTGATCTCCTCGCCGGGATGCGCCGGCAGGCAGTGCATGACGAACGCATCGTCGGACGCGAGCGCGAGCAGCTCGCGGTCGACGCGGTAGGGCTCGAGGTCGAGCAACCGCTGCACGCGCTCGTGCTCCTGTCCCATGCTGATCCACGTGTCGGTCACGACGACGTCCGCACCCTCGACCGCCTCCCGCGCGTCGACCACCGTCGTCACGCCCTCGGCGTCGTACCCGGGCGGGCACGCCGCGACGACGTCGTACCCGAGCAGGCGCCCGAGCGCAGCGAGCGACACGAGCACGTTCGATCCGTCGCCGACCCAGGCCACGCGTACGCCCTCGAGCGAGCCGATCCGGTCGCGCATCGTCATGGCGTCGGCGAGCGCCTGACAGGGATGCTCGTCGGCTGTCAGCGCGTTGATCACCGGGATCGACGCCCACTGCGCCCAGGCCTCGAGCTCCGCGTGGCCGTGCGTGCGGACGGCGAGCGCGTCGAGGTAGCCCGAGAGGGCGCGGGCGGTGTCGGGCAGCGACTCGCCGCGCGACAACTGCAGCTCCTCCGGCGCGAGCGGGATCGCGACGCCGCCGAGCTGCGCCATGCCGGCCGAGAACGAGACCCGCGTGCGCGTCGAGTGCTTCGCGAAGTAGAGGCCGAGCGTGGCGCCCGCGAGCAGCGGCTGCTTCGGCTGCTCGCGCAGCTCGACCGCGAGGTCGAGGATCGCCTCGGCCTCGTCGCGCGAGAGGTCGCCGATCCGCAGCAGGTCGCGGCCCTCGAGCGAGACCGTGTTCAGCATCCCCAGCGCTCCTTCGCCGCGCGGACCGCCGCGGCGACGTCACCGATCCGCGGCGAGGGCTCCGGCGGCTCGAACGTCCCGGCGCGGACGCTCGCGGCCACCTGCTCGTGCGCGTCGCGGAACGGCACGCCCTCGCGGACGAGCGCCTCGGCCGCGTCGGTCGCAAGGAGCAGCGGATCGGACGCCGCCGCTGCGAGCCGTCCCCGGTCGAGCTCGAGCCCGCCGACGAGCGTCGCGAGCGCGCCGAGCGCGAGCTTCACGTCGCGCCGGGAACGGAATGTGGCCTGCTTGTCCTCTGCGAGGTCGGAGTTGTACGCGAGCGGCAGCCCCTTCACCGTCGCGAGCAGACCGGTCAGCCGCCCGATCGCGGTGCCCGTCTTCCCGCGCGTCAGCTCGGCGACGTCGGGGTTCAGCTTCTGCGGCATCATCGACGACCCGGTCGCCGCGCTCTCGGGGAGCCGCGCGAACCCGAACTCGCTCGTCGCCCAGAGGCAGAGCTCCTCCGAGACCCGCGAGAGATGGACGAAGAGCGTTGCGCACGCGTAGAGGTAGTCGAGGACGAAGTCGCGGTCGGCGACGGCGTCCACCGTGTTGCGCATCGCATTCGGCGGCGCCGGCAGCGGCAGCGTCGAGCCTGCGACGGCGCCCGCGCCGAGCGGCGACGGCTCCGCCTGGCTCCGGACGAACGCAAACCGCGCGACGTCGCGCTCGAGCATCTCCACCCAGGCGAGCAGGTGGTGCCCGAGCGTGATCGGCAGCGCCCGCTGTAGGTGCGTGTACGCGGGCATCGGCGTGTCCGCCTCCGCCTCGGCGAGCGCGAGCAGTACGGCGCCGAACGCGCGGATCGCCGCCGACGCCTCGTCGCACGCGTCCTGGACGTAAAGGCGGTGCGCGGTCGCGACCTGGTCGTTGCGCGACCGGCCGGCGTGGATCTTGCGGCCCAGTGGACCGAGCAGCCGCTCGATCGCGCTGTGCACGTCCTCGTCGGCTGGATCGAGGTCGTCGGCAGTGATCGCCGCAAGCTTCTGCGTCGCCTGAGCGAGCTCGTCGTCGTCGAGGAGGCCGGCGGCGTGCAGCCGCTGCGCGTGCAGGAGCGTGCCGGCGCAGTCGTACGGCAGCAGCTCGGCGTCCTCGGCCTTGAGGAACGCCCAGACCTCGGGCGCCAGCTCGCCCTCCACCCTGCCGCTCCACAGGGTCACGGCATCTGATCTTGTAGGGGCCGGTAGCCCTGCTTCTCGTGCATCGCGCGCGTGTCGGCGATGTCGTTGACCTGGACCGCGAGCTGCCCGATCCGGTCGCCGGCGGTGAACGCGGTCGCGCTGCGCTCCATGCTGAGCCGCTCCGGGTCGTACGTCAGGTCGCCCGTCGTGTCGAGGATCGTGTAGTCGTCTCCGCGGCGCAGCTCGATCGTCACCTCGCCGGTCACCGGGCCGGCCACCCAGTGCTGGAGCGATTCGCGCAGCATCAGCGCCTGCGGGTCGAACCAGCGGCCTTCGTAGAGCAGCCGGCCGAGCCTGCGCCCGTCGACGGCATAGCGCTCGAGCGTCGCCTCGTTGTGGATCGCCGACAGCAGCCGTTCGTAGCCGATGTGCAGCAGCGCCATCCCCGGCGCCTCGTAGATGCCGCGGCTCTTCGCCTCGATCACGCGATTCTCGATCTGGTCGGACATGCCCAGGCCGTGCCTGCCTGCGACCTCGTTCGCCCAGCGGATCGTCTCGACCGGATCGCCGACCGCCACCCCGTGCTCGTAACGAATCGTCACAAGCTCGGGCTCGATCTCGAGGGCGGCGTCCCAGAAGGGGACGCCCATGATCGGCTCGACGATCTTCATGCTCGTCCCGAGCAGCTCGAGGTCCTTCGCCTCGTGCGTCGCGCCGAGGATGTTCGCGTCCGTCGAGTACGCCTTCTCGATCGCGCCCGATCCGTGCGGCAGCCCGCGCGCCTCGAGGTACTCGCTCATCTCCTTGCGGCCGCCGAGCTCGTCGACGAACGAGGCGTCGAGCCACGGCTTGTAGACCCGCAGGTCGCGGTTCGAGAGCAGCCCGTAGCGATAGAACCGCTCGATGTCGTTGCCCTCGTACGTCGACCCGTCGCCCCAGATCTCGACGCCGTGCTCGGCCATGGCCCGAACGAGCAACGTTCCGGTGACGGCGCGGCCGAGCGGCGTCGTGTTGAAGTACCGGCGTCCCGCGGTCTGGATGTGGAACGCGCCGCATTGCAACGCCGCGAACGCCTCGCGGACGAGCGCGTCCTTGCAGTCGACGAGCACGGCCTCCTCCGCGCCGTACTGGCGCGCGCGCTCGGGCACCGCGTCGATGTCCGGCTCGTCGTACTGGCCGAGGTCGGCGGTGAAGGCGTACGGGACGGCGCCGTTCTCGCGCATCCACGCGAGCGCGCAACACGTGTCCAGACCGCCGCTGAACGCGATCCCGACCCGCTCGCCGACCGGCAGCGCGTCGAGGATGACGCGCGGCGTCGCCTGGTCGACCTTCACGCCGCGAGCCTCTGCGCGCGCAGTTGATCGGCCAGCTCGGCGCCGGTCACCGGCTCGCGCGAGATGAGCAGCACCGTGTTCTCACCGGCGATCGTGCCGGCGATGTGTGGGTGCCGAGCGACGTCGATCGCCTGCGCGAGCGCGCTCGCATAGCCGTACGGCGTGACCACGACGACGAGGTTGCCGCTCGCCTCGAGTGTCAGCGCCCAGCGGGTCAGCGCGTCCGACAGCTCCTCGCTGTAGCCCGCGGTGTCCTCCGGGAAGGCGTAGATCAGCCGGCCGCTCTCGTGGCGCACCTTGATCAGGCCGAGCTCGTGGATGTCGCGCGAGACGGTCGTCTGCACCACTTCGTGCCCCTCGGCCCGCAGCGCTTCGGCCAGCTCCGTCTGCGTCGACAGCGGCTGCTCGCGGACGAGTCGCAGGATCGTCGCGTGGCGTTCGTTCCGGTTCATGCGCTGAGCACCTCCGTCAGGATCTCGAGGGCGTGGTCGACAGCCGCTGCGTCGACGACGAGCGGCGGCGCGAGGCGCAGGACGTTCGCGCCGGACGTCAAGGTCACGAGCCCGGCGTCGAGCGCTGCGTCGACCACGGGCCCGGCGGGAACGTCGAGGTGGGCGCCGACGAGCAGGCCGCGGCCGCGCGCCTCGACGACGTGCGGCAGCGATGCGAGGCCGGCGAGCAGCCGTGCCCCGTTCGCCCGGACGCCCGCGAGCAGCTCCTCGTCGATCGTCTCGCAGACGGCGACCGCCGCGGCGCACGAGACGGGATTGCCGCCGAAGGTCGAGCCGTGGTCGCCGGGGACGAATGCGCCGAGCGCGTGGTCGGCGACGAGCAGGCAGCCGATCGGCAACCCGTTCGCGAGCCCCTTCGCGAGCGTCACGAGATCCGGCGCCACGCCGAGCTGCTCGAACGCGAAGAAGGTGCCCGTGCGTCCCACGCCGGTCTGCACCTCGTCGAGCGCGAGGAGCGCGTCGAGCTCGCGGGCGGCCGCGACGAACGCCGGGTCGAGCGGGATGACGCCCCCCTCGCCGAGCACCGGCTCGAGCAGGACGAGCCCGACGTCGCCGGACATCGCAGCGCGGAGCGCGTCGACGTCGTTCGGAGCGACGAACCGGACGTCGTCGAAGAGCGGTTCGAAGGCGGCGCGCTTCGCGGGCTGGCCGGTGACCGCGAGCGCGCCGGTTGTCCGTCCGTGGAAGCTCTGCTCGAGCGCGATCACGCCGCTCTTCCCCGTCGCCTTCCGCGCGTACTTGATCGCGGCCTCGTTCGCCTCCGTGCCGGAGTTGCAGAAGAACGCCTGGGCGCCGCCGAAGCGATCCGACAAGATCGCGGCCAGCGCGGACACGGGCTCGGTGCCGAACAGGTTCGACGCGTGCCAGAGCCGGTCGAGCTGCGCGTGTGCGGCGGCGAGCGGTGCCGGATGGCGATGGCCGAGACCGACGACGGCGATGCCGGCCGCGAAGTCCAGGTACCGGCGGCCGTCGGCGCCGGTCAACTGGACGCCGTCCCCCGAGACGAACGTGACGCGCGTCTCCGGGTACGTCGGCAGCAGCGCGCCTTGCGCGACCGCGCTCATGCGACCACCGCCGTCGCGCCGATGTCGGCAGCGATGCCGCTCTTCGCGGCGAGCGCGGCGGCGAGGAGCTTCGGCACGATGCCGCCGTCGAAGACGCCGCCTGCGACGAGCGACCGCGCGCTGTCGGCGCGGATCGACTGCACGAGCTCGCCGTCGCGGTACACCCCCGGCACGTCCGTGAGGAAGCTGATCCGTTCGGCGCCGAGCCCGACGGCGAGTGCCGACGCCATCTCGTCGGCGTTGACGTTCAGCGGACCCCGCGCGAGCGGCGAGACGACGGGGACGAGGCCCGCGGCGAGCGCCCCGAGGATCGCGGGCGGCGCACACGGCAGCGGGTCGCCGACGAGACCGAGCTCCGGCACCTGCACGGCTGCGAGCCCGATCTCGGCGCCGTTCATCGGCACCGCGCGCTCGCCGATCGCCGCGCAAAGGGAGGCGTTCACCTCGGCGAAGCTCTCCTCGACGATCGCGAGCACCTCGCGCGTCGTGTAGCGGCGCCCGTTCACGAATCGCGGCTCGA
>JAICLU010000210.1 GCA_025925195.1 Thermoleophilia bacterium
GCCGTCCGCCCGCCAGAGCCCGAAGCCGAGCTCGTGCGGTGCGGCGTCGAACGGCGGCACCGCCGCGAGCTCGGAGACGTAGTCGCTGAAGCACCAGAGGAACGCGCCGATGCAGCCGGCCTCGCGAAGACCGTCGAGCGCTCGACCGGTGTAGACCGCTGCCGCCTCCTCGTCGAGCACGCCGCTCCCCGGGTCGGCGGCCGTCGCGCCCGGCGCGGTCGGCAGGCCGAACTCCTCGAAGAGCACCGGTGCGCCGGAGGCGAGCCAGCGCGTGATCTCGGCGAGAAAGGCGACCAGTTCGTGATCGGTCGGGCCGGCCGCCCAGTCGGCGTAGATCGGGTAGCCGTGCATCGAGACGACGTCGCAGAAGCGTGCCGCCTCGGCCGGGCCGATCAGGCGGTCGTTTTCGAGGTCCTCCATGTGCAGGCCGATCGTGACCGGCCGTCCGGGGTCGCTTCGTCTGAGCGCCGTCGACATGCGTTCGAGCCATGCCTCGCCGGCGCGCCGATCGGGCGGCAGCGTGCAGTTCGAGTTCTCGTTCCCGAGGTCCCAGCCCCAGACGCCGGGATGGCCGGCGAGCGCAGTGGCCGTGGCGCCCGCCAGCCGTTCCTGCGCGTCGGCGACCGCGGGGTCCGCGTACCAGTTGCGCAGGCCCGTCGCGGACGGCAGCGCCCGTCCTCCCGAGACGATCCGGAAGCGGCGGTCGCCGTCCCTGCCTCCGACGGCCCAGCTCGGCGCCCAGTTGGCGCCGCTCATGTGACCGACGAACAGCGTGACGAGCAGGGTGACCCCCGCCTCGACCGCGCGGTCCGCGGTATCGACCAGCCGGGCGAGGATCGCCGAGTCGATCGTCGACGGCGTCGGCTGTGCGTCCTCCCAGCGGACGAAGATCCTGATCGTGTCGAGGCCGACGCTCTTCGCACGCTCGAAATCGCGACGTGTGCAGGCGGGATCGTAGGCACGCAGCCAGTTCATGGCCTGCGCCGCCGGCCAGTAGTTGACACCGAGCCGGAACCTGTCCGGCTCGAAGGGACTCACGCGGTCACAGCCGCGTATGCGTCGAGGTAGGCGTCGACCATGCGCGCGCGTCCGAACCGGGCGACGGCCTGGTCCCGGATCGCGGCGCGGTCGAGTGCCGCCGCCCGGCCGACGGCGTCCACGGCACCCTCGACGTCGTCGACGAGAAAGCCTGTGATCCCGTCGTCGATCAACTCCGGCATCGAGCCGCGGCCGAATGCGACCACGGGGGTGCCGCACGCCATCGCCTCGACGACGCTGAAGCCGAACGGCTCGTCGAAGGCGATCAGGTGCAGCAGCGCCCGAGCGCCGCCGAGCAGCTCCGATCGCTGCGCAGGCCCGACCGCGCCGACGTAGCGCACCCGGTCGCCGTCGATCCGGGGCGCAACCTCGGTGTCGAAGTAGACCTGGTCCTGGACAATCCCGGCGATGACGAGCCGGAGGCCGAGCCGCTCCGCAGCGTCGATCGCCTGGACGGTTCCCTTGTCGGGATGGATACGCCCGAAGAACAGGAGATAGGAGCCCGCCGAACGCTGCAGCGAGAAGGCATCGGTGTCGATTCCGTGGTGGATCGTGGCCAGGTAGTCGAGACTCGGATGGCGGTCGGCGTCGCTGATCGCGACGTACGCGGTGCTCGAGTCGTACCGCTCGAAGACGGGCAGGATGCCCGGCGACGAAAATCCGTGAATCGTCGTCAGGACGGGCGTCTCGACGAGC